>NZ_JBAURZ010000312.1:0-14065 GCF_049581445.1 Paraburkholderia sp. | reverse complement strand
CCTGCAAGGGCCGGAACAGCGTGCCAGGCTGCTGGATGCAGCGCTTACGCTGTTCGCGCGCCAGGGCATCGTGGATACCACGCTGGGCGCGATTGCCCGGGAAGCGGGCTTTACACCGGCCATGGTGCATTACTACTTCAAGACGCGCGACCAGTTGCTCGATGTGCTGATCGATGAGCGTTTTCTGCCGCTGCGCACGGCGATTGGTGGCACATTCGAGGCCAACCCGGACGATCCGGTAGCCGCCATCACGCAACTTGCACGGCGGTTCGTCGATATCTCGGTCGAACATCCGTGGTTTCCGTCACTGTGGGTGCGCGAGGTGATCAGCGACGGCGGCTTGTTGCGCCAGCGCATGCATGAGCGCTTTGGACACGCGTCTCACAAGGCATCGCTCGAGCGAATCGAGCAATGGCAGAAAGAGGGGCGGGTCAATGCGGATCTGGAACCGTCGTTGGTGTTTCTCTCGTTGCTCGGTCTGACGATTCTGCCGCTGGCCACCTCGAAGTTGTGGCGCAATGATCCGGTGCGGCGCAGCCTCACCGCAGATGACATCGCCCGGCACGCCGTGGCGTTGCTCTTGCATGGCGTGGGGCCGCAACGCGAGAAAGCCTAGTGGCGCGGCGATCGTTCCCGGTTCACGCAGGCAGTCGGGTCTCCGCCGTGCGCAGTATGTGGTCGGCAACCGCTGTCAGTTCATCTGCTCTCACTGCGTCTCCTGCGCTCAGCGTGCTGGCGAGAAAGCCGATCACCCATAACGCGCTATAGAAGTAGATGGCGCGCCGTGCCAGCGCCGAAGGCTTTGCACAGCGAATCAACTCATGTCCATAGAGATGACCGGCTTCACCGACATCGGCCGCGATGTGTGCGAGCGTGGTGCCGATTGACAACAGCGGGTCGCCATAACACACGAAGTCGACATCGATAATCCCACGCAGTTGGCCGTGTTCCACGATCACGTTCTTGATCGTCAGGTCGTCCAGAAAGCAGATCGGACGCAACGATGCAAAATACGGTTCGATGTCCCGACGCACAGCGCGCAGGCGTCCTCGCAGACGCTCCAGTGGCGCGGCATGCTCAGGCGGGGTCACGGCGGTGGCGGGCAGGCCAAACAGATCCGTCCATCGCGCGTGGGGTGCGTGTGCGCCAATCGGCGCCCAGCCGAAGCCCCGGCTTTCCGGCAGACTCGTTACGCGTTCTTGCCAGTCGCTGACCGTCTCCGCGATGTGCGTAGCTTGCCGGTCGCTCAACTCAGACAATTCGAATTGCAGATCGCGTCCGGGAATCCAGTTCAGGATAACGAACGAACCGCCTGTTGATGTCGGACCCGACGCGAGAACGGTTGGCACAATCAGGCCTAAGGACCCCAGTGCGCTTAAATTATGCTGCGTGTACGCGAACGAACCGCGCCGCGCACTGATACGCACCGCCACCTCTCGACCATCCACGAGTTCGGCATGGAAAATGGCGTTGCCGCTGAGCGTTAGCGTCTCGCGCTGGATCGTGCGCGATGGCACTCCCAACGCGACATACACGAGGGCGGCAACGTCTTCAGCTTTTTCAGCCTCGGCGGCTGACAAAGCTGCAAGCTGCTCGCCGATGCCCTTGCTGTGCTGAACATTGGAGGGCTCTGGCTCGTCGGGACGGGAAGGTTCGGCCAATATATCGTGCCACGGGTACGGTTAAAACGGCTGGGGCGAGCGATAACGCGCGCTGACACGACACACCCAGCGTGTCATGCGGACACGGCGGACGATGGCCGTCCCGCAGAATCACCGCGACGGCGTGGCTATTACATCGGTGTTGGAATGTCGGGACAACGCGGAGATATTGGTTTTTCTTACGACGGTAACTGTTTCGCTTGCCGTCTGAGGTCGATCTCAACCCGTTGGAAGGTCCGCAATGTATGCGGGATGCTGATTCATGCTCTGGAAAACCGCGGAACGCCCGGCAGGAATTCCTTTCATTACCGTTTGCAGGTAACAACTCGCAACGGGCAGAAATATATGGGAAGGAAAGGGTTGGCCAGCCCGGCAGACTGGCTAACTCAAGCGCGACACATCTGAGTGAGTCGCGCATACACAGCCGAGGCGCGACCTCAGTTCTTCCGCTGATTCTTCCACAACGCGTAAGCTGCCTTGGTCACGTCATTCGGCGGATAGGTGCCCGGCAACGCAGCGCCTTCGCGAATCCGTTCCGTCAGAAACTCTTCCAGTTGTTCCTGTTCCGCAGCAGCTTGTGCGACGTCCGCGGCCATTTCGCGCGGGATGACCACCACGCCATCCGCGTCGCCGACGATCACGTCGCCCGGAAACACCGCCACACCGCCGCAGCCGATAGGCACGTTGATATCCACTGCATGGTGGCGGATCAGGTTGGGCGGCGCGCTAGCGCCCGCGCAGAACACCGGCAGGCCGAGTGCGGCGATGGTCGTGCTGTCGCGCACCGGGCCGTCAGAGACCATCCCGGCGACGCCGCGCACATGCAGACGCTGCGTGAGAATCGAACCGAACGACGCGCTATTGCGCTCGCCACGGCAGTCTTGTACGAGCACATGACCGGCCGGAATCGTTTCGACGCATTTGCGCTGTGCGTACTCCGGATTCGCAAACAACTCCAGCACATCGATATCTTCGCGTGATGGGATATTGCGCAACGTAAACGCCGGCCCTACCAGATTCGCACCCTGATGTCCTGCGAGCGGTGCAACCCCCTGCATGAACGTGTTGCGCAAGCCGCGCTTGAACAACTGGGTGGTCAGCGTGGCCGTGCTGACATGGCGGAGGGCTTCGAGCGTGGCGGGATCGAGTTCTTGCATCGTGATGTCGGTATCGTCGGATTGAAAGAGGGAGCCGCTGCGGGCCATCAGCGCAACTGTACGCGACCTTGCCCGCCGTGCCGTTCCATGCGCGCAGCCGGTCGTCGTGCCCAGTGCGCATCGCTGTCCATGATAGCGCTGCGGCGATCGTTTGCCGACAGCATGCGCTGGCAGCGCGCTGGTTCGCTTTGTGTTGCGTAGCAGCAGATGCGTCGCCTCTGCCGTAGACGCCGGGTCCTATACTCGAATGAGCCTTCGGAGCGCTATTACGACGCTGATCCCGAAGGTGATTCCTCTGAAGACATGCTGCGCAGGGATCGAGCCCTCACAGCACGCTACTGCTGAGCGCAACAAGTGGAAAAATCGAGTTGCTGACCCGTTATGCCTATGAGGCACGCTCCGTGCTACATATGATTGGATTTTGTTTCAGCCGCGACGGCGATGTGAGCACAGTGAGGCTGAGCTAAGGCCCTGAATGGGCTTGTTTTTTCATGCATGTGACTTGTGGATGAGTTAGTGTGCGCAGCGCGTTGCAGTCACTCTCCGGTTGATTCTTTCTGGACGGGGTGCAACTCATCGCGTCAAACACAGTCGGATATCGTGGATGCCAGGCGGAATCAAGAACCTGGCCGCGGCAACTGCGAGGTGGTCCGCGCGATATGATGGCCCTCTTGCTGGGCCTAACCTGTTTTTGGCAACAACGCAAAATGAACGGAGTGTTGAGACTCGACCAGGCAACGATTGTGCTCGTCGAAGATGACCCGCAAAGCCGGGAATCGTTGACGCTATTGCTTGAGTCGGAGGGTGCGCATGTCGTCGCGGTGGCGGATGCGGAAGAGGGCGTCGAAGCAGCGGTGCGATTGTTACCTGATGCGGTAGTCTGCGATCTGGAACTGCCCGGTATGGACGGTTTCTACCTGATCCAGCGGCTGCGCGATCATGAGATTCGTAGTGATCACTCGCCGGCCGTGGCCGTCGCGCTGACAGGTCATACCGACGACGCCTACCGCTTACGCAGCATCGGTGAGGGCTTTCAGCATTTCATGACCAAACCGGCGCAACCTGACGATCTCGTTGGCCTGCTGCACGACGCGATTGACGCGCGTGCGGCGGGTTAAAGCCCGCCCCCTGGCGCGACTAGTCGCGCAATCGCTCTGGCCCTGACGCATTTGCGATGCCGCAAGGGCTTAGGCGCGGCCGGCAGGCGCAGATGTTTGCGCGAGCTGGGCAGCTTCGGCGGCCTGGCAGGCGGAGCACAACCCTTTCAGCTCAATTTCATCGCTGGCGAGGCGATACCCTGCGTCCTCGATTTGCGCAACCAGTGCCTGGCGCAGCTTGGGCTGGTGCAGTTCCGTGACGTTGCCGCATTGCTGGCAAACCACCAGAATGCCATGCTGACATTGCGTCAGATCGTGGCATACGGTGAACGCGTTGATCGATTCGATCCGGTGCACGAGCCCAGCTGAAAGCAGGAAGTCGAGCGCCCGATACACCGTTGGCGGCGCGGAGCCCGGGTGGATCTGGCGCATGTCGTCAAGCAGCGAATAGGCCTTGGTGGCGCGCCCAGAGGTCAGTAGCAGTTCCAGCACCTTGCGACGGATCGGCGTGAGTTTTTCCCCACGTTCGCGGCAATATTCCTCAGCCATCACCAGTGCGGCTTCCGGCGTTGCCGCATGGGCCTGCTCATGAT
Organism: Paraburkholderia sp.; assembly: GCF_049581445.1. Lineage (GTDB taxonomy): Bacteria > Pseudomonadota > Gammaproteobacteria > Burkholderiales > Burkholderiaceae > Paraburkholderia. The sequence goes on along the minus strand of NZ_JBAURZ010000312.1, from coordinate 9,557 downwards.
CGTGGGTGTGATCATGGTCATGCGCGTGATCGTGCATATGTGCGTGGCCGTTGCCACCGTCGTGGGTGGCGTCGCGGGCAGCGGCGGCTTTTGCGGCAACCGTAGAGGGCTTGGCGTTCTTCATGTGTCGATTATAAGGGCCATCGCCCAATAGCGTGACGGGCTGCTTTCTACGCGACGGGAAGCGCCGCGAGCGCGTCGCGCAGCTCTCTCACCACGTTCAACCAGTCACCGCGTGCGCTCTGCCGGAAGAGGCGCACGCTCGCATACCAGGGGCTGTCGCAGCGATTCATTTGCCAGCGCCAGTCGGGCGTGAACGGCAATGCGATCCACACCGGCTTGCCCAGCGACGCCGCGAGGTGTGCGACGGCGGTGTCGACGGCAATCACGAGGTCCAGTTGAGAGATCAGTGCGGCCGTGTCGGCGAAATTCTCCAGGCGTTTGGCCACATCGCGCAGGATGCCGCGCTGTACAAGCTCCCCAAAGTGCACGCGGTCGTCGTCGCGCACGTCCTTTTGCAGGGAGACGAATTCGGCGTTGGCATCGAACAGCGTCGCGAGTTGCGCCAGTGGTATCGAACGATTGCGGTCGTTGAGATGCCCACGACTGCCCGACCACACGACGCCCACGCGCGGTCGCCGCGCGCTGCTGCTAAACAGCCTCTCCCATTGTGCAACGCGGACAGGGTCCGCGCTCAGATACGGCTGCGACGAATGCTCCGGTGCGGTCAGATCCGCTGCGCGGACCTTGAGCGCGAAGGCGAGACTCATCAGCGGAATGTGGTAGTCGAATGGCGGCAGAGGCGTGTCTTCGCCAACGACTTCGGCCACGCCCGGATAAGCCTGCAACAACGGCAGCAACGCGTTCTGCACCCGCAACACGACCCGCGCACCGGCGGCACTCAGCCGGTCGGTGAAGCGTACGAATTGCAGCGTGTCGCCGAAACCCTGCTCGTGGTGAACCAGCACGGTCTTACCAGCGAGTGCCTGGGCGCCGGTCCAGAGTTGCGCTGCATCGAAGCCGTGGCTGTCCGTGCCGTCGCGCCAGCGCCATTCGTACTCGCGCCAGCCGTGTTCGAACTCGCCCAGCAGCAGATTGGTCTGGGCGCGATTGGTGCGCGCGCCGGCGTCGTTGGGATCAATGGCCAGCGCTTTCTTGAACTGCAGCAACGCTTCGTCGAAGCGGTGCTGGTCGCGCAGCGCCACGCCGAGGTTGACATAGGCGCGTACGAAGTCGGGCTTGCGCGCGATGGCTTTCCCGTAGGCAGCCATCTCGTCGTCGTAGCGGCCCATTACGCCGAGCAGATTGCCCTTGTTGTAATGCACCTCGGCGAGTTGTGGATGGCGGGTCGTGAGCCGCTCGAAGTACTGTAGTGCCCGTTCGTTTTCACCGAGTTTCGCCAGCGATAGCGCCGCGCCATGCATCGACGGCCCGTGGTCGGGTAAGCGTGCGAGGCAGCGTTCGTAGAGCGCGGCGGCGTCGGCGTGGCGGTCGGCCAACTGGCAGACATGAGCGGCGAGTTGGAGTTGGTCCGGCGATGCATCCAGCGCCTCCACGGCGCGTATCAGATAGTCCGCGGCGCGCTGATGCTCGCCCTGTTTGGCGGCGATATAGCCGAGTCCTTCGAGCGCCTCGCCGTGTTGCGGATCGAGCGCAAGAATCTCTTGCAGCAGGTCCGTCGCTTCGGCGAACTGTCCGGCGCTAAATTTTTGCTGCGCCGTGGCGAGCATGCTGGCGATATCGCGACTCATGTTGGGTGATCGGTGCGACGGGTGTAGATCAAGGCCGTGCGGACTGATGGCCCGCACAGGTCATGCTCACGCGCGGAGTAGCCCGCTCAGGTCAGCGTGAAATCGACATATTTCTTGAATCCCGTGCGCGTCGTGAGCCGCGAATACCAGCGCTCCAGGTTCGGCAGCGACGGCCGTTCGATTCCGTCCAGACCGAACCAGCGCTTGGCATAGGCGCCAATGACGATGTCCGCCAGTGTGCACTTCTCGTCCTCAAGGAAAAAGCGCGCGTGCAGATGATTGTCCACCAGCTTCCACAACGCGGTCACAGCGGTGAGATCGGTGGCGAGCTTTGCGGTGTCGCGCTGCGCTTCGGGCGTGCGCACGATAGCCCAGAACACCGGGCGCTCGGCCGGTTGCAGCGTAGAGAGCGACCAGTCCAGCCAGCGGTCGATGCTGGCGCGCTGCTTCGCCTCGCTCGGATAGAGCGGACTCGCCGGGGCGTATTGCATCACCAGATAGCGCAGGATCGAGTTTGATTCCCACAGCACGAAATCGCCGTCGACCAGCGTCGGAACGCGGCCCGTGGGGTTCATCGCCAGATAGTCGGGCTCGTTGTTGCGGCCGAACTGCAGGCCCGCATCGATGCGCTCGTACGGCAGCACCAGTTCGTCGCAACACCACAAAATTTTCTGGACGTTGACCGAGTTGGCACGTCCCCAGATCGTAATCATCCGGCAAATCCTTTTTATCGTGATTGGCAAGCCGCACTCAATGCGGCGTTCAACCGCCTACGATACACGATGCGGCTTGTTATTTCCTGTCGGCCCCCCGGATTGAGGCCTTGATGCAGTTTTTGCGGGCCGTGCTACCCTGGTGTGGCGCTGCTGTAGCCCAGGGACGCCTCAGGCGCCGTATAGATGTCAGAGAGGCCCATGCGTTGCGTACAATGAGCGCACCCGAATGTGACGAGACACCGCATGGCCCGCATTGTCCCCGACGACTGGAAAAATCTTGCCGCCACTGGCGCCGCTGTGCGCGAACGCGAAACCCTCGCGCTTCTCGAAGCGGGTCTGCCGAACGATTACACCGTCTATCACGGCGTGCACTGGACCCGCCTGAACCAGGGCTTTTCGGTGTTCGGCGAAGCCGATTTCGTGATCGTCAGCCCATCCGGACGCGTGATGATCATCGAGCAGAAAACCGGCTTTCTGCGTGAAACGCCCAAGGGACTCGTCAAGGTCTACCTGCAGACTGAGCGCAACGTGGCGGTGGCGCTCGCGCGCACCATCGAAGGGATGCACCGGCGCTTTACGGCCGCGTTTGGCGCGGGCACGTATTTCGTCGAGGAACTGCTGTATTGCCCGGACCATACCGTCAAAGACGCAGCCATTGCCGGCGTGAACCCGGGTCGCATCGTCGATGCGACGCGCAAGGAGCGGCTTGCCGCAATCATTCGCGAAGCCTTGCCGGCAGATGAACCGCGGCTCGCCTGCGCAGCCAAGATTCACCATTTTCTCGCCGACGAACTCGCGTTGACCCCCGATGCGAGCGCGCTGGTCGGTCAGGCCGGCACGCTCGTCACGCGACTGGCGGGCGGTCTGGCGACGTGGGCGCGGCGGCTCGAATTCTCGCCGTTTCGGCTGCGTGTGATCGGCACGGCCGGGTCCGGCAAGACCCAGCTTGCGGTACAGGTCATGAACGATGCGGTCGCGCGCGGCGCGCGGCCTTTGTATGTGTGCTTCAACCGGCCGTTGGCGGACCACATTGCGCGGGTGGCGCCCCCTGAGGCAAAAATCGCCAACTACCATCAGTTGTGCGACTGGGTTGCGCGCGACGGCGGCCATACGCCGGATTTTCAGGCCCCTGACATCTTCGACCAACTGGAGCAGAGCTTTGCCGCGACGCCAATCGACGCGCGCTGGCAGTTCGACGTCTTGATCGTCGACGAGGGCCAGGACTTCCAGCAGCCGTGGGTCGGCGCGCTTGAGCGTCTGCTGCGGCCGGGCGCGGCCTGGTGGTGGCTCGAAGATCCGCTGCAGAACCTTTACATGCGTGAGCCTGTCGATTTGCCCGGCTGGACTACGCTGAAGGAAACCACCAACTATCGCAGCCCGCGCGACATTCTCGACTATGTCCGTGACGTGGTAGGTCGTTCAGTGCCGCTCGCGGCGGCGCTTGCATCGGGCAGCCCGTTCGACGGCTCCGATATTTCGCTGTCCACTTACGATGAGGCGTCCGCGGCGCAAAGTTGTATCGAGTCGACCAAGCGGGCAATTACCCAGGCGCTGTCGTTGGGGTTTCGCAAGCAGGACATCGCGGTGTTGTCGTTTCGCGGGCGCGAGGGTTCAGCATTGAGTTCGCTCGATCAGCTCGGGCCGCATCGGCTGCGCAGTTTCACCGGAAAATACGATCTGTTCGGTAGCCCGGAGTACCGCGAAGGTGACCTGCTGCTGGAATCCATCTACCGCTTCAAGGGACAGTCGGCGCCGTGCGTGATCCTGACCGAAGTTGATTTCGACACCTTCGATGAGCGCGCCGCCCGCAAGCTGTTTGTCGGCGCCACGCGGGCGACGCTCAAGCTGATCGTGGTGGCGTCGCAGCGGGCGGCGAAACATCTGCGGGGTGAGGACAGTGCGCAATGAAGGCACATTGATGCAGTCAAATCCTTCGTATGGCAAATCAGGTCGTTGATCGTCAAGTGATGCCGCACCGGCTGCGCCGCTGGCTGCTGGCCGTCCTTTGGGCGACCGCGCTCGCCGCGCCGGCCGGGGCGATCGGCTATCTGCTGTACGCGAATCTGTTCAATCCGCGTGCAACCGCGCTGCTGACGGGCGCTTACGATGGCTTCTACTGGGACGCGGCGCAACTGCAGATCGCCTACGCGCGCCTCGAAAACCAGTTGCTGCTGTACCGCAGCGGTACCGATGTGGACTATCCACGGCTGCAACTGCGCTACGAAGTGTTGCAGTCGAAGCTGCATGTGATGGCGGGTTCGACGCAAACGCTGACGGATCAGATGGCGCTGTTGCAGCGTCAGCAGGGTGAAATTCAGTCGCTAGAGACGATGCTGGATGGGCTCGAACCGGACTTTGAAGCCTTGGCTCAGGATCCGCGTCATATCGATCCTATTGTCGCCGCGTTGCGGGCGCACTGGCAGGAGGTCAACGATCTCGCCCTGAGCCGGCGCTTCGCCGATGTCGCGGACCGCGAAGCCATCAGCCGTGATTTCATCGACAAACGCCAAATGCTGTTTGCGGCCGGGCTGATGCTGCTGGCGCTCTCGACTGCGGCGACGCTGCTGCTGGTGGTGAACGGCCGCCGTCGCAGCCGCCTGATTCGCCAGCAACGCGCCGCGCTCGAAGCCGAACACCAGGCGAGCCGCGCGGCGCGCGAGGCAAGCCTTGCGAAGGACGCGTTCCTCGGCATGATCAGCCACGAACTGCGCACGCCGTTGCATGCCATCGTCTCGTCGATCGAACTGCTGGGCTTCAACTTTCAGTCCGAAGCCGACCGCAAGGTGATCCAGCGGCTCGAAAGCGCGGCCCGGCATCTCGAAGCGCAGATGCGCGATCTGACGGACTATGCGCGCCTCGGAGCGGGCAAGCTGGAGTTGCGCTACGAGCAGTTCGAACCGCGCGAATTGCTGTCGTCGATCGTCGACGAACATACTCCGGCTGCCCGAGTACGCGGCCTCGCGCTCGAAAGCGAAGCAGTGGGGTTGACCGGGCCCGTCGATTCGGACCCGCATCGGATTCGTCAGATCGTCAGCAACCTGGTGACAAACGCCATCCGCTATACCGAGAAAGGTTCGGTGCGGGTGCGCCTCGCGCAACGGCTGGCAGTGCTGACCATCGTCGTAAGTGACACGGGACCGGGCGTGCCGCCCAACCAGTTGCCGCTGATGTTCAAGGAATTTACCCAGCTTGACGGTTCGCGCGCGCGGCGCTTCGAAGGCGCGGGGATGGGACTTGCCATTGTCCAGGGCCTCTTGAAGCTGTTCGGCGGCAACGTTGCCGTGGAAAGCACCGTGGGCGAGGGGACGACATTCACGGTGACGATTCCGGTGGGTCCGGTCGAGCCCGTCACGCATCCCGGCGCGATGACCTTCACCGCACCCGACGACGTGCACTCGCAGGTGCTGATCGTCGACGACAACGGATTGATTCGCGAGTCTCTGTGGGAAATGATTACGCACATGGGCTATGAAGCGACCGCTGTCGGCAGCGCTCGCGAAGCGCTTGCCTGGCTAGATGTGCGGCGCTGCGACGCGGTGCTGCTGGACCTGCATATGCCGGATCAGGATGGCTACGCGTTCTTCAGCGAATTCTCTTCGCGAAGCGGGCCGTCCGCCGGTGTGCCTGTGATCGCGATCAGCGCATACGCACCTGAGGCGCCGGAAGCGGGCACGGGGCCGTTCTTCGAATACCTGGTGAAGCCGGTGCACTACGAAGAATTGCGCAGTGCGCTGCAGCGCGCGTTGTCGGCGCGCAGCACGGTGTGATGGTTTTCAGCAGCGCCTCAAGCCCGGTTCAGACGCTTCGACAGATCGGCGACCAGAATCGCCATGCGCGCGGGCTTCTCGTAACAGGCCACGTTGTAGTTGCGGATGATCTCGCTGATTTCCGACTCGCTCGCCTTGCCGGTCAGCAGTTCGCCGGTCAGCACGAACAACGGAGCGTCGGGATTCTCCGACGCCCGCACGGCGCGAATGGCTGCCGCTGAGGTCTGATTGCCGAACAGCCAGTCGATCACGATGCCATCGAATACCTGGGTTTGCAGTTGATCCTGAAAGGCCGCAAGACCGTAGATCGCCATCGCCGCAAAACCGCTGCGTTCGAGGTAGTCACGCAGATTGTCGGCCGAAGCGTGATCGTCATCGACCACGGCGATCAGCGGCTTGTCCACCTCGCCGCGGCGCGGATAAATCTCAATCTTGTGAACTTCATAGGCGCTTTGATAGAGCGCGCCGTCATGACGCGTGACGCGCCATTGCCCCTGTTTCGAATAGGCGATGAACTCAGGACGGCTACCCGGTTCGAGTGCGGCGCCGACCCAGGCCGTGCAGGCCAGTTCGATTGCGCCAACGGAAAACGTCGCTTCCTGCGCAATGGCGCCCACCATGCCGGGGTCAAGCGATTGCGCGCCAAACAGTTGCGCGGCGGGCTCACCGAACACCTCGGCGACCTTCTTGATTTGCGACAGCGTCCAGGGACTGTTGCCACGCAGCTTGCGGTGCCCCTGCGAAAAACTCAGGTCGAGGATGCGGCACAGCTCAGTGGTTTGCTGCCGCTTACCGATGCCGTGACGGCTCATCAACTCGCGCACGCGTTCTGCAACTGCGATGGAGTCCGGTGAGGTTGCTTCAGTGGCCATGCTGCGTGGAGGTCTGTCTTTTTAAATAGGATCGGTGAAGGACGCGAAAGGCTGGACAGCGGCGCGTCGTTCCGCCCTTGCTGCGAGACGACTGGCCACGCGCGGGGAGCCAATGTACAGCAAAACGCGCAGTGTGACCGCTTTTATGCGGATGCCGCGGACGTGCCTGGATAGGCGCTGGGCACTGGTTCGCGCTCGGGTCATGCCCGGTGCATATGGTTTATTTTACCGGGGAATTTCACGCTCACATGTAATCAAGTGTGATCCGGTGGGGTCTTTCTCAACGCCTGGACTCGGCAATCATGCGGACTCGTGCTAAGTTTTCGGCTTCGTGTTTTGCTGCGTTCTGCTTGCTACGAGGGCGGCGGGGTTGATGCACGATGCAGTCTATCTTGAGTCCCCTTCAACTTTTCCAATTTGATCCATGAAAGACCAGACCGTGCGCAATTCAGGGGTGCCGTACTACTCGCAATGGGGCAGCCCCGAGTGGGTGTCGCGCATCGCGGAGCAGGACGTTGATCCTTGCGAAGACCCCGCATGGCAACGCAGCGGCTTCACCGAACCGGACCGCTATCGTTTCTGGGGACAACGCCTTTGCGGGCTGACCTGCCTCGAATCCGCGCTGGATTTATGGGGCATCGAACATGCCTCTCGCGCCGCGATGCTTGACGATGCGCTACGCCATGATGTCTATCGCATGCGCGAAGACGGCGGAGTGGACGGGCTGACTTATCGGCCGTTTGCCTCATGGGCCGAACGTGTATTCGGTCTGCAGGTGGAGGTATGGCCGGAGGCGGAGCTGGAAGAGATCGCCGCTGGCATCACCAGCGAGACGCTTGCGATCGTTTCGGTCAGTCCCGAGATTCGCCGTCCGAACGACGCGAACCAGGAGCGCGGCGGACATCTGATTCTGCTGCATGGGCGCGATCGCGACGGCGTGTGGTTTCACAATCCGTCCGGCGTGACGCCGTATCAGGCTGATGCGTACCTGCCGTTCACGACAATGAAACGGTTTTACGCAGGGCGAGGATTGACGCTGACTCGAGCCTCGCGCTGAGTGTCGCCGGCCTGTCCCAAGCCCCCCAAAACTGGCGGGCCCGAATTCTGCTGACTATTCGTCAGACGGCGGGCCGAACCCGCTCGTGATCAGCGCTGCCCCATTTGCTGCGTGCGGCGCTCGAGATCATCGGGCAGACCTTCGTAGTAGCCGCCTTTGAGCATGACTTCATACAGGCTGTGACGCTCATAGGAACGCCAGATGGACTTCGCGAGGCGGTGAATCGTTACACCAAACGATGACACTGCCGGACGGGCGCTGGCAGGAACGACGCGGGACGAAGCGGATTGGCTGGACATCGTGGCACCTCAATATTGGCAGTTTTGACTTAGGGTTAATACCTAAGTGTTTGCCATTATAAGTGTGTCAAAAATAAAGTGTGCGGTGCAGCAAAACGATTTGTCGGCGCGCTGGCGTTCTTCTGGGGTTACCTGTGTTGCGGTAAATAACTTGACTACCAGGAGGCCACATGTCCCGATCTATTTCTCGCCCTCTGTTCCGCCGCTGGAGCGTGCTTGCCGCGAGCTGCCTGACGGTGCTGGCTCTCGACGTGGCCTTGAGCGGCGTACATGCCGCGTCACAGGACGAACAAGCAAAGGCCTGTCGCGGCGATGCGATGAAATTCTGCAGCGCCGAGATTCCCAACAAGGACAAGATCACGGCTTGCATGAAGCAGCATAAGAAAGAGTTGAGTCCGGGTTGCCAGGCCATGTTCAAGCCCGAGCATCATTCTGCGGATCAGTCGGGTTGAGGCGGCGTACTGGGTACAACGAGCGGGTGCGGGTGGCTCGGGGTGAGGCCGCGTCAAGAAAGGCCGCCAGTCCACTGCTTCGCGCTGCACATTGCTGACGCTGGCGCTCGGAGGCCGCCGTCCGCGCTATTTCGGCGCAATATCGCGGCGCACCCGCATGATGTGCTGCTGGACGTAAAACGCTGCCGCATCAGCGTCGCCGCCAACAATCGCCTCGTAAATCAGCCGGTGTTCCGATACATACAGGCGAATCCGCCCCGTGTCGTAAATGCCGTCGTCCTTGAGCCGCTTCCAGAGCGGTTGATCCATCGTTTTGGCGACCTCGTCGGCGATTTTCACCAGCAACGCGTCCCCGGTCATCACTGCAAGTTGACGGTGAAACAGCCGGTCGCTGTTGTTCCAGAGCACCCGCTGGTCGGGGTCCGTCACATCCACGATCGAATCCATCTGCGCGAGATAGTGCTCGGCGAGCGGGTCCGGCCGCGCATGAGCGGCGGCGCGGCGTGCAATCGCCGGTTCGAGGATCAGGCGGACTTCCAGCGTCGAGGTCGGGCTGAAATCCGGGTCCCCCAGCGCCAAGGCGTCGACCAGCGGCGCAGCCGCGAGCCGCTGCAGCGCATCCGCGCAGACGTAGGTGCCGGAG
>NZ_JBAURZ010000311.1:0-13480 GCF_049581445.1 Paraburkholderia sp. | reverse complement strand
GCAGCTTTTCGTGCACCAGCAGATAGGCGATTTCCTCGAATTCGCAGGTGCTGGCGATATCGAGAATGTCATAGCCCCGGTAGTGCAGGTCGTTGCCGGTCTTGCCCACCGTGCACAGCGCGGTATTACCCGCCGTCACGCCTGAGAGCGCGACGGATTTTTTCGGTTTGAAGGCGCCTGCGGCGGGAGTGCTGTTGTCTGCTTCACTCATGGTGTCGTCCTCATGTTCCTGGATGCTGGGTTTACTTGTGTGCGGCGAACAGTGCGTCGAGTTTGTCCTCGTACTCGTGATACCCGAGGTACTTGTACAGATCGGCGCGCGTCTGCATGGTTCCAACGGCGGCTTTCTGCGTGCCGTCGCGTTGCACCGTTTCGTAGAAGTTGAGCGCGGCCGCGTTCATCGCGCGATACGCGCCGCAGCAATACAACGCGATATCCACGTTCGCGTCGCGCAGTTCGGTGGTGGTGAAGAACGGCGTGGAGCCGAATTCGGTCAGATTCGCCAGGATCGGCACTTTTACCGCGGCCTTGAAGCGCCGGTATTCGTCGAGCGTCTGCATGGCTTCGGGGAAGATCATGTCGGCACCGGCTTCGACGTAGGCGACCGCGCGCTCGATCGCCGAGTCGATGCCCTCGGAGGCACCTGCGTCGGTACGCGCCATGATGACGAACTGATCGTCGGTGCGTGCGTCGACGGCGGCTTTCACGCGGTCGACCATTTCTTCCTTCGCCACGACTTCCTTGCCGGGACGATGCCCGCAACGCTTCTGGCCAACCTGATCTTCCAGGTGGACCGCCGCGACGCCTGCCTTGATGAACGAGCGCACCGTGCGCGCAATGTTGAAGGCGCCGCCCCAGCCGGTGTCGATATCGACCAGCAGCGGCAGGCCGGTTGCATCGGTAATACGGCGCGCGTCGATCAGGACGTCGTCCATGGTGCTGATGCCGAGGTCGGGCATGCCCAGCGAATTGGCCGCGACGCCGCCGCCTGACAGATAGAGCGCCTTGAACCCGACCGCTTCGGCCATCTTGGCCGCATACGCGGTAATGGCGCCCACGACCTGCAGCGGCTGTCCTTCTGCTACCGCTGTGCGGAATTTCGCACCGGCGCTGACGGGTTGTCGGGTTGATTGGCTGGTGATTGAGCTCACGTAATTCTCCGGTGAAGTTTGAGCCCTTTACTGCAAGGAATGGGCCAGGCATGGACTACGGGCCTAAGTCGTTGATTTCGTGGGGCTTTGGGTGTGGAGTTAACTGCAGTGAAATTTCATTTGTGGAACTTTTAATTTCATAAATGAAATTGGAGATGCATAATGTAGCTCTGTCATTTCATGCTCCCGACTGGAGCGACCTGCCATGAACCGTCCTCCCGAACCCGGCTCCCGGCCCCGCGTCTGGGCCATCGGTATCAGCAAACTGCGCGACCTGTTTCGCGACATCGCCGGCGAGTACGATGCCCGTGCCAATTTGCGGCTGGTATCGCGCGGCTATGAGGACGCCGTCAACGAAATCGCCGCGGCGGGCAACGAACGTCCCGATATCGTCATCGCGGCCGGCTCGAACGGCACCTATTTGAAGGCCCGCATTGATGTGCCGGTGGTGCTGATCAACCCAACCGGCTTCGACGTGATGCACGCATTGGCGCGGGCGCGCCGGGATGCATCGCAGGTTGCGCTGGTTACCTACGGCGAGACGCCTGCTGAAGTGCGCCGCTTCGTGGCAGCTTATGGCATTGACGTCGTGTTCGCGTCGTATCAGTCGGCGCAGGACGCCGAAGCGTGCGTGCTCGATCTGCGTGATCGCGGCGTCGGCACCATCGTGGGCCCAGGCCTCGTCACGGATCTCGCGGCGAAGGCTGGTATGGAAGCGGTGTTCCTCTATTCGCGCGCTGCGGTTCGCGTGGCTTTCGATACCGCGCTCGAAGTTGCCCAGGCCACGTGGGGCGAAGCGGTGCGGCGCCATCGTCTGGATAATGTTTTGCAGCATCTGCGCGACGGCGTCGTCGCGCTGGACGCTCAAGGCCGCGTCGAAGCGATTAACCAGCGCCTCGCCGCAGTGCTGGGTATCGAGCCAGTCGCAGCAGTGGGGCGCTTGCTGCCCGAGATCGCGCCCGAGCTCTCGGACGCGGTGCCCGACATCGAGGGCGAGTCGCTCGAAACCGTACGCGGCATCAGTTACGTGGTGCATCGTGGACCACTGGTCGATAACGGCGTGACCACCGGCACCGTGCTGACGTTTCAGGAATCGCGCGCGGTCGAGCGGCTCGATCGCACCTTGCGATCGCGACAACGGGCGCAGCAGTTCGTCGCGCGTTACCGGCTCGACGATCTGGTGGGGGCGTGTCCGGCCATCGAACGGGTGCGGCAACTCGTGCAGCGGTATGCGAAATCGGATGCCACCGTGTTGATTCGCGGCGAGAGCGGCACGGGCAAGGAGATGGTCGCGCAGAGTCTGCATCAACTGAGCGCGCGGCGCGACTTCCCGTTTGTTGCGCTCAATTGCGGCGCGTTTCCCGAGGCCCTGCTGGAAAGCGAACTGTTTGGCTATGAAGAAGGCGCTTTTACCGGGGCACGGCGTGGCGGCAAGGCAGGGCTGATCGAAGCGGCGCACCGTGGCACGCTCTTCCTCGACGAAATCGGCGAGATGCCGCTGCCCTTGCAGAGCCGCTTGCTGCGCGTGCTACAGGAGCGCGAAGTCGTGCGGCTGGGTTCGACGGAGCCGACACGCATCGACGTGCGGATCGTCGCGGCGACGCATCGCGCGCTGACTGCCGCAGTGGAGGAAGGTGAATTCCGCACGGATCTCTATTACCGGCTCAACATTCTGAACATCGCGTTGCCGCCGTTGCGCGAACGGCTGACGGACATCATGCCGCTTGCCGTAGAGTTGCTCTGTCAGTCCGCGCGACGCGAGCCGCGTCTGGCGGCGCGGATTCGCTACGCCCGCGATGCAATGGAGGTTCTCGCGCCGGTGAGCGAGTCGTTTAGCCGTCACACGTGGCCCGGCAACGTGCGCGAACTGCAGAACGTGATCGAGCGGATTGCCGTGGAACTGGCGGACTCGGCGGATTTGGGGGAAGGCGACGCGCGGTTGAGCGACGAGGTCTTGCAGTCAATCGCACCCGAGCTGTTCGAGTTGCAGGAAGACGACGCAGCCGCTGCGGCGATGACTTTGCGGCAACGCAGCCGCCGGGTCGAAGCGGACGAGATTCGCGCCGCGCTGGATGCCTTCAATGGTGACCGCGATCAGGTTTGCCAGGCATTGGGTATCAGCAAGACGACGCTGTGGCGCAAGCTCAATGCGGCTGGCGCTCGTCGCTAGAATTCCTCAGTTGCAACGGTGAGGAGATTCGGGATCGTACGCGGCTTGACGAACGTAAATCGCCGCAACGTGCCTGGCGAGTTTGCACCGCGGCCGTTACTTCGCTTCGACCGCCCTGAGTATCTGGGCGACCCTTCCATGTTCATGCAGGATCGTAGGGCTCGCCTGCAGCAACGGCAGATAGCGCGGCAAGAACGTATTGCCGGGGACCACGTCGGAGAAGAGCGCCGCGACCGACTCGACAGCGCCAATCCGGTCGGTGTCGGTGGCTTCCTTATCGTCCAGCGTTTCATCTACATTGGCGATCACGGTCGAAAGTGGCGCAATCCAGCGAAACCCCGAGCCGTTGATCAACACCTGCAAAAACGCAGCCGGTGTCACCGCGCCGAACTCCTTCTCATAGCTGGCGCGCTCGTGGTCGAGAATGGCCTTGTGCAGGGTCAGCAGAGGCTTGCGCACCTCGTTGAGGAACTGGGTGGCTTGCTGATCGGTCATGGCTCGACTCCTGGCGGGTGGTGATAAGGGCATCCTAGCAAAAACTCTGCGGGCTGCCGCCGGCAGTTTCAAAGCGCTTGTCGCGGCCTGGCAGGTTGCAGACAAAGTATTTAAAGCGACGCTACAATTTCTTTGCCACCATAAAGCGCCGCGGCCCGGTTCCCTACCTGGCGTTCGTTATTGCTCGGACCGCACGTCAGCGTCACCGCATTACCCCGTATTAGAACGGCCTGCTGAATAAATTCAGCCTCCCGAAGTCGTTTAGTTCGACGTCGTTGTATAAACCGCTCAAAACAATAACCCGCAACCGGAGTCGCCCCATGACAACACTCAACATCAATGGTCAGACGCACAGCGTCGACGCCCCGCCTGATATGCCTTTGCTGTGGGTCTTACGCGACCTGGTGGGCCTGACCGGCACCAAGTTCGGTTGCGGAATTGCGCAGTGTGGCGCATGCACCGTGCATCTGGATGGCGCCGCGGTGCGCTCGTGCGTGCTGCCGGTTGCGGCCGTCGGCGACAAGAAGATCACCACCATCGAAGCGGTCGGCGATACGCCCGCTGGCAAGAAAGTGCAAGAGGCGTGGCGGCAGATCGACGTGGTCCAGTGCGGCTACTGTCAGTCGGGACAGGTGATGTCGGCAGCTTCGCTGCTCGCCCAGAACCCCAACCCAACCGATGCGGATATCGACGCCGCCATGGCCGGCAACATTTGCCGCTGCGGCACTTATAACCGCATTCGCGCGGCGATCAAGCAAGCGGCAAAGGGGGCCTGACATGTCGCAAGGATTGCTTGATGCGCAAAGCGGCAACAAACGCGACAGCGCGAGCCCGCGGGTCAGCCGCCGCACTTTTCTGAAGTTCAGCGCCACGGTTGGCGCGGCGGCGGGCGGGGGCCTGCTGCTCGGCTTCAGCATGCCAGCACGGAGTCAGGACCAGCAGGGCAAGTCGGTGATAGGCGGGGACGCCAGTGAACCCGCGCCCGCCGGCGTGTTCGCACCCAATGCATTTATCCAGATCGATAACGCGGGCAAGGTCGTGCTGGTGATCCCGAAGGTCGAAATGGGCCAGGGCGTCTATACGTCGATTCCGATGCTGATCGCTGAAGAACTCGAAGTGCCGATCGATAGCGTCACCATCGATCACGCGCCGCCCAACGAGAAACTGTTTTCGGATCCTTTGCTCGGCGGACAACTAACAGGCGGCTCGACCTCGATCCGTTATGCATGGGATCCGATGCGCAAGGCGGGCGCAACCGCGCGGGTCCTGCTCATCAATGCGGCTGCGCAGCAATGGCAGGTCGATCCGGCCACGTGTCACGCGCAGGCCGGCCAGGTGATCCACGAGGCCAGCAATCGCACGCTCGGCTACGGTCAACTGGTGGATGCGGCTGCGAAGCTGCCCGCGCCACAGAACATCACGCTGAAAGATCCGAAGGATTTCAAGATCATCGGCAAGCCGGTCAAGCGTCTCGACTCGCCGGAGAAAGTGGACGGCACAGCGGTGTTTGGGCTCGACGTGCGATTGCCCGATATGGTCTACGCAGTGATCGCGACGAGTCCGGTATTCGGCGGCACGCTCGCGAGTGTCGACGACACGAATGCGAAGAAGATCCCCGGCGTGCGCCAGGTCGTGAAGGCCGACAATGCGGTGGCTGTGATCGGCGACCACACGTGGGCAGCCAAACGAGGCCTCGCGGCGCTCGATATCCAGTGGAACGAAGGCGCCGGCGCGACGCTCTCGATGAAGCAGATCGTCGACGATCTGGCCGCAGCCGCCAACAACGGCACCGGCGCCGTGGCACGCAAGGACGGCGACGTAGCGAAAGCCTTCGGTGATGCGAAAACCCGTGTCGATGCGGTCTATCAGCAGCCGTTCCTCGCTCACGCCACGATGGAGCCGGTCAACTGCACGGTGCACGTGCGACCCGACGGCTGTGACATTTGGCTCGGCACTCAGGTGCCCACGCGCATCGTGGACACGGCCGTGAAGGTGACGGGCTTGCCGGCTGAGAAAATCGTCGTGCATAACCATTTGCTTGGCGGCGGCTTCGGACGGCGCCTCGAATTCGACATGGCAACCCAGGCGCTGAAAATCGGCAAGCAATTGGGCACGCCAGTCAAGGTCGTGTGGACGCGCGAAGAGGACATTCAGCATGACATGTATCGCCCGTACTACTACGACAAGATTTCCGCGGGACTCGATGCGAACGGTAAACCAATAGCCTGGCAGCATCGGATCGTGGGCTCATCGATCCTTGCGCGTTTCGCGCCACCCGCGTTTCAGCATGGGGTCGATCCTGACGCTGTGGAAGTGGCGTCTGATCTGCCGTACGACCTGCCGAACCAGTTGATCGACTATGTGCGCCAGGAACCACGCACGGTGCCGACTGCGTTCTGGCGCGGCGTCGGGCCGACGCGCAGCACCTTCGTCGTGGAGAGCTTTATGGACGAACTGGCGGCGCAGGCCAAGGTCGATCCGGTCAAATACCGGCGCGATCTACTGGGCAAATCGCCGCGCGCGCGCAACGTGCTCGATATCGCCGCGCAGGCTGCAGGCTGGGGCACCGCGAGCGTGCCGCAGGGGCAAGGGCGGGGCGTGTCGGTGATGAACGCGTTCGGCAGCTTCTTTTCGATGGTTGTGGACGTCACGATCGATCAGGGCGAGGTCACTGTGAATCGCGTGGTGTGCGCGGTGGATTGCGGCATGGTCGTCAATCCGAACACGATTGAAGCGCAGGTGCAGGGCGGCATCATCTTCGGGATCACGGCGGCGCTTTACAGCGAGATCACGATCAAGGACGGTCGCGTCGAGCAAAACAACTTCACCGATTACCGGATGTTGCGTATCGACCAGACGCCGAATATCGACGTGCATATCGTGAAGAGCACCGAAGCGCCAGGCGGAATTGGCGAGCCGGGCACAGCGGCACTGGCGGCGGCGTTGGCGAATGCGATTTACGCGGCCACCGGCAAACGGCTACGGCAGTTGCCCGTTGGCAGCCAGTTGCAAACCGCCTAACCGGAGACCGATCATGATCAAGACACTGAAGGTGCTCGGCACAGCGCTGCGGTACACGCTGCCGGTGGCGTTGTCCTTTGCGTGGCAGTCAAGCGCCCATGCCGCGGACGACGCGCTAGTGCAGCGCGGCGCGTATCTGGCGAAACTCGGCGATTGCGTGGCCTGTCACTCGGCGCCACGCGGCAAGCCGTTCGCGGGCGGCCTGCCGATGACGACCCCAATGGGCCGGATCTACACCACCAACATCACACCGGACCCGGAAACAGGCATTGGCCACTACACCGAGGAGGACTTTGCGCAGGCGCTGCGTGAAGGCGTGGCGAAGGACGGCCACAACCTTTATCCGGCCATGCCGTATCCGTCGTACGCGAAGGTCAACGACGACGACGTGAAGGCGCTGTACGCGTTCTTCATGCACGGCGTGTCGCCGGTCCAGCAGGCGAACCGTCCCGCCGACATTCCGTGGCCGCTCAATATGCGCTGGCCGTTGAAGTTCTGGAACGTGGTGTTTCTGGACAAGAGCGTCTACCAGGACAAGCCGGGCAAGGACGTGGCGTGGAATCGCGGCGCGTACCTGATTCAGGGGCTGGGCCACTGCGGTTCGTGCCATACGCCGCGCGGCGTAGCGTTCCAGGAAAAAGCGTTGGATGAAAGCGGCAGCGCGTATCTGACGGGCGGTGTCCTCGATGGCTGGTTCGCCGCGAACCTGACGGGCGAGCACAACGTCGGATTGGGTCGCTGGTCCGACGAGGATCTCAAGGCGTTCCTGAAGACGGGGGCAAACGCGCATGCGTCGGCATTCGGATCTATGACCAGCGTGATCAATAACAGCACGCAGGCTATGAACGACACGGACGTCACGGCGATGACGACGTATCTGAAGTCGCTGCCGGCGGCCGGCGGGAACGGCGCACCGCCGTACTCGTATGATCCGCAGGCGACGAAGGTGTCGTTGAACCGTCCGGCGAACAATGCCGGCGCGCGGGTCTATACCGAGTACTGCATGCACTGTCACGGTGTGGATGGCCGCGGGTTCGCGCCGATGCTGGCGCCGCTCGCGGGCAATCCGAATGTGCTGGAACACGATGCGTCATCGCTGATCAACGTGACGTTGAATGGCACTGGCGACCTGGTGATCCAGGGCGTTCCGGCGCCGTATCCGATGCCGAAGTACTCTCCAGTCCTGAATGACAGGCAGATCGCCGATGTGCTGACGTTCATCCGTGCGGGGTGGAATAACGGCGCGCCAGCGGTTAGTGCGGATGAGGTGGCGAAGCTGAGGAAATCGACGCAGGCGACGCGTTAGCGCGCTTGATATCTGAAGTGCGACAAAGCGGCAACCGTTCAGGCGGTTGCCGCTTTTTATATCACCGATGCTGTCCCACGCGCTGCCGTTTCTCCAGCGCTCGCGCGTACCATGTCAGCGGAAAGCACATCGCGAAGTAGATCAGCGCGACCATCCCGTAGATAGGAAAGGGCCGGAAGGCGGCGTTGGTGATCATCGTGCCGGTTTTGGTCAACTCGGTGAAGCCGATGATCGACGTGAGCGCCGTGCTTTTCACCACCTGTACGAGAAAACCCACCGTCGGCGCCACGGCGATTTTCTTTGCCTGTGGCCACACGATATAGCGTAACTGCTGGCCAAACGTCATCCCTAGACTCGCGCCCGCTGCCCACTGTCCGCGCGGCACCGCCTCGACGCAGCCGCGCCAGATATCGACGAGATACGCGCTGGTATAAAGCGTGAGCGTGACGATGGCAGCGGTCCACGGCGACACATCGACGCCGAGCAAAGGCAAGCCAAAAAACGCCAGAAACAGTTGCATCAGCAACGGCGTCCCTTGAAACAGCTCCACGTAGACGGACACCACGCGGCGTAACCACGGCAGCGGCGACACACGCATTGCCAGCAGCAGCAAACCCACCGCGCCGCCACATACAAATGCAATCAGCGACAGCAGTACGGTCCAGCGTGCCGCGAGTAACAGATTACGGGCGATATCCCAGAGCGTGAATTCGACCATGATCAGCGCTCCGTGGGCAGCGTGCGGGCGGGGCGCCACGCGAGCAGCATGCGCCAGCCGCGAGGTTCGTCAGGTTGATGCGGCATGCGGCCCGCAAAGAGCCCGCGTCCGAGCCAGTTGAGCAGTTGCCGCAAGACGATGGACAGCACGAGATACGTCACGGTGATGATCAAGTAGCTCTCGAACGAGCGGAAGTTGCGCGACTGGATGAAGTTGGCCGCATAGGTCAGATCGGGAACGGAGATCTGTGACACCACCGCCGAGCCCAGCATCACGATCAGCACCTGGCTGAGCAGCGAAGGAAACACGTTGGCGAGTGCCTGCGGCAGCACCACGAAACGAAACACCTGGCGTCCGTGCAAGCCTAGCGCCTGAGCGGCCTGCAATTGACCACGCGGAACCGATTCGATCCCGGCGCGCACAATTTCGATCGCGTAAGCGCCGAGATTGACCGTCATGGCCAGAATCGCGGCCTGCACTTCGTCGATATGAATGCCGAGGCTCGGCAGGCCAAAAAACACGAAAAACAGTTGCACGATAAACGGCGTGTTGCGGATCAACTCCACATAAGCGGCAATGACCGTGCGCGCCCAGCGCGGTCCTGCCACGCTGATGCTCGCGCCGCCCACGCCGACGATGCCGCCCAGCACGGTAGACACGGCAGTGAGCCCAAGGGTGACCGCGACGCCGTGCGCAAGCAAGCCTGCATAGACGCCGAAGCCGCTGAAGTCGAACGCGTAACTCATGAATGACCGCTCATCGTGAAATCAGACCCCGTCCGGGCAATGGATTTTTTCTCTCATCCGAATAACGAAGCAAAGCCTGGAGGCAAAATCCCGAAGCTCAAAGATCAGCCGGCAGTGGCGCGCGCAGCCACTTCTCCGAAATCGCATTCATCGTGCCGTCCTTGCGGGCCTTGGCAATCGTGTCGTCGATTTTCTGCTTGAGCCGCGGCTCGTTCTTGTTCAGGCCGACGTGATCCGGCGAGCTGAATAGCGCGAACTTCTGCTCCGGATCGTTCGCCGGATGACGGGCGAGGATCGTCGCCCCCACATCGTTGCCCACCACCATCAACTGTACCTGACCAGAAAGAAACGCCGAAATAGCGCCGTTCGGATCGTCGAAGCGTTTGATCGTAGCGCTCGGCGGCGCGATCTTGGTGACGCTCAGGTCTTCCAGCGTGCCGCGCGCCACAGAAATCGTCTTGCCCGCGAGGTCGTTGGCGTTCTTCACCACCAGCGTTTTCGGGCCGAACACCGCGAGGTAGTACGGCGCATAAGGCTGCGAGAAGTCGATCACCTTCTCCCGCTCCGGGCTCTGTCCAACGGAGAGCAGCATGTCGGCCTTGTGGTCGGCGAGGTAAGCCATGCGGTTGTCGCCGGTCACCTGGACGAGTTCCACCTTGGCGTTAAGCGCTTTACCGATCAGGTTGGCGACGTCGATGTCATAGCCTTCTGGCTTCATATCTGGGCCAATGGAGCCGAACGGTGGATAGTCCTCGAATACGCCGATGCGGACCACGCCGGACTTGGCGATCGAATCCAGCGCATCGGCATGGGCGGCCGGGCTCGCGAAGGCGCCGAGCACCGCGACGCCGACGAAGGCCAGTGTGGTCGCAGCGGTCGCAAAGGCACGGCGTGCCCGCAGGGGAAAGAAGTGGTGGGTGATCATGGTCGTTCCTCTGTCGAAAGCTTTGGTATGGGTGAAAACCGTACTGAATTACTGCTGGATCAGCGCGTCGCATGTGCGGCGATCAGCTTGCAGGCATGCGCCGGCAGTTCCGCCACGACTGGCATGCCAAGCGCGAGTCCGGGTGTTTCGCGCGGCGTGGTCGCGGCGGTCAGCGTGAAACCGGCGCAGTCGATGGTGGCTTCGAGTGAGGCGCCGACATCGCGAATAAACGTTACCGTGCCATTGAGCCGGTTGGCGCCTGCTTCGGCCGTGGTGGTTCGTACGCAGACATCTTCGGGGCGAATCAGCAGCCGGATATCCGAAGAGGATTCCGGCATGCGCGCAGTCTGAGAGACGACGATCTGTTGACCGCCCGGCAGGCTCACGCCGCCTTGCCCGTCGTAGGTCACCGGCAGGATGTTGCCAAGGCCAATAAAGTCCGCCACGAACTCGCTGACCGGATCGCGATAGATATCGAGCGGTTTGCCGACCTGCGCAATACGGCCTTTCTCCATCACGACGATTTCATCGGCCATGGTCATGGCTTCGCGCTGGTCGTGCGTCACCATGATCGTCGTGATGCCCAGACGTTGTTGCAGCAGGCGAATTTCCACTTGCATCGCCTCGCGCAGTTTGGCGTCGAGCGCGGAGAGCGGTTCGTCGAGCAGCAAGAGTTTGGGTGACGAAGCAATCGCCCGCGCAATCGCCACACGCTGGCGCTGGCCGCCGGATAGCTGCGTAACGGAGCGGTTCGCCATATGCGGCAACTGGATCAGCTCCAGCAGTTCCGCGACCCGGCGCGCTTGTGCCGCCTTGTCGGTTTTTCTCAGCCGTAGAGGATAGGCGATGTTCTCCGCCACCGTCATATGCGGAAACAGCGCGAGCGACTGGAACACCATGCCGAAGTCGCGCCGGTTCGCCGGCCAATGGGTGATGTCACGCCCGGCAAAGTTGACGCTGCCCGAACTCGGGGTTTCGAGTCCGGCGATCATGCGTAACAAAGTGGTCTTGCCGCAACCGGAGGGCCCGAGGAAACACACCAGCTTGCCATCCGGCACGCTCAGGTCGACGTGGTCGACCGCGTAGGCGGTGTGAAAGCGCTTGGTGACGGCCTGCAATGTCAGATGAGTCATGAGGGTTCCTGCGTGGGGCCTGGGTTGCGACGGTTTTCTCTAACGCTTGTTAAGCAGAATCAAATGCTGAAGCATCAATGCGACATCAAAGCAAGGCATCAAAGCGCCACGCCTTCATCGCCGACCAGCTTCTCCAACAACCAGATCAAAGCGAAGTCGATCGCGACGATAAAGACTGCGAACGAAAACACGGTCGGATCGAGCGACGACACCGTGCGGCTGTAGAGCCAAACGGGCAGCGTCATCGTGTTGATGCCGTACAGAAAGAACGTCACCGTGAATTCGTTGAATGAGATGATGAAGGCGAACAGCATGCCGGCGAGGATGCCTGGGCGCATCAAGGGCAAGACTACGTCGATCAGCGCGCGGCGCGGGCTTGCACCCATCACGCAGGCGGCTTCCTCGAACTCCGGGCCGATCGAGGCCACCGAGGCCGCACAGTTTTTCACCGTGAACGGCAGCGCCAGAATCACATGCGCGATGATCAGGCGGAACACGCCGAGCTCGACCGGCAAAACATTGAACACGAGCAGCAGCGACAACCCGAGCATCACAAGCGGATAGACGAGCGGTAGCGCGACCAGTTGCTCCACCGCTGCCTTGCCGCGAAAGCGGTAGCGGCTTAACGCATACGCCGCCGGCACGGAGACGAGCGTGGCGATGATCATGGTCGAGACGGCGACGATCAGGCTGGTGGTCAATGCGCCGCCCATCGACAGGCTGTCGCTTGCATCCGGCGCGACGAAGCTGTGCCATGCCGCCCGGTACCACTGCAGGCTGTAGGACGGCGGTGGGAACTCGAGGGTGTCCGACGCGCTAAACGACATGGTGATCATCGTCAGGATCGGCAGGGCGGCGAGAAACAGCACGATCGCTGCAAGCAGCGCCGCGGGCTTGCTGAGCCGGCCGGGCATCGTCGTGGGCAGGCGCAACGTGCGCGGCCACAGGGAGGGTGCGGGCGTGCTCATTGGGAGGACTCCTCGAGACGTTGGGTGCGGCGCACGAGACGCTGCGAGATCGTCATGACGGTCAGCGTCGCCACCATCAGCACCACACCGGATGCCGATGCGGCCGGCCAGTTCAGCAGCGGCGCCACCTGGTCATGCACGAGCACCGCAAGCATCGGCACGCGGCGTCCACCGAGCAGCAGCGGCACGGCAAACGCACTCGCGTTGTAGGCGAACACCAGCAGCGCACCGGAGACGAGGCCGGGCATGGCGAGCGGCAGCATCACGTGAAGCAGGGTCTGCCAGCGGGTGGCGCCAAGCGTCGCGGCGGCCTCTTCATAGGAACGGGAGACGGCGCGCATTGCGCTCGACATCGGCAAGACGGCGAGCGGAAACGCCGTCTGGATCAACCCAAGCAACACCCCGTGCTCGCGATAGAGCCACAGCACCGGACGCTCGATCAGGCCGCTCGCAAGCAGCGCGTGATTCAGCAGACCCGCCGGTCCGAGGATCACCAGCCAGCCATAGCCTTGCAGCAACAGATTGACGAGCAAGGGTAGCAACACGCCGGCCAGCAGAAGCCGCCGCGCGAGCCGCGATTCGGTGCGCGCCATGGCGAGTGCGACAGGAATCGCCAGTAGCACCGCGCAGACCATGCTTTGGAACGCCAGCTTGAGGGTGATCCAGAGCGACTTCAAGAAGTAGCTATCGGCCAGATCGGCATAGTTTTGCAGCGTGAAGCTGTGCCACTCGTTGCCGCTGGTGCCGAAGCTCATGCGCAGCACCACCAGCGCGGCGGCTGCGAGGATGGCGAGAAACAGCAGGATCGGCGCCAGCAGCAGCCACGGCCGCGCCCGCGCCATTGTGG
>NZ_JBAURZ010000310.1:0-14052 GCF_049581445.1 Paraburkholderia sp. | reverse complement strand
CATCGAAGGCGAGCGTTTCATCGAAACGTACAGCCGCATCGGCATCACCCCGTTCAAGGAACGCGTGTACGCGTCGCGTCAACCGGCTCACGCGTAACCGCGACCAAAGGATACTGGACAGATGGCTTCTATCATCAAGAACCGTGCAATCGTCGACGACGACTGGACCGTGGTGCGCGCAGCGGAAGACGGTACGTTGCCCGCCGTGGATGCGCTGCCGGCCGGCAAGCTGATCGTGCCGTTTGCGCTGTGGCAGGCTGAGCGCGAGGCGCTGACGGCTTCGCGCAGCGCCGCTGAAATCGCCGTATGGCTCGAGCCGGATAGCGAACCGGCGGATATCGTCGCTGACTTCGACAAGATCGCGCTGATCGCGGTGGATTTTCCCGTGTTCCGCGACGGCCGGGGCTTCAGCATCGGGCGCCTGTTGCGCGAGCGCTATGGCTACAAGGGCGAGATTCGCGCGATTGGCGACGTGCTGCGCGATCAGTTGCGCTTCATGTTCCGCTGCGGCTTTGACGCCTACGCGGTGCGGGCCGACAAGGATCTGCACGACGCGCTCAAGGCGTTCGACGAATTCACTGTGCAATATCAGGGCGCGTTCGACGATCCGTCGCCGCTGTTCCGCCGTCGCGAAGCTGCTGCCGCCGCTGGACAAAAGGCGTCGACATGAGCACCGCCAACGCAGTAACGCCGGAATTGGATGCGAAGATCGAGCGCCTGAATGGGCTGCTCGATTCGATCGCCGCGCGTCACGAGAATGTGAAGCTTGCCAGCAGCCTCGCGGCAGAAGACATGCTGCTCACGCACGCGATTCTCTCGCGCAAGGTCAAGATCGGCATTTTTTCGCTGAACACCGGGCGTTTGCATGCGGAAACGCTGGGCATGCTTGACCGTGTGCAAGAGCGTTACGGCTACGCGATCGAACAGTTTCATCCGCAGGCGGCGGCAGTTGACGAATATGTCGGCTCGCATGGCGTGAACGCGTTTTACGACAGCGTCGATCTGCGCAAGCGTTGCTGCGAAATCCGCAAGGTCGAGCCGCTGAATCGTGCGCTCTCCGACGTCAGCGCCTGGGTGACGGGGCAGCGCCGCGAGCAATCGGTGACGCGTGCTGAGTTACACGAGGAAGAGCATGACGCCGCACGCAATATCGCCAAGTTCAATCCGTTGACGGACTGGACCGAAGCGGATGTGTGGGCGTACCTCACGGCATTCGACGTGCCGGTCAATCCGCTGCATGCACGCGGCTATCCAAGCATTGGCTGCGAACCATGTACGCGCGCTATTCGTCCCGGCGAAGACAGCCGGGCCGGTCGCTGGTGGTGGGAGTCGCGGGACACGAAGGAATGCGGCCTGCACATCACCACGATTCCGATCGCAGTCAGCACTGAAAACGCCTCGGCCTGAATGCCGTAGCCGATTCTGAGAGAATATCTACGTGACGCGAGCCACCGCTCGCGGCGCGAATCAACGAAGGATGCAGAACATGAGCACGACGCTCGATTCCACTGTCAACGCACCGCTTACCAACACGGCAAACCGGATGGATCACCTCGACTGGCTCGAAGCCGAATCGATTCACATCCTGCGCGAACTGGTCGCTGAATGCAGCAAGCCCGCACTACTGTTTTCGGGCGGCAAGGATTCGGTCGTCGTGCTGCATCTGGCATTGAAGGCCTTCGGCCTCGGCGCAAATCGCAAGACGGTGTTGCCGTTCCCGCTGGTGCACATCGACACCGGCCACAACTACCAGGAGGTGATCGACTTCCGTGACCGCCGTGCGCAAGAAATCGGCGCGGAACTGGTGGTCGGCCATGTCGAAGACTCGATCAAGCGCGGTACAGTGCGTCTGCGTCGCGAGACGGATTCGCGCAACGCCGCCCAAGCGGTGACGTTGCTCGAAACGATTGCTGAGTATGAGTACACGGCCTTGATTGGCGGCGCGCGTCGCGACGAAGAAAAGGCTCGCGCGAAAGAGCGGATCTTCTCGTTCCGCGATGAGTTCGGTCAATGGGATCCGAAGGCACAGCGCCCGGAACTGTGGAGCCTGTATAACGCGCGTCTGCACAACGGCGAACACCTGCGCGTATTCCCGATCTCGAACTGGACGGAACTGGACGTGTGGCAATACATCGCTCGCGAAAAGCTCGAACTGCCGTCGATCTACTACGCGCATGAACGCGAAATCGTGCGGCGCAATGGCCTGCTGGTGCCGGTGACGCCGATCACGCCGATGCGTGAAGGCGAGACGAGCGAAACGGCGCTGGTGCGTTTCCGTACCGTGGGTGACATCAGTTGCACCTGCCCGGTGGAAAGCGATGCCGACGATCTCGAGAAGATCATCGCCGAAACGGCCGTGACCGAAATCACGGAACGCGGCGCGACGCGGATGGACGATCAGGTCTCCGAAGCCGCGATGGAACAGCGCAAGAAGCAAGGTTATTTCTAAGCACACGAGGGTAGGGAAATCATGAGCATTCATCAACCGGAAGACCTCGGCGTGCTGCGTTTTATCACTGCTGGTAGCGTCGACGATGGCAAGAGCACGTTGATCGGGCGTCTGCTGTACGACAGCAAGGCAGTCTTGAGCGATCAACTCTCGGCGTTGTCTCGCGCAAAGAACAAGCGGACCGTGGGCGACGAAATCGATCTGTCATTGCTGACGGACGGTCTCGAAGCCGAACGCGAGCAGGGCATCACGATTGACGTTGCATACCGTTACTTCGCAACCGCCAAGCGCAAGTTCATCATTGCCGATACGCCGGGTCACGAGCAGTACACGCGCAACATGGTGACGGGCGCCTCGACGGCGCACGCGGCGATCATTCTGGTCGACGCAACGCGGGTGACGTTTGAGAACGGCGTGGCGCAGTTGCTGCCGCAAACCAAGCGCCATAGCGCGATTGTCAAACTGCTTGGCCTGCAACACGCGATCGTTGCGATCAACAAGATGGATCTGGTCGATTACAGCGAAACGCGCTTCAACGAAATCCGCGATGCGTATGTCGAACTCGCGCGCCAACTGGGCTTGAACGATGTGCGCTTTGTGCCGGTGTCGGCGCTGAAGGGCGACAACATCGTCACGGCCAGCGAGAGCATGCCGTGGTATGCGGGCGAACCGCTGCTGGATCTGCTGGAAGCGTTGCCGGTCGAGATTCCGACGGGGCAGGCGCTGCGTTTCCCGGTGCAATGGGTGGCGCGCCAGGACGGCAGCCAGGCCGACGACTTCCGCGGCTACATGGGCCGTATCGAAGCGGGCGAAGTCAAGGTGGGCGACACGATTGTCGTGCTGCCGGCGAACCGTGAAGCGACCGTGGCTGAAATCATCGCGCCGGTACCGGGCGGCACGGCGCAAGTAGACCGCGCGTTTGCGGGTCAAACGGTGACAATCCGTCTGGCGGAAGACGTGGACGTGTCGCGCGGCGATACGTTCGTGCTGCGCGCCCAGGCACCGGAACCGGCGAAGAAACTCGAAGCCGACCTGTGCTGGTTCGACGAAACCCCGCTGTCGACGCAGCGTAAGTACTTGCTGAAGCAGACCACCAACACGGTGTTTGCACGCATTGGCGCGATCAAACAGGTGTTGGACGTGCATACGCTGTCGCATGCGACGGACCGTCATGACCTGACGATGAACGACATTGGCCGGGTGGCGCTGACGCTGCAAAAGCCGCTGGTGTGCGATGTGTACGACTCGCATCAGGGGACGGGCGCATTCGTGCTGATCGACGAAGCCACGCATCACACGGTAGCGGCCGGCATGATCCGGGCGTTTTCTGCCTGAGTGACTGACTGGATGATATTGGTTGGTTGACACGCGCTCACGGCTTGCGATCATGCACAAACCGGACGAACAGGGTTGAGGCAAATGGGTAAGGTGTATTTGATCGGTGCAGGACCGGGCGCGGCGGATCTCATTACGGTGCGTGGCGCGCGACTGCTCGGCATGGCCGACGTGGTTTTGCACGACGCGCTGGTTGAGCCGGCGATGCTGGACTATGCGCCGGCGCATGCACACCGGATTGCGGTGGGTAAGCGTTGCGGTCAGCGTTCGACGGCGCAGCAATTCATCAACAAGCAGATTGTCGATGCGGCGCAGGATCATGCCGTGGTGGTGCGCCTGAAGGGCGGCGATCCGATGCTGTTTGGTCGTGCTGATGAGGAAATGCGGGCGCTCGAAGCGGCTGGAATTGAATATGAGGTCGTGCCGGGGATTACGGCTGCGTTGGCGAGTGCGGCTTCTCTGCGGCGTTCGCTGACGCTACGAGGGGTGTCGCGGAGTGTGGCGTTGGCGACCCATAGCCGGGCGGCTGATACTGAGGCTATCCGTGAGCAGGTCAAGGCGGATTCGCTCGTGTTTTACATGGGGCGAGATAGTGGGCCCGAGATTGCTCAGGAGTTGATCGACGCTGGGCGCGATGAGGCCACTCCCGTGGCGATTGTCGAAGCCTGTAGCACGCCTCGTGAGCGGATGTTGACGCTAACGCTGGGAGATCTTGCTGCTGGTGAGGCGCAGCAGTGGCTCGATGCGTCGCAGCCTAGTTTGCTGATGATCGGGGAGGCGTTTGCTGCCCGGGCTGGGCAGGGGGCTGTTTCTTCTTCGTCGTTGTCTTCTTCTTTGGAAGAGTTGATGAGCGCGGCATAAGGTTTTTTGCTTGCGGCGCTTTTGGGGTTGCTTTGTGGTTTTGTTGATTTCTTAGTGATCCTGTTCGTGTTTTCTCTTTGCTGTTTGCCTCGGGGCGTTGGCCTTTCCTTGATTTCTTAATGGTTTATTTGCGTTGCCCCTGTGCGGGGCGCACTCACTTTCTTTGCGGCCGCAAAGAAAGTAAGCAAAGAAAGCGGCTCACACCGCCAGCCTGTAGGTGTCCACCACTTACACGATCTGGGAGTGGTCCGAGACGAGACCGTGCCTCGCACTACACGCGTCAGCGACAAAGCATTCATCCATCCCACTCCGCACTGCGTGCGTCGCGGAGCGGCTTGCTTGGGAAACCCGCATACGGGCCTACGTTCGCGTCATCCACTCACGAACTCGTGAATATCCTGTGCTTCGGGCCTCCGGTCCGCCAAAGACGGAAAATGCCTGCACCCCATGCGGCGCAAACTAGCTGCGGGGCCATGTTATACGGTCGGGCGCGGGGTGATTGGAAAAACACTCAGGATTCCAACGGAATTTGCAGACGGGATTATGCCCGACGGCGGGGCGCGAAGCGCGACGCTGGAGCGAATGACTGCCTTGTCGCTAACGCGTGTATTGCGAGAGACCGTCTCGTCTCGGACCACTCCGGGTTCGAGCCAGTGGGCCACACCTACAAGCTGGCGGTGTGAGCCGCTTTCTTTGCTTACTTTCTTTGCGGCCGCAAAGAAAGTGAGTGCTGCCCCGCACAGGGGCATCGCTAATAGACCACTAAGAAATCAAGGAGAGGCCAACGCCCGCGGCAAACAAAAAGGCCACCGCCCGCGGCAAACAAAAAGGCCACCGCTAACAGACCGATAAGAAAACCAGCAGAGACCAAAAACTTAGGCAATCAGCAATGAGAAAAAACGCGAACAGGACCGCTAAGAAACCACGGGAAGTCCAACGCCAGGAAGCAAACAGCAAAGAGGCAACGCGCCGCAGGCGACCTCCACCGGAGGTACAAAAAACAATCTAAACCTGCACTTGCCGAAGGCAATACAACGCCACCGCATCGAGAACAGAATCATCCTCCCCGACGGCGGTAGCACAAAAAATCTGCACCCCGGGATGCGCCGCACGGCAAACATCAAGCACCGCAGGTAAATCCCGCCTCACATGCCCACCTTGCCCAAAAAACACAGGCACAACGGTCACAGCAGAACACCCAAGAGCAACTTGAGCACCAACAGCACCAGGCAAATCCGGCTCCATCAACTCAAGAAAAGCCAATGAGACCGGCCCCGCACCACCATAAGCCGCGCGTAACCTCTCGGCTAGACGAGAAAACGGCTCCGCCCAACGGGCATCCCGCGCCCCATGCCCGAAAAGCACAATCCCATGCAAGGCCATGACCGCACTCCTAATGCCGGTCCACCCACTTCAACCCGACCAGCCCGAGCACCAGATACACCAACCCCGGCGTAGCCGCAGTCAAAGGCGCAGGCCAGGTATTCAACGTGCCAATGTGCGAGAACAAGGTATTGAACAGCTGAAAACTCATACCCAACATGATCCCGCCAAACACCTTCACACCCACCACACCCGCGCGCGTATGCAGATATGCAAACGGCAACGACAGCACCAGCATCACAAACACCGCGAACGGATACAGCAGCTTGCGCCACAGCGCAATTTCATACCGCTGCGTATCCTGATGATTCTGCTGCAAGTGCTGGATATAGCGGAACAGGTTGAACATCGACATATTGTCCGGCGACACCAGCAGCACCGACAGAATCTGCGGCGTCAACTCCGAGCGCAGCGAATATTCAGGCAGCGTCGTCTGGTTTGCCCGGTAGACGGGGTTCAGCGCATCGGTTGGCTTGCCCGGGGTCGGCGGCGCCACGTCGATCAATTGCGTGTCCGTCACGTCCTTCAACAGCCAGTGACCCGGCGGCTGATATCGACCACTCTCAGCAATCCGCACATTCGACAGGCGGAACTTCGAATCGAATTCATAGATGCGTACGTTCGTGATCGAAGCATCCGGCAGCAGCTTGCCCACGTTCACAAAACGTGTGACCTGCTCGCCATCGGCCCGTGCTGTCAACGTGTCCTTCACCCACACGCCCGACTCAAAATTGGTCGACACCGCTGAGCCCAACGCCTCCAGCCGCACCCGCTCGGAAAGCTGATCCGTATAAGGCCCGACCACTTCACCGATGATGTACGTGAGAATCACCAGCGGAATCCCGATCTTCAGCAACGAGCGCAGCGCCTGGTTCGTTGCGAGACCCGACACGCGGAAAATGGTGTATTCCGAGTTCGCCGCCATCTGCGCAAACACATAGATCGAACTGATCAGCGCCGCGACCGGAATGATTTCGTAGAACCGCGACGGCGTCTGCAACGCCACACGCAACACGGCGTACTGGAACTTGTAGTTGCCGTGGCCGACCGAGTTCAGTTCGTTGATCAGGTCGAAAAAGAAGAACAGACCGGAAAACGCGAACAGAATAAAGATGAACGAAAGGTAAACCTGACGCGCGAAGTATTTTTCATAGATCCGCATCGATCAGGCTCCCTGCGACGAACGGCGGAACGTCGCCCGCGTAAACAACGGACGATTGCGCACGCGCAGCCAGAAAATAAACGCCACAATCCCGGCCACGATAACGTGCAGCCCGACGAGCCCCACCGGGAAAGACATCTTGCCCTGCTCGACCCACGACTGCACCACGTTCAGCAGATTCGAATACGTCAGATAAATCAGTACTGCCATCACCAGATTGATGGTGCGGCTGCGCCGCGGATTCTGGTGGGCGAGTGGGATGGCCAGCATCATCAGATTGATGGCAATCAACGGCAGCCCCGCGCGCCAGGCGAACTCGGCCAGATTGTCGTTGGTCGGGTTGCGGAACAGGTCGAGCGTGGGCGTGCCCGTCGTGGTCGGCGTGTTGATGACCGGCTGGCTCTGGATCTTCACCCCATAGCGCTCGAATTCCATGATCCGGAAGTCCGGCTTGCCCGGCTCGCCGTCGTAACGGCGTCCATTTTCAAGCACCACGAAGCGGTCACCGTTCTTTTCTGTCTCGGTATGGCCGGTCTTCGACACGACCACGTTGACCTTGCCGTTTTCGGTGCTGGTCACGAATACGTTCTCAACGCGCGCCTGATCGGGCGACATCTTCTCGATGAAGAACACGCGGTGGCTCACCGCCGATTCGCGGAACTGGCCAGGCGCGAGCAGCGATACCTCGTCGCGCTGCTGGAAGCGCGCGCGAATCAGCTTGCTCTGCTGGTTCGACCACGGCCAGCCGACGAACACGAAGAACATGATGAGAATGATGATGGGCGTCGCGAATACGGCGATGGGCTTGATAAAGCGTGTGAGGCTCACGCCCGAGGCCAGCCAGACCACCATTTCGGAGTCTTTGTACCAGCGCGTCAGGACGAACAGGATCGACACGAACAAGGTCGCGACCAGCATGATGGCGAGGTAGCCGATCACGGTCAGGCCGATCAGAACCAGCACGTCGCGCGGATCGATCTCCCCGGAAGCGGCGAAGCCGACGATCCGGATCATCATTGTCGTCAGCACGAGCGTGAGGAGGACCATGAACACGGCACCAGCCGTGTACGCGAGTTCGCGCTGGAGGGAGCGTTCAAAAATCATTATTGATGAAGAGAGTGCGTGCCTTGAGAGTGCCCCGCAACCTGCCGCTCTGCGCCAGGCCCTTCGACAATCCCCAATCCCTCAAGGGGACTTCCTTCGGGGCGGGGGACTTCCTGCGGAGCGAAAAATTTGGGGCGGCCCGGCGTGTTTCTGAAGGCCCGGTGCATCCCGTCAGCCTCCCGTGCTACCGCCGCGGGAAAAATAGCGGATAATTGCGGCTTTCATCCTAAGCCCAGATTTTATCCGAGGACAAGCGCGATGGACTTTAGCATAAAAGCCTGTGATTGGAGCAAAGGCTCGTCAAACGGGTTCCTGACTGGAAAGTCCGATTGCATCGTGATCGGCATTTTCGAGTCACAAACGCTGTCGGGTGCCGCACTGGAGATCGATGCGGCTACCAAGGGTCTCTTGACCCGTATCATCAAAGCCGGTGACATGGACGGCAAGAGCGGCACCACGTTGTTCCTGCACGAAGTGTCCGGCATCGGCGCTTCGCGTGTCCTGCTGGTGGGCCTCGGCAAGCAGGACGCTTTCACGCAGAAAGCCTACGGCGACGCCGTGCGGGCCGCCTGGCGCGCTATCCTGGGCACGAAGGTCGTCCAGGTCACCTTTACGCTCGCCCAGTTGCCGATCCTCGAGCGTTCGGCCGATTGGGCCGTGCGTTCGGGCATCCTCGCGCTGCGTGAGCTGACCTACAAGTTCACCCAAATGAAGAGCAAGCCGGATACCACGCCGCGCGCGCTCAAACGCATCGTCTTCAGCGTCGATGCCGCTGACGAGAAGACCGCCAAGGTCGCCGCCAAGCAGGGCGCGGCACTCGCTAACGGCATGGATCTGACGCGCGACCTCGGCAATCTGCCGGGCAACGTCTGCACCCCGACTTACCTCGCCGGCGCCGCGAAAAAGCTCGCCAAAGACTGGAAGCTGAAGGTCGAAGTGCTTGGCCAGAAGCAGCTCGAAGCGCTGAAGATGGGCTCGTTCCTGTCGGTGACGCGTGGCTCGGTCGAGCCGCCGCAATTCATCGTACTGCAGTATCAGGGCGCGGCCGCCAAGGCTGCACCGGTGGTGCTGGTCGGCAAGGGCATCACGTTCGACACAGGCGGCATTTCGCTCAAGCCGGGGGAAGGCATGGACGAGATGAAGTACGACATGCTTGGCGCCGGCTCGGTGCTCGGCACCATGCGCGCGGTCGCGGAAATGGGTTTGAAGATCAACCTGGTGGTCATCGTTCCGACCTGCGAGAACATGCCTGCCGGCAACGCCACCAAGCCGGGCGACATCGTCACCAGCATGAAGGGTTTGACGATCGAAGTGCTGAACACGGACGCCGAAGGCCGTCTGATTCTGTGCGACGCGCTGACCTACGCCGAGCGCTTCAAGCCGGCTGCGGTGATCGACGTGGCGACGCTGACCGGTGCCTGTGTGATCGCGCTGGGCCACCATAACAGCGGCCTGTTCTCGAAGGACGACGCACTGGCAGGCGAACTGCTCGACGCTTCGCGCGAAGCATCGGATCCGGCATGGCGCATGCCGCTCGACGAGGAGTACCACGATCTGCTGAAGTCGAACTTCGCGGATCTGGCCAACATCGGCGGCCGTCCGGGCGGCAGCATCACGGCGGCGTGCTTCCTGTCGCGCTTCACGGAAGCGTATCCGTGGGCCCACCTGGACATCGCCGGCACGGCCTGGAAGAGTGGCGCAGCGAAGGGCGCAACCGGTCGTCCTGTGCCGCTCCTGTCGCAGTTCCTGATTGATCGCGCTGCACAATGATCTGTTGCAGTACCCACGGGCTTATTGATGCGCGCGGGCGGAGTCGCCGATGACGAGAATCGATTTTCACTCGAACGTCGGCGACTCGCTGCTGTACGCGTGTCGTCTGGTACGCAAGGCGTACCAGACCGGCCAGCCTACCATCGTGCTGGCCGAGCCGGCCCGGCTGCGTGCGTTCGACGAGCAGCTTTGGACCTTTTCGCCCCTCGACTTCGTACCGCACTGCATGGCGGACAGCGTGCTCGCCGCGCAAACGCCTATCGTGCTGGCCACGAATCTCGACCAGGTGCCGCACTATCAGGTGCTGCTCAATCTGGGCGCCGAAGTGCCGGCGCAGTTCGCGCGCTTTGAAAGGTTGCTGGAAGTGGTCGGTAACGCACAAGACGAGCTAAATGCGGGCCGCGAACGCTATCGCTTCTATCGCGATCGCGGCTATGCTTTGAACAACTACAAACAGGGCGGCTAAATGGCTGCGCTGCCGTTGGCGGCTTCTGGCGCCGCGGCTGCAGCCCATCGTCCGATTCATCGACGGAGACTATTCGTGCCCGACTCGTCCGATACAACCCTCGATACTTCGATCCCGGTTCTGCAGGAAGTCCTCGTGCCGGGCAACGCTGTGCATGCGCGCGGGGGCACAGACACGGCCACGCTACCGGATGCCGAACCCGGCGAGGGCGTGACCGTCCATGCCGTGACGCCTGCGGAGGTGCAGGCCTTCGAAGTGCCTGAGCCGCTTGCGCCGTTCGAGTTGCCGGAGGTGCCTGAGCCATTCGAACCCAACTCGGCCTTTCACTTCGCTCGGGCGTCATCGTCGACGGTTCAGACTCTCGATGCCGAGGTACTCGCCGACCGTTTGCGCGGGCGCTTTGCCAATTATCTGACGGGAGACGGTCGCGAAATGCTTGAAGCGCGCTGTCACGATGTACTGCAGAACCACACCACATGGATGGTGCGTCAGATTACGCGGGAAGTCGCGCTTGCGCTTGAAACGGAACTGACCGGCTGGGTGCGCGAAGCGGTTGATGAAGAGATGACGCGGCGCACAACAGAAGTCCCTCAGCCGAAGACGCCTTAGATTATTTCAACGTGAGAATCCAGCCGGCCAAGGTGGCCGCCTGATCCGGCGTGAGCTGGGTATTGGCAGGCATCGGCACCTGGCCCCAAATGCCCGTACTACCGTCGATGATCTTATGTGCAAGATAGGCTGCGGCGTCGGGTTCTGACCGATACTTTGCGGCGACATCTTTCAGCGCCGGTCCCATGAGCGGACGGCCCACCGAATGACAACTCATACAGTTCTGCTGCTGGGCGAGTAGTGGCCCCGGGGCCGATTCTGCCTGCGCCGGGCCGCTGATCGCCAACGTACCCGCAAGCGCAAGTACTGCATACGATACTGATTTCATTATGGTCTCCGCCGGTGCAGGTGCCCGACTCGTGGTGCACGCATTATAAAAGGAAAGGGGCGCACGGTTTCCCGTGCGCCCCTTTGCGCTCTATTGCATGCGTGTCAAGCGTCTGTCACGCGTCCATTACGCCTCTCGACTTCTTGCCTCAGCCCGTCACTGCGCCCTTGTTGGCAGGCAGCGCCAGCGCCGAGTACTTCGCCAGCACGCCGCGCGTATAACGTGGCTTCGGTTGTTGCCACGCCGCGCGGCGGCGCTGCAGTTCGGCATCGTCGATGTTCAGTTGCAGCAGCAACTTGTGCGCGTCGATGGTGATCGAATCGCCTTCCTGCACGAACGCGATCGTGCCGCCCACGAAGGCTTCCGGCGCGACGTGACCGACCACCATGCCCCACGTGCCGCCGGAGAAGCGGCCGTCGGTGATCAGGCCCACGGTTTCGCCCAGACCCTTACCGATGATCGCCGAAGTCGGCGCGAGCATTTCCGGCATGCCGGGACCGCCTTTCGGGCCGAGGTAACGCAACACAATCACATCGCCGGCCTTGATCTTGTCGGCGAGAATCGCTTCCAACGCGGTTTGCTCGTCGTCGAACACGCGCGCCGGGCCGGTGATGACCGGATTCTTCAGACCTGTGATCTTGGCGACGGCGCCGTCTTCTGCCAGGTTGCCCTTGAGGATGGCGAGGTGGCCTTCCTTGTAGAGTGCTTTTTCGATCGGGAAGATCACCTGTTGATCGGCGCGCGGCTTGCTCGGCACGTCCTTCAGTTCTTCGGCGATAGTCTTGCCAGTGATGGTGATGCAATCGCCGTGCAGCATGCCCGCGTCCAGCAGGAGCTTCATGACCTGTGGGATGCCGCCGGCCTTGTGCAGATCGGTCGCCACGTACTGACCCGACGGCTTCAGGTTGCAGATCACCGGCACTTTCTTGCGCATGCGCTCGAAGTCCTCGATGGTCCATTCCACTTCCGCCGCGTGCGCGATGGCGAGAAAGTGCAGCACGGCGTTGGTCGAACCGCCCGTGGCCATGAGCACGGCCACAGCGTTTTCGATCGATTTCTTCGTGATGATGTCGCGCGGCTTCAGGTCCTTCTTGACCGCTTCGACCAGCACGCGTGCCGATTCGGCAGCCGAGTCGACCTTTTCCTGATCCGGATTGGCCATCGTCGACGAGTACAGCAACGACATGCCCAGGGCCTCGAACGATGAGCTCATCGTGTTGGCGGTGTACATGCCGCCGCACGAACCCGTCGACGGGCAGGCGTTCTTTTCGATCCCGTCGAAATCTTCTTGCGACATGCGACCGGCGGTGAATTCGCCCACGGCTTCGAACGAGGAGACGATGGTCAGGTCGGTGCCCTTCCAGTTGCCCGGACGGATCGTGCCGCCATACACGTAGATGCCCGGCACGTTCATGCGCGCGAGGCCGATCATGCCGCCCGGCATGTTTTTGTCGCAGCCGCCGATCACGACCACGCCGTCCATCCACTGACCTTGCACGCAGGTCTCGATACTGTCGGCGATCACTTCGCGCGACACCAGCGAGTACTTCATGCCTTCGGTGCCCATCGACATGCCGTCGGAGATCGTCGGCGTACCAAACGTCTGCGGGTTCGCGTCGGCGCCCTTGACGGCGGCTACAGCGGCGTCAGCCAGACGCTGCAGGCCGGCGTTACACGGCGTGATGGTCGAGTGGCCATTGGCGATGCCAATCATCGGCTTGTCGAAGTCTTCCTTCTCATAGCCGAGGGCGTAATACATCGAACGGTTCGGCGAGCGTGCGACGCCTTGCGTGATGTTCTTCGAGCGACGGTTGTACGGCATGGGGGACTCCATCCAGTTTGTTTTGATCGTTCCGCTTGCCAGGGCGGCCACGGTTTGCTTTGAGGCCACGCTGCCCAGTTCAGCCGGTTAAGGCCGAGTTCAGTTCAGTGTAGTTTCTGGCGCGTCGGGCAAGAATGCCGTTTCTCGATGTGTGTGTCCAATATATTATTCAAGGCCGATTAGGTCGTAAAATGTATTAATTATGCTACCCACCACCCCCGATCTACGCCAGTTGCGCTATTTCGTCACCGTCGCCGAAGAAAAGCACTTCGGGCGCGCCGCCGTACGCCTGTCAATGACGCAGCCACCGCTCTCACAGGCCATCCGCGCGCTTGAGGAAACGCTGGGCGTGGCGCTGTTCGCCCGCACCAAACGCTCGGTGGAGTTGAGCCAGGTGGGCGCAGATCTGCTGCCCGAGGTGCAGCGCCTGCTGGCGAGCGCCGAGGGCTTGAGGCCGCTCGCGCAAAGCCTGGCGCGTGGCGAGGCGGGGGTGTTGTCGCTCGCTTTCGTCTCCACGGCGGATTACGGGCTTCTGCCAACGCTGCTGCGGGATTTCGGCGCGAGCCATCCGCGCGTGCGGCTGCAATTGACGGAGGCGACCAGCGACGTGCAGATCGAAGAACTGGTGGCGGGCCGTATCGACGCGGGCCTTGTCATCGCGCCGCTGCCGCCGCGTCATTCGGCGCAGTTATCATGGCTGCCCATTGCGCGTGAACCGCTGGTCGTGGCGATGTCTTCGGAGATGGCGGCGCGCATCGAAGGG
>NZ_JBAURZ010000309.1:0-17339 GCF_049581445.1 Paraburkholderia sp. | reverse complement strand
GATCAGACGCCCGGTCCGTCCGCCGCGGCGCCATGCGCGGCAGAGCATGAGTTTTGCCACTTCAGCGGGACGCGGCAGGTCCGGTACGGTACCCCGGCACGCTACGTCCAGCTCACTTTAACCAACGGCACACAGTGCGATAACAGCATCTTCGGCGACCCGGCCCCGGGCACAAGCAAGCAATGCTGGTACGAAGACGACACGGCGCCCCCTCCCACCACACCATCGCTTACGGAGACACCCAACAATAGCGCGTTGCTATGTAGCGCTCCTTCCGAGCCCACCAACGCGGCGCCAGACGGTCCGGTGATCGAAGCAGAAACGCCCGGCAGCGACGGTACGCGGATATTTGCGAATGGGCGGCCGTTCGTGCTCACCTTGACGACGCGCGCTCGCGCGAGCGATACGCTCACCTGGCAGATCGTCGATGCATGGAGCAAGGTGCGCGCGGCGGGCCACTTCGAGGTCGCAAGCGGTCCGCAAGCCGCCTCACTGAGTTGCGTGTCGACCCTCGCGGGTTATTTCGCCGTGAGTGCCAGCCTGACTTCCGCGGGCACCGGATTACCCGCAAGCGGCACGCGTCCGGCCGGCATGGCGAGCTTCGGCGTGCTCCCCAACCTGTCGGGCGTCCTGACTCCGCCAGCCTATGCGCGCGAGGATTTGCACCGCTTCGGCGGCCAGGGTGCCGCTTATATCACGCCGGGTCAGCATTGCTGCTCGGGCGACGGCTACCGGCCGCTCTATCCCGATCTCGGCCTGCGCTGGGTCAACGACAATCGCAACTGGTACATGATGGAACCGAAGGGACCGGACACCTTCGATGCCAATGCCTACCCGCTCGCGACCTTCTTCAGGCCGGGAGATCTGATGCGGCTGATCCAGCTGGACGGCATTCCCGCATGGGCAAGTCCGACGCATGCGGAAACCCACAGCTATTTGCCCGTGTCGTTGCCGGCCTACCAGAGCTTCATGAATCGGGTCGGGCATGAGTCGAATCAGGTACGTGCCCAGCGTTTCCCCACCCAGGCGCGCAACTACTATCAGGTCACGTGGGAACCCGACTACGATAGCGGCCTGCCCTGGCGCGATACGGATGCAAACCTGGTCGCGCTTTATCAGGCCACCTGGCAGGCCATTCATGCGACGGACCCCGAGGCAGTCATCATGGGCACCACGAACGCCTCGGTGGCCGCTAATACGGAATGGCTGCAACGTCTTGCTCCGCTTGGCATTACCCGATATCTCGACGGCGTGTCGATTCATGGCTACTACGATATCGGCACCTCGCCATCGCACCCGCCTGAACGCACGGTTGGCGACAGCGATCCTGCGAAAGCAGCCCAATCGCTTCCCGCGACCATGCGTGCGCTGCGCCGGCAGATCGCCACGACGATGCGCCCCGGCGCGCGGCTCTTCGTGACGGAAACCGGCATCAGCTACGATATCGGCTCGCAGTACGGCGCCAACTATCCGACGCCCAACGTGCTATACGCGCAAGGTGCGCTGGTTGCCCGCACGCATCTGATCCTGCTTGGTGAGGGCGCGGACGCGACGTGGCTGTTCTACGCCACTGATTTTCCGGGGCAGGTCGGCTACGGTCTGTTCTTCGATCTGATCGACCCGCAAGGCGGCTTCGGGCCGTCGTCGATCAGTCCAAAACCGGCAGCCATGGCCACCGCCGCGATGACCCGTATCGTTGACGGCACCAACACGTTGGGCCCGGTAAATGGCGTACCGGCCGGCGTGTATGCCTACGCGTTTCAGCAGTTGAATAACGGTCCGGTGATTACCGCACTCTGGACCCACAACAACGAAGTCTGGAACGCCAGCAAGGGTTTCAGTTCGACCTACCAGGTACCTTACGCCCTGCGAGTAGACGGCCCCGGCACGTCCGGCCAGGTGACCGTGCTCGACATGATGGGCAACCCTTCCACATTGAGCTACAGCAACGGCCTCGCCATGCTGGCGCTCACCGAGGCGCCGATCTACGTCATATCGGCCAACGCAGCAGTCGCCAAAGCAAACGTCACCACACCTGCTGGATATGTCGCGCAGTGAATTTGGCCTGATGTGCAGAGAGTTCGGCGCATTTGGCAGGGGTGCGAAGCGTGGCGACACGGCTTGAGACGCTAGACTGAATCCGTCTGCGCATCGGGCCAGTCGGCCTGTGGCATTGCCCCGCACGAGCGGGCCCCTTCCCTTGAATGCAGTCCCGTAGCACCTGCTTGCGGAGACGTCATGCATGAATTGCCGTGGTACTGGCTCTTGCTTGGCGGAATGCTGGGCTCGGCCATCATGCTGCTGCTCGTCGTGGCCGGTATCAGCTGGCTACTGTGGGGCGTATCCGCCCGAATTGCGCGTGTCGAACGTGAAGAATGAGACCATGCTTGCACGACCTGAATTTCTCGACGTCGTTCGCCTTACGCCGCTGATCTCCATCGACCTGATCGTGGTCGATGATCGGGGGCGCGTGCTACTGGGCCGGCGCGTCAACCGTCCGGCACGCGGCAGCTGGTTTGTGCCCGGCGGACGCATCCGCAAGGATGAAACGCTGAATGGCGCGTTTAGCCGCATTGTCAGCGAGGAGCTAGGGCTCGATCACATCACTCAGCACAGCGCGTGCTTTCGCGGTGTGTTCGAACACCACTATGACGATAACTTCGCCGGCGCTGCCGATATCTCCACACACTATATTGTGCTCGGCTACATGCTCCTGTTGCGTGATGCAACACCTGTAGGGCGCTTCGAGCAACACAGTGACTACGCGTGGATGGCACCGTCGGAACTGCTCGCCTGTCCGGACGTGCACGAAAACACCAAGGCGTATTTTCGCTAAAGCGTAAAGGCCGTTGCGCACTATCGCAGGCGTCAGCTTCCCGCAACCCCGTTGAAATCCGGCAGAAAGGAACGTACTCGTGCACAGTCCTGCTTTGCATTCGGGTGTTGTAAAAGCGCGGCAACCGGTCAAACCGCTTCTTTAAAGAAAGTTTCATCAAACAATCGCGCTCTTTCAGACTTCACCATGCCGAGTCGATCCATAATTTCCTCATCGTGATTGGTATGAGGAGTTGGGACATGACCATGACCATCGAAATGATCAACGAGTACGGCACTCCGGCAGTCAGCGTCAAGATCGACGACCGCAATGTGGTGCTGGAAGCCGAGGAAGTCGACGCTGTGATCGAGCGCCTCGGTCTGATTCGCGCGGCAATGCGCCCGGAAATTCCGAAGGAGCCGTCGCGCGCGCACCAGTACGTGATCGAGATGGACCCATGCTGGCACTCCGAGAAGCATCCGCTCTATGAAGGCGCTGTGGTGTTCCTGCGTCATTCGGGGCTGGGCTGGGCGGGCTTTGCATTGCCCACTCACAGTATGATCAAGCTAAAGGACGCGTTGACCAAACATCTCGAGCAACTGGAAGAAACCCACGCCGTGCTGAACTAGGCCACGTCACAGCGAACCTCGCGCAACGCGGCGACGATGTGCGCGTTGCGCGTACCGCTTTCCTCCTGCTTCGCGCAGACATGAGGCGTCCAAAGACGCCGACTGTCTGCGCGTTTGTCGTTTACCTGTGCCGCTCAGGATGCGGTGCATTCGCATGGCGAGCTTTAACGCTGTAGTGTTGCATGGGCCGTAGCGTTGTTGCATTTCACGCAGTATTGTCTTTCAGAGTTTGCATCCACTCCATACTTGCACTGACCTATACTGGGCCGTCCGCGTAACTGCGGTCTTTTTCAAGATCTCCTTAGAAGCGCGGCCTGGTCCGCGCTCTTTTTTTGCCCATCTGCTTTGCCCCTTCCTCCCGCGTGCATGCGCGCACATCCCTTTGATCGAACGACAGATCGCCTCGCAGTTCATGAATATTGCACAAACTTAAAAAAGACTTAATCAAGCTGGCAGTTCCGTTTTATCCGCGAGCGCCCATGATTCGTGCATCGTCAATCTCCTAGTGTCACAAACATGAACCAGCTACAAGCGATGCGTGTGTTTACACGGGTAGTCGATCTCGCCAGTTTTAATCTGGCCGCGAGACAACTGGGCATGTCGGCCGCCGCCGTCACCCGCAGTGTCAGCATGCTCGAAGCGCATCTGAACATGCGCCTGCTCAACCGCACGACCCGCAGCCTCTCGCTCACCGAAGTGGGCAGAGAATACCTGGACGGTTGCCGCACGATCATCGAGAAGCTCGATGAAATGGAATCGAATCTAGTACAGACCACGCGCGATCCGCGCGGCACGCTGCGCATCGCTACACCGATGACCTTTGCAACCTCCGGCCTCGGCACATTGCTCGCGTCGTACCGTACGCAACATCCGCGGGTGGATTTCGACGTTACGACCTTCGATACACATATCGACATGGTCGAGGGCGGTTTTGACGTGTG
The DNA here is from genome assembly GCF_049581445.1 of Paraburkholderia sp. GTDB lineage: Bacteria > Pseudomonadota > Gammaproteobacteria > Burkholderiales > Burkholderiaceae > Paraburkholderia. The sequence continues at coordinate 12,954 of NZ_JBAURZ010000309.1, read as the reverse complement.
CTTCTCCGACGACCGGCGCCTCGCCAGCTCCACGCTGGTAAGCCGCACGCTGACCAGCATCGAAGAAGTAACGGTTGCCTCGCCCAGCTATCTGTCACGCCACGGCATTCCGCGCGACCCTTCCGCGCTGAACCGTCACGGGCTCTTGACGGTATCGGACGGTACCTCGCGCGCATGGGAGTTCGCGGATGCCGACGGCGTCTATCGGGTCAACACCGGCAGCGCATTGACGGCCACCAGTAGCGCCATGGTGCGTGTCGCCGCACTGAACCATATGGGTATCGCATTGTTGCCGCTGCCCTTCGTGAGCGACGATCTGAAGCAAGGGACACTGGTACCCGTTCTCGAAGAGTTCGAAGTCAACGGCGGACCACGTCACGTGTCGATCCTGTATTCGGGCCGCAATTATCTGTCCATGAAAGTGCGCAGTTTTATCGACTTCGCTGTAAGCCAGTATCGCGCACCGGACAAGCCTGTCGCCCTGCGTGTCGTAGCCTGATCGACCAGAATAACAATCGCGAACCATGCCGAAGATACTGACGATCGAAGATGACGAACTGATCGCGGACGACATCGTACGCACCCTCAGCTCCAGTGGCTTTTCTGTTGACGTGGCGCGTACGGGCCGCGAAGGTATGGCGAAGGTCATGGCAGGTGACTATGACGTCGTGACGCTAGACCGTATGCTGCCTGACCTTGACGGCCTGACGATTGTCGCCACCATGCGCGGTGTTGGCATGGAAACTCCCGTGCTGGTGATGAGCGCGATGTCCGATGTCGATCACCGCATTCAAGGCCTGCGTGCCGGTGGTGACGACTATTTGACCAAGCCCTTCTCAGCCGAAGAAATGTTTGCGCGTATCGAAGTGCTATTGCGCCGACGGCCACGCAATGAGAAAGCCGAAACAATGCTGCGCACCGGCGCGCTGCAACTCGATCTCGTGCGCCGCCGCGTTACTCACCGCGAACTTGAACTCGAACTGCAACCCACCGAGTTTCGCGTGCTCGAATTCATGATGCGGCACGCAGGCCAGGTCCTCACACGCACCATGATTTTCGAAGCGGTATGGGGCTGCCGTTTTGATCCTGGGACCAACCTGATCGACGTACACGTGGGCCGTCTGCGCAAGAAGGTCGACGTGCCGGGCGAGCGCCCGCTCATCCGCACGATTCGCGGTTCGGGCTATCTGTTCGGCTAAGGCGTCAGGCTCCCTTTACTCCGTCTTCATTTCCGCTTAAGCGTCGTGTGCTAACCGCAGCACACGACGCTTCAGTCGTTGCAACAGCGCTCTTTACATCATGCACTGCAACTAAAGTTTGTTTCATATTTTTAGTCGCCGCCTGTTAGCCCCTGCTCCCCAGAATACGACATCGGGTAAATCGCCATTGGTGCTTGCCCTGACCGCCCTACCTACGCGGTGTGATTGACGCGTCTCTGAACGGAGCAGCTTTCGATGTTAAAAATTGTCCGGCTGGCCTTAACGCGGCCCTACACGTTCATCGTGCTTGCGCTGCTGATCCTCGTGATCGGCCCGCTATCCGCATTGCGCACGCCGACCGATATCTTCCCGGACATTCGCATCCCGGTGATCAGCGTCGTCTGGAACTACGCAGGTCTGCAACCGGACGACATGGCTGGACGCATCGTCACCTACTATGAGCGCACGCTTGGCACAACGGTCAACGACGTTCAGCATATCGAATCGCAATCGTTCCGCGGCTACGGCATCGTCAAGATCTTCTTTCAGCCTACCGTTGATATTCGCACCGCAACAGCACAGGTCACGTCCGTTTCGCAAACCGTGCTCAAGCAGATGCCGCCTGGGACCACGCCACCGCAGATCCTGAACTACAACGCATCCACCGTTCCAGTACTGCAACTGGCGCTGACCAGCAATACGCTCGACGAACAGAAACTCGCTGACTACGCTACTAACTTCATTCGTCCGCAACTGCTGAGTGTGCCGGGTGTCGCGATTCCTACCGCGTATGGCGGCAAGACCCGCGAAGTACAGATCGACCTTGACCCGCAAGCACTGCAAGCAACAAAGCTCTCGGCGCAGGATGTGGCGGATGCGCTCGCGCAGCAAAACCAGATCATTCCGGCGGGCACCGAGAAGATCGGCCGCTTCGAATACAACATCAAGCTGAACAACAGCCCGCTCTCGCTGCAAGAACTCAACAATCTGCCGATCAAGACCGTGGACGGCGCAACCATCTACATTCGCGACGTCGCCCACGTACGCGACGGTTACCCGCCGCAGACCAACATCGTGCGCGTCGATGGCCACCGTGCGGTGCTGATGAGTATTCTGAAGAACGGCTCGGCCTCGACGCTCTACATCATCGCTGGCGTGAAGGCGCAACTGCCGCGCATTGAAGAGACCCTGCCACCTGGGCTCAAGCTCGTGACCATGGGCGACCAGTCGACCTTTGTCAAAGGGGCTGTGAGTGGCGTGGCACGCGAAGGCATCATCGCCGCCGCCCTCACCTCACTGATGATCCTGCTGTTTCTGGGCAGCTGGCGCTCCACGGTGATCATCGCAGCTTCTATTCCCCTCGCGGTGCTGGCCGCCATTGCGGGCCTCTCGGCCATGGGTGAAACCCTCAACGTAATGACGCTGGGGGGCCTTGCGCTCGCAGTCGGGATTCTGGTCGATGACGCCACCGTCACGATCGAGAATATCAACTGGCACCTGGAGCAAGGTAAGGACGTTAGAAGCGCGATCATGGATGGCGCCGCGCAGATCGTCGGGCCGGCCTTTGTTTCGCTGCTGTGTATCTGTATCGTGTTCGTGCCGATGCTGCTGCTAAACGGCATCGCGCGCTTTCTGTTTGTGCCGATGGCCGAAGCGGTGATCTTCGCGATGGTCGCTTCGTTCGTGTTGTCGCGTACGTTCGTGCCCATGCTCGCGCAGTATCTGCTGCGCCCGCACGCTTCCACCGGTCACGCGTCCGGCGAACTGGCGGCGGTCATGGAGCCGCACGGCGGCCATCATCCGGCGCAGCGTTCCCGCAATCCTCTGGTGCGTTTTCAGCGTGGCTTCGAACACCGCTTTGAGCGCGTACGCAGTGTGTATCGCATCGTGCTCGGCCTGGCGCTCACGAACCGCAAGCGTTTCGTGACGGGCTTTCTGATCGTGGTAGGCGCGTCGTTTCTGCTTGCGCCGTGGCTCGGCCGTAATTTCTTTCCAGACATCGATTCAGGCGAAATCGCTATTCACGTGCGTGCGCCGATTGGTACGCGCATCGAAGACACGGCCGCTGAATTTGACCACATTGAAAACGCCGTGCGTCGTGTCGTTCCGCCGGATCAACTCGGCAGCATCATCGACAACGTCGGCTTGCCCAACAGCGGTATCAATCTGACCTATAACAACAGCGGCACCACTGGCCCGCAAGATGGCGACATCATGATTTCGCTGAACGAAAATCACGCGCCGACCGCCGGTTATGTGAAAACCTTGCGCAAGGTGTTGCCGCGTGAATTCCCCGGCTCGACCTTCTCGTTTCTGCCAGCGGATATCGTCAGCCAGATCTTGAACTTCGGTTCGCCAGCGCCGATCGACCTGCAGGTAGCGGGTCCCAATCAGGAAGCCAATCATCGCTACGCAAACGAAGTGATGCGGCGCATGCGGCTGATTCCTGGCATCGCCGATACGCGCATCCAGCAAGCCTCGACGTATCCGCAGTTCACCGTTGCAGTGGACCGTTCGCGCGCAGATCAACTCGGCATTACCGAACAGGATGTAACGAACTCGGTAGTGGCAAGTCTCTCGGGCACCAGTCAGGTATCGCCTACCTACTGGCTGAATCCGCATAACGGCGTCTCCTATCCGATCGTTGCGCAAACGCCGCAATACCGGATGGAATCGCTCTCGGCGCTGAGCAACCTGCCGGTCACCGGCAAGGACGGTCAGTCGCAGATTCTGGGCGGCATTGCAACGATCGAACGGGGCGTGGGCGACGCTGTCGTCTCGCACTACAACATCGAGCCGCTCTACGACGTGTTCGCGACGACCCAGGGCCGCGATCTCGGCGCCGTCGCCACGGATATCCAGCACATCCTGCACGCGACAGCGAAAGACGTGCCAAAGGGCTCAACGGTCACCCTGCGCGGTCAGGTGCAGACGATGAACAGCGCGTTCCTCGGCCTGTCGCTCGGTCTGGTCGGCGCGATCGTGCTGATTTACATGCTGATCGTGGTGAATTTCCATTCGTGGAGCGACGCGTTCGTGATCGTCACCGCATTGCCCGCTGCGCTTGCCGGCATCGTATGGATGCTGTTCACCACGCACACCCCGCTCTCGGTGCCCGCGCTAACCGGCGCGATTCTCTGCATGGGCGTGGCCACCGCCAACAGTATTCTGGTGGTGAGCTTCGCACGCGAACGCCTCGCGGTCACCGGCAATGCACTGGTGGCGGCGATGGAAGCCGGCTTCACCCGTTTCCGGCCGGTGCTGATGACTGCACTCGCAATGATCATCGGCATGGCGCCGATGGCACTCGGTCTCGGCGATGGCGGCGAACAGAACGCTCCGCTCGGCCGTGCCGTGATTGGCGGCCTGATCTGCGCCACGTTCGCCACACTGCTGTTCGTGCCCGTCGTGTTCAGTCTGGTGCACCGCCGCGATGCCGCGAAGCATCCGCCCGTCAAAGATAAAGATCATCCCACTTCTGAAGCTGGAGTCCTCCATGTCCACTGAGATCGAGATCAGTTCACCGAAGCGTCTGCGCCATCTGAAGCTGGTCGGCATTATCGTGCTGCTTGCCGCCGCTGGGATCGTCACGACCGGCATCTTCACCCGTGTGCACGCCAAGCAGGAAATGACCACCTGGTCGGCCGCGCAGGCCATTCCTACGGTGGTCGCGTATGCCCCGAGCCATCAGGGTGCGACGCAGCCGCTCGTGCTGCCGGCTCATTTGTCGGCGTTCGTCAATGCGCCGATCTATGCGCGCGTTCCGGGCTATCTGCATGCGTGGTACGCGGATATCGGCACCCATGTGAAGGCGGGCCAACTGCTTGGTCTGATCGATACGCCCGACCTCGACCAGCAACTGCTGCAGGCGAAGGCGGATCTGCAAAATGCGCAGGCTAACGAAACGCTTGCGGCATCCACCGCGAAACGCTGGACCGAGATGCTCAAACAGGACTCGGTTTCGCAACAGGATACCGATGAAAAGACCAGCGATCTCGCCGCCAAGCAAGCCACGGTCGCAGCCGCCCAGGCCAACGTGAATCGCCTCGAAGCGCTGGAGTCGTTCAAGCGCATCACGGCCCCCTTCGATGGCATCGTGACCGCCCGCAAGACCGATATCGGCGCATTGATCGATGCGGGTGGCGGCGTTGGTAACGCACTCTTCACCGTGTCCGATGCAAAACAGCTGCGCGTCTATGTCAACGTGCCGCAAAGCGACGCGGCGGCGATTCAGCCGGGGATGACAGCCACACTGACCGTGCCCGAACGTCCCGGCATGAAGTTCGAGGCCAGACTCCTGGACACGGATGATTCGATCACCGCCTCTTCGGGCACGTTGCTGGTCCAGTTGCAGGTCGATAACCAGAACGGTCTGCTGATTCCGGGCGAGTACACCGAAGTACACTTTGCGATGCCGACCAATCCGCATGCGCTGCTGATTCCGGCCAGCTCGCTGATCTTCCGCCACAGCGGCCTGCAAGTGGCGGTGCTGGGCAAGGACAACCACGCGGTACTCAAACCCGTGACGATCGCCACGGACCTCGGCACGCAGGTCGAGATCGGTTCAGGGCTCGACGCTAACGACCGCGTGATCGACAACCCGCCGGATTCAATCGCCAACGGCGACGCCGTGCGTCTCGCGGATGTGCATGCTGCGAGCCTGGCGGGCGCGCCAGCCACCTCGCTCGCTGCGCGACGCGACCCGGGGCATGGTAATGGTTAAGCTCGGGTTCAAACGAAGCCTGTGTATCGCACTGGCGGTGACCGCATTATTTAGCGGCTGCTCGTTTGCGCCGGTCTATCAGGTGCCGCCCACCGCGATTCCCACCACCTTCAAGGAAGGCGGCGCCTGGCAACAGGCGAAACCCGCGGACCAGATCCCGCGTGACGCCTGGTGGGAGGTCTATCGCGATCCGGTACTCGACAAGCTCGAAGTCCAGGTAGCCGCAGCGAATCCGAATGTTGCCGCGGCGGTTGCGCGCCATGACGAGGCCATCGATTATCTCGACCAGGCGCGCTCCGGCCTGCTCCCGACTATCGGCGCCGGCGCCAATGTGTCGACCAACCGGCAATCCGATAACCGGCCATTGCGCGGCTCAGATCAACCGTCCGTGTATGGGTCGAACACTGTGGAGGTCGGCATCAACTATGACCTCGACTTGTGGGGCAGAGTCCGCAATGAGGTGAAGGCGGGCCAGGCAGCGGCACAGGCGGCCGACGCCGATCTCGCCTCGGTGCAACTGAGCCTGCAGGCCAGTCTTGCCGACGCCTATTTCAACCTGCGCGGACTCGACGAGCAGCAGCAGTTGCTGGCCGATACCATCACCACCTATGAACGAGCGCTTCAACTCACCGAGAGTCGTCACGCAGGTGGAATTGCTTCGGACCTCGATGTTTCGCGCGCACAAACACAACTCGCGTCGGCACGCGCGGCGGCCGATGACGTGAAGGCGCATCGCGCCCTCTACGAACACGCCATTGCGTCGTTGACCGGCGTGCCTGCGTCGTCGTTCACACTCGCACCGTCGATTGGTCTTGCTTATCTGCCGTCGATTCCGACCGGTGTTCCGGCAGCGCTGCTGCAGCGGCGCCCCGACGTCGCCGCAGCCGAACGGCGCGTGGCGGAAGCCAACGCGAAGATCGGCGTGGCCAAGGCTGCGTTTTTCCCGGACGTTTCGCTTGGACTCGACGGCGGCTTCCAGAGCGATACGCTGTCACCCTGGATCATGGCGCCTAACGAGATCTGGTCGATTGGTCCGAGCCTCGTCATGAACCTGTTCGACGGCGGCCGCCGCGAGGCGGTGACGCAGCGGGCTCGTGCGAAGCTTGCCGAAAACGGCGCAACGTATAAGGCGGCCGTGTTGCTCGCGTTCCAGCAAGTCGAAGACAATCTCGCACAACTGCACCACTTGGGTGATGAGGCGACGCAGCAGGACGAAGCGCTCACCGATGCGCAACGCACTCTTAAGCTTTCCATGTCGCGCTATAAAGATGGCGTAGTCAGCTATCTGGATGTGGTGACGGCACAGACCACGGAATTGAGCACGCAGATTCTCGCCTTGAATGTGAATACGCGGCGTTTGCTGGCTTCTGTGGGGTTGATAGAGGCGTTGGGCGGTGGCTGGTCTGCCGGTCAGCCGGCTACGGATACGGCGGCGGCTACGCCGGTGCAGGCGCGTGCGCAAGCGGTGGCAGGGACCAGGCTGGCGGACGCGCAATGAGTTGAGTGTGTGACACCGGCAAGACAATGCGCCTTGATGCAGACACAAAAGAAGCGTCGCCCGATTACACCGGCGACGCTTTTTTATTCAAGCAGATCTTCTGCTCTTAACGTCCCCGCAGCACGCTAACTAACCGTAACGGTCTGATCCGCGATCAACATCGACACTTTAATGAAACGCCTTTTAATTTAATCACACCGACTCGCTAAAACCCTTACCGGACGGGGCTCGCGCTTTACGCGCCGATGAATTTCTTTTCACCTTCACACCATCGATCCGCTATATCGCGGCGACTATCCTTCTAATCAACCGGACGACGAAAGTCTTGGTGCTTCGCGCCACGGTGCCTGAACCTAAAAGCAGTCAATCCGGACATTGTGAGGACAACCAACATGAAATACCTGATGATCGCTATCGCATTCGTCGGCGCCACCGCTACCGCTTCTGCATTCGCGCAGACCAGCACGCAAACCAGCCAGCAGCCGGTTGCCGCCACCCAGGTTGCCGCCAATACGGCGACCGACGTGGCGCCGGCCGGTCAATGGGTAGCACCGTCCGGTCAGGCTGCACTCAGCAAGACGCGCGCGCAGGTCTACCAGGAACTGGTGCACTCGGAGCAGGACGGCCAGCTTAATTACCTCAACTCAACCGTCTTCGCTCACTGAGATTCGCGTCACATGAAAACCCGCTCCTTCCTTAAACGTACGGTCCTCTACGCACTGGCCGCCGCGACCGCTGGACTGCTGCTCTCCGGTTGCGCCGCGCCGAGCCCTGAAGCCTCTAATGGCTGCGTCGGACCCGCAAGCTTCTGCAACATCTACTTCGGCTCATGAAAGCAAAGAGCGCGCTGCCCAATCGGGTCAGCGCGCTCAATTGCTTGCAGTGACGTCAGCGCGATCGCCGCGGCCTGACACCAGACCTCCCGCCTCCGCCCCGCTGCTAGCGCAGCCCTACTACCTCGGCTCAATCGTGATCTGATAGCCGTACCGGCTCACCGTTTCGATCTGAACGTCCGGCAGTTGCTGCGCCAGCTTGCGGCGCAGGCGCGAGACCACGAGGTTGACGCTAGACGGATCGACATCGTCCTTCTCCGGCCATGCATAGCGGATCAATTGATCGCGCGGCACTGGCGCATTGATCTGCCGCATCAGGCATTCGAGCAACAGATACTCGCGCCGTGTCACCACGAGCCGGCGCGTGCCCTCCACCAGTTCGCGTGTCAGCGGGTTGAGCGTCAACGTCGTCGCCGGGGTCGCAGCAGGCTGATCCTGGCTGACGGCGCGCGATGCGCTCGACCGCCGCAATGCCTGCATCCGTTCGTGCATTTCAATGAACGAATACGGATGCCCGAAGCAGGCGTCAGCGCCTGCACGTAGCGCACGAGCACGATCCTGCGCATTCGACTGGCCCAGCACCGCAATGATCGCGGCGCCGCCGCCGGCTTCGACAAATTGCGGCAATGCCGCCAGCAGCGCCGGATACGAACCGGACTCGAACGCCATCGCGATGACGATATCAAACGGTTCCTGGCCGGCGAGAAACACGCCGTCGCGCAAGTCGTCTGCGCGTTGCAGACTATGCGCGCTCTCCTGCAACGCCTTGAACAGCCAGGCGGATTCGGGATGAGGTGTGGCGACGAACAGGATGCGCATTTAGCCTCCAGTTCGAGCAAAGAGAAAAGACATAGAGATCATGCGAGCGTCCTCGACCAGCATTCGACGCTGATCCGGGTTCCCGGCTCGGCGTTGCCGATGCGCATCGTGAAGTCATGCACGCGGATCACCGCCGAGACAATGCTCAGCCCGAGCCCCGAGCCCGCGAGGTGGCGCGTGTGCTCGCCGCGATAGAAACGTTGCAGCACCGCTTCGCGCTCCTCCTGCGGGATGCCCGGCCCGTTATCGACAATCTCCACCAGCGGGCCATTTGAGGTCCCCTTGAGCATCATCTTGACGGTACCGCCCTCGGGCGTGAACTTGAACGCATTGTCGAGCAGATTGCTGAAAGCTTCGAACAGTAGCGCGCGATCGCCGTGAATCGGCGCAACGGCCTCCGACTCCACCACAAAGCCGATCGAGCGCATTTCGCCAAGCGGTTCGTACAGTTCGCCCACTTCGTCGATCAGCGTTTTTAGCTCCACTTCGCCAAAGCCGCCGCGCCGCTGCAAGGTGCCGATCTCGGAGATCCGCAGCATTGCGCGAAAGCGGTCGAGCAAGGCGTCCGTTTCGGTGCGGGCCCGGTCCACAAGAGTCGACAACGCGACGTCGTCAACCGTCTCGGCCCGCTCCCCGGCATGCGTCAACAAAGTCCGCACATGGGCGAGCGGCGTGCGCAGATCGTGTGCGATGCCGTCGCAGGCGCCCTTCACTTCGTTCATCAGGCGCTCGACTTCTTCGAGCATGTGATTGACCAGATGCGACAGCATGTCAATCTCATCGCGCCCGCCGATCGGCAGCCGCTGGCCGAGGTCACCTTGCGCAATGTGCAGTGTCACGCGGCGAATCGCCTTCAGGCGGCGCATTTGCCGCACGCTCAGCGCGAGACCGCCGACCACGCCCGCAACGAGACAAAGAACGCCACCGCCGATCAGCGCATTGATGATCGTTTCGCGAATCCGCAGGATATGGGTCAGGTCGCGCGCCAGCACGAGGGTTTCGCCATCGCCGCGCTGCTCGGCCATCGCGCGCACTACGGGGGACTCTTCGCCGCCCAGGATCTTTAGCGTGTGTTTCAGGGTCACGCCGCGACGGTCGCGCGGCAAATCGGGCGGCAGACTGAGCACGTCACCGGCGATATGCTGGCCGTCGGCCGCGAACAGGCCGTAGTAATTGGTGTGCATGCGCTCATGCTCGAGGCGCCGGTGAATCGCATCGGCAAGCTCGGTATGCGGCATCGAGTCGAAGTAGATGAACTGCCACTCCATCACGACATCGGTTTCGCGCTCCATGTCGCCCGTCACCGCCCGGCCAATGACAGCCAGCAGCGACATCACCGAGATGGAGAAGATCAGAGCGTAGACCGTGATCAGGCGGAAGGTGCTGGAATGCCAGCGGCGCCCCAATGCGGATTGCGAGGGGAAAGGGTTATCCGTCAAGGTGGTCTGCTCAGGCAAGGATGTAGCCCGAACCCCGCACCGTCTGGATCATCTGCTTGACGCCGGGAGGGTCGACCTTTTTGCGTAACCGACCCATATGCACATCGATCAGGTTGGTGCCCGGATCGAAGTGATAACCCCAGACGGCTTCGAACAGCATGGTGCGCGTGATGGTTTGTCCGGCGTGGCGCATCATGAATTCGAGCACGCGGTATTCGGTGGGCAGCAAGACGATCTCTTCGCCGTCGCGCTGCACCTTGCGCGAGATCAGGTCGAGTTCGAGCGGTCCCACGCGCAGCGTGGTTTCGGAGGCAGCGGCGGGCGTCTGACTGCGGCGCAACAGCACTTCGAGCCGCGCGGTCATTTCTTCGGGGTCGAACGGTTTGGTCAGGTAGTCGTCGCCGCCAGCGCGCAGGCCGCGTACGCGTTCATCCACGTCGCCCAGCGCGCTTAACATCAGCACCGGCGTCTGGATGCCGATGCTGCGCATGGTGGTCAGAATAGTCAGGCCATCGACGCCCGGCAGCATGCGGTCGAGCGTAATCACATCGTATTCGTCGCTAATGGCGCGCGCCATCCCGTCGCGGCCGTTGGCCACCCAATCCACGGTAAAGCCGCGGCTTTTCAATTCGCCGACGATTTCGTTCGCGGTAATTTCATCGTCTTCAATGGTCAGTACTCGCGACATGATCATTTCACGCGCCGCGGCAAGCCCAGCCAACTTGAGCGGCGTGCGCGGCTGGTTATCAGCAGAGGTACATGATGCCATATTCGGCCTGCAGGTTCAGGTCTGGATCGGGCAGCGCATTGGGCACTGCAGTGAATGCTGCTAGTGGCGCCCACAGTACGCGCGCGCTTTTAACCGTTGCACGTCTGTTTCATTAAAAAATATTTAAGTTTGGGCGCGGCTTTAGCGCTGGCGTGGCTGAGCGCGCAACGCGCAAATTTCGGGTCCAGGATGGGTAGATGTGACGATGAAACAACTTTCATCGTGCTGAGGCCGATCCGGTAGACCCGATCCACTAGCCTGTTTCCATCCCGCCAGCCCCTGTCGGCGACGGTGATCCAACGTTAAAAGGATGGCAAACATGAAGCTCACAACCCGAACCGTATTGGCGGCTCTAATGCTCGCCGGCAGCGCATCCGCGATGGCTGCACCCCACCTCACGCAGCGTGAATGCAATGGCTATCCGTTCACGCCGGTCAAGGGTGAGGTTACGCACAAACAGTTGATGCGCGAACTCGGCGAACTGGAAGCGCAAGGCTACAACCCAGGCGTGGACGACGCCTCCTATCCCGCCAACCTCGAAACGGCGCAAGCGAAGCTGATGGCGCAATATCGCGCTGACTGTGTGCCGGCGAACGGCGTCAATCCGACCCGGGGAAGCTAGAGCCCGACAATGTCCACACCGCCCCTCTCGCCGACCGCGGCGAGCTGAGTGGCCCCAATCCCCCATGGGAATGAGCGCGCGTCCTGCGCCCGACGCGCGCCTCGCCAATCTGCTTTAGAATCTCGCCGGACCGCAATCATTCGAATAGTCGTTTTTACACGGCGACATCATCGCGGATTAACAACGGCCTTCACTAGCTTACAAATCCATTCTGCGCATCGTTGCGCCATTGTCGAATTTTCTGCCGTCGGGATCCATTCCTGCAGGCAAATCGACTCCGTGTACGCGGCCCATTTAGAGCACATCCTCTAAACACAGTATGCCCCCATCAAAAAAAGTTTGACGCGCGATTTTGAACTGATATCGTTCCGTCGCAGGAAATACAGCCGGGTGCTAGTGCCAGACTGTGAAAGACGTGTGACGTTCGAGCATGTTTTCGTCTGTCACAGCCTGCGCCAAACCGAAGGGGATGCAGCAAGTATCGTCTATTAGTACTTCTACGCAGATAGACCTTTGATCGATTCCGCTCATCCCCGCGGACCGACCGGAATCTATCAGAAGCGGGCACGCGCATTGCACGCTAGACATGGCGATAGGCCGTCGCCAACCGGGAGCGGATGTCAGGGCGAAAGCCTTGAAAGCTTCAATCGAGCGGATACGGTGAAACCCCATCTGGAGTCCAAAAGTGTTTCGCGCCCTGCGTTGGGGCTGAAGTAAACAATGTTTCGACGTAGCAAGAACGCTGCGGTCATGGAAATGGGCGGTTCACGCCGGGAGGAACAAAGGTGGTCATGAAAGTTGAAGGGCAGTTTCCGGCGGGTACAGTCCCGGTTCAGAGAATCGGGCGCCCGCGCGAGTTCGGGAAGAAGCAGCAGAATCCCGTACGCCGCTTTGGCGGCATCGCCGCCGTTCTCCTCCTGCACGTGGTGCTGATCTATGCACTGCTCAATGGCCTCGCCACCAAAGTGGTGCAAGTCATTCAACACCCGATCGAAACCAAGATCATCGAGCCGGTGAAGCCGCCGCCTCCGCCGCCGTTGCCCGTCGTGCAG
>NZ_JBAURZ010000308.1:0-12777 GCF_049581445.1 Paraburkholderia sp. | reverse complement strand
GCCCGGACCGGCGACGTCCTTGCCCGCCTTGGCGGTATAGAAGTCGTTCTGGCCGTCGTAGGTGATCACGCTGCCGTGCACCGTATCCATCACCGTGGAGAGGCCTTGCAGGCGGTTCACAGTGGCGTTGGTGGTTAGCGTGGTGAGGTCCTGCTTGCCGTCGTAGTCGATGCGGATGGCCGTGCCTTCAACGTATTCGTTGAGGCCCTCGCGCTTCTGGCGGAAGTACGACAGATTGCCGCCGCTCGACGTGCCGGTGGCGTACTGATAACCCTGCGGATCCTGGGTCACTTCGACGCGGTCGGCCTTGATCACGATCGTGCCTTTGGTGGCCACGACGTGTCCGGTAAAGATGTTGACCTGCTTCAGGTCGTCGTAAGTCATATTGTCCGCTTCGATGTTGAGCGGCTTGTCCTTGTCGGCGCGTTCTGCGTGCGCAAGCGGCGCGAAGCCGATCAACGGCAACGCGAGCAGTAGCGCAGCAAGTCCGGCGCGGCACGCAGACAGGGTACGCACGCAGCCGGTGTCAAAACGGGGGAACGATTCGTTCATGCAGTCACGCTGGATTGGATTACCCGGGTTGCTTCGGGGAGCCGCCGGAGGCGTCGGACGCGGCGATCGCGCCACGGACGTTACCGAACAGTTGCATCACCCGGGTCACATTGTTGTAGTTCATGCCGCTGGCCGTCATGACAGACAGGCCGCGCTGAAGTTTAACCGGCTTTTCGGTCTCGATCACATCGTCGTTGACCAGCACCCGAAAATGCTGCGAATCTGCCTGCATCTGCGGATCGCCGTCACCTGCAGCACGCACGATACGCGCATGATCATACAGATCGACAATCGAGGCGTCGCCATTCACGGTGCCGGTGTCGCCCGTCGCGGTCACGATGGGCTTGCCCGGCTGGAAGGCACGGATGGCCGGCTTGACCAGATCGCTCAGTTCGTTGTCCTCGTAGTGGACAAGGTTCGTCGCGGTCAGACGATACTGCGTCGCGCCCGACTGATCCAGTTCGGATACCGAGAAGTTGTCCGCAAAATAGTCCGGCGTATGCGCCTTCGGCTTCACCTCGCCCTCGTGCGGCGGCGGCATGGTGGCTTGCAGCAGCCACCAGGTGATACCGGCGAGCGCCGCCATCGCGACGAGCGGGATCAGTGAAGTGAGACGAAACTGGTTCATCCGACCAGACCCTTCTGCTGGTCGCCGCTGCAGGCTGCCGCGAGCAACGCGTCGTATTTGTTCTGGGCGCGCAGCAAGGTATCGCAGACTTCGCGCACCGCGCCGTGACCGCCCCGCGCTTCGCTGACCCAATGGGCGCGCGCGATCACTTCAGGGTGCGAGTTGGCGGGCGCCGCCGCGAAGCCAACCTTCAGCATCACGGCGAGATCGACCCAGTCGTCGCCCATATAGCCGCATTCCTCGGGCGTCATGCCGGTTTGCTTGAGCAGGTCGGCGAAGGCTTCCGGCTTGTTTTCCACGCCCTGATACAGATGCGTGATCTTCAGTTCTTTCGCCCGCACGGCGACGATGCCCGACTTGCGCCCGGTGATGATGGCCGTCTCGATACCGGCCTGGCGCAGCAACTTGGCGCCGTGACCGTCCATCGAGTGGAACACCTTCATGGTGTCGCCCTCGGCGGTGAAGACGAGGCCGCCGTCGGTCAGCACGCCGTCGACGTCGAAAATCATCAGTTTCACGCGGCGAGCGCGTTCAGTGGCAGTAAGGGGCGCGGCAGCCATCAGATCACCTTCTTGGAAAAGAGGTCGTGCATATTGAGCGCGCCGATCAGCTTGCCCATGTCGTCCACAACCAGCATCTGATTGATCCGGTGGCGCTCCATCAGTTCCACTGCTTCGACGGCCAGTTGATCCGGACCAATGGTGCGCGGGCCGGGTGTCATGACCGAGGCGATCGGCAGTTCGCGGAAGTCCCCACTGCGTTCGAGCACGCGGCGCAGGTCGCCGTCGGTGAAGATGCCTTTGACGCGCCCGTTATCATCCACAATGGCTGTCATGCCCATGCGTTTGGCGGTCAACTGGAACAACGCGTCACGCACGGTGGCGCTGGGCGAGACGATCGGCACCTGATCACCTGTGCGCATGACATCGCGCACAAAGGTGAGCAGCCGCCGGCCAAGTGCGCCGCCCGGATGCGAGCGGGCGAAGTCGTCGGAGCCGAAACCGCGTGCGTCGAGAATTGCCACCGCAAGCGCGTCGCCAAGCGCGAGCGCGGCCGTGGTGCTGGCGGTGGGCGCAAGATTCAGCGTGCAGGCTTCTTTCGCGACGGCGGCGTTCAAATGCACGTCGGCCAGTTGGGCAAGGCTTGAGCCGGGCTTGCCGGTAATGGCGATCAGCTTCGAGCCGAGCCGCTTGACGAGCGGCATGATGGCCATCAGTTCGTCGGATTCACCGGAGTTGGACATCGCAATGAAGACGTCGTCCGCGGTCACCATGCCGAGATCGCCATGGCTCGCTTCAGCCGGATGGACGAAGAAGGCGGGCGTGCCGGTGCTGGCGAGCGTGGCCGCGACCTTGCGGGCCACATGGCCGGATTTGCCGATGCCCGAGACGACGACGCGTCCGCGGCAGCCAAGGATGAAGTCGATCGCCTCGACGAAACCATCGTCGAGTTGGTCGCGAAGGGCGCGCACGGCGTCCGCTTCGATGTCGAGCACGTCGCGAGCGAGCGCGAGTGCCCGGTCGCCATTGATTTTCGCTATCATTCGCGGAGTATAGCAAAGGCGTTTGTTCGCCGCGCCGGGCGCGCCCTGCCCAGCCGCTGCCCTCACCGGCCCCTCAACCTTGTCGCACGGCGGTTTGCGTGCGATGGTTATGTCGACGAACCTGGACGCTTTCAGATGATTTCCCCGCTCGAAATGACGCTGTTCCTGCTGCTGGCATCGGTGGCGGGCGTCGTCATTTTCCGTTTCCTGAATCTGCCACCGATGCTCGGTTACCTGAGCGTGGGTATTGTCGTCGGGCCACATGCGCTCGGGCTGATTCCGGATTCGCAGGGCGCACAGAATCTGGCCGAGTTTGGCGTGGTGTTCCTGATGTTTTCCATTGGGCTGGAGTTTTCGCTCGCCAAGCTGCGTTCGATGCGCCGCCTCGTCTTTGGGCTTGGCTTGCTGCAGGTGATCGGCACGGTCGCGGTGGCCGTGGCGCTTGGTTTCGTGCTGAAGCGCTGGGTGCATATCACGTGGCAGGGCAGTATCGCGCTGGGCGGCGCACTGGCCATGTCGTCCACGGCGATCGTCAGCAAGATGCTTGCCGAGCGCCTCGAGATTGAATCCGAGCACGGCAAGAACATCTTCGGCGTGCTGCTGTTCCAGGATCTGGCGGTGGTGCCGCTGCTCATCGTTATTTCCGCGCTGGGCGGTGACCCCGGGGATCTGATGGGGGCGCTCGGTCTCGCGGCAGTCAAGATCGTGGTGGCCCTGTCGCTGCTGCTGATCGTCGGACAGCGCTTCATGACGCGCTGGTTCAACGTGGTTGCGCGGCGCCGCTCGCAGGAACTGTTCATCCTTAACCTGCTGCTGGTCACGCTCGGGGCCGCGTTCATCACGGACAAGTTCGGCCTGTCGCTTGCGCTGGGCGCTTTTATCGCGGGCATGCTGATCGCCGAGACTCCGTACCGGCATCAGGTGGAAGAAGACATCAAGCCGTTTAGAGACGTGCTGCTGGGGCTCTTCTTCGTGACCACCGGCATGCTGCTGAATCCGCTCGTGATCTGGAAGCATCCGTTCATCGTGCTTGGCTTTCTGATTGGGCCAATCATGTTGAAGGCCCTGATGATCACTGCACTCTCGCGGCTCTTTGGCGCTACGCCCGGCGTGGCGATGCGCACGGGCCTGGGCCTCGCGCAGGCTGGCGAATTCGGCTTCGTGCTGCTTAACCTGATTCTCAACAAGCATCTGGTCGACGCGACGCTGCTCCAGGCCATCCTCGCCGCCATGTTGCTTTCGATGCTGGCCGCGCCATTCCTGATCCAGAACGCCGACCGCATCGTGCTGCGACTGTCATCCACGGAATGGATGATGCAATCGTTGCAAATGACGCGCATCGCCACCCAGAGCCTGAAGCAAAGTGGGCACACGATCATCTGTGGCTATGGCCGGGCCGGGCAAAATCTCGCGCGCATGCTGGAGCACGAAGGGCTGTCGTACGTTGCACTTGACCTCGACCCGGACCGCGTGGCCGCGGCTGCGGCGGCCGGCGAGTCGGTGGTGTTCGGCGATGCCGCACGGCGCGAGTCGCTGCTCGCGGCGGGTATCCACCGGGCGGCGGCGGTAGCGATCACGTACGCCAATACACCGTCCGCGTTGCGCGTGCTGCACAACATCCACGAACTCGAACCAACGCTGCCCGTTATCGTGCGTACCGTCGATGACGCCGACCTGGAAAAGCTGCTGGCCGCTGGCGCGACCGAGGTGATTCCAGAGATCGTCGAGGGAAGCCTGATGCTCGCCTCGCATACGCTGGTGCTGATGGGCGTGCCGATGAGGCGCGTGGTGCGACGCGTCGAGGAGATGCGCGACGAGCGTTACAGCCTGCTGCGCGGCTATTTTCACGGTGCCGACGATGCGGGCGACGACGACAGTCACGAGCAGGTGCGACTACAATCGGTGCCGGTTGACGAAAACTCGGACGCAGTGGGCCGCACGCTGGCGGAAGTCGGCTTGTTCGACCTCGGCGTCGAAGTCACGGCGATTCGCCGTCACGGCATTCGTGGCGTCGAGCCTGATCCGTCCACCAAGCTGCGCGCGAGCGACATCGTCGTATTGCGCGGCTTACCTGAAGCACTCGCGGCAGGCGAGGAACGGCTGTCGCGGCATCGCCGGGCTGGCGCGAATGTAGTGTGAAGCATGCGGCCTGAGGTGGCGTGCGGGCGAGTTCGCATGCGGTATGGTCCGCGCAATGGCCTTGCTAGAGAGTTAAGCCTTTTATCGGGGTCCTGAGGGATCCATCAGGAGACATCATGTCCAACGCGCTTGCGAGCGCGCCGCTCGACGCGGCAGCGTTCGTCAAAAGCCAGATTCGCACCGTGCCTGACTGGCCGCAGGCCGGCGTGCAGTTTCGCGATATCACGCCGCTGCTACAGCATCCGAAAACCTTTCGTGTGCTGATCGACCTGTTCGTGCAGCGTTATATCGACGCGAAGCTCGATTACATGGCGGGTCTGGATGCGCGCGGCTTTATCATCGGCCCGGTGCTGGCTTACGAGTTGAACGTCGGTTTCATTCCGATCCGCAAACAGGGCAAGCTGCCCTACAAGACCGAGTCCGAGTCGTATCAGCTCGAATACGGTACGGCCACGGTCGAGATTCATTCGGATGCCTGCTCGAAGGGCGACCGGATCGTGATCGTCGATGATCTGATCGCGACGGGCGGCACCATGATGGCGGGCAAGAAGCTGCTGGAACGGCTGGGCGCCGAGGTGATCGAAGGCGCCGCTATTGTTGATTTGCCCGAGCTGGGCGGTTCCGTACGCCTGCGGGCGGCAGGTTTGCCGCTTTATACGGTGACCTCGTTCGGCGGTCACTAGACGGGTCAGCCGCGAACCAACCGCGTTCAGGCAGGCCCTGAAGAGGCGCACAGCCTTGGCGTTCCCGACACCACGCAACACACTCGCGACGAGGTAAAACGCATGCCCAATTTTCTGCTGTTCCTCGCCACGTCAATGGCGATCACCTTCGCGCCAGGCCCCGACAACATGCAAGTGCTGGCGCGCGGCATTTCGCAGGGGCGCGCGGCCGGACTGGTCGCGGCACTCGGCTTTGCAGCCGGCGTCACGTTTCACACGACGCTCGCCACGCTGGGCGTCGCCGCGTTGCTGCGTTCGTCGCCGCTGGCCTTCCAGGCCATCAAGTACGCGGGTGCTGCTTATCTGATCTGGATCGGCGTCAAGGCGCTGCGCAGCCAGGGGCTCGCTACCGCCCACGAACGTCCGGCTCAACCGCTAACGTCGGTGTTCCGGCAGAGCGTGTTAGGCAACATGCTCAATCCGAAGGTGACGCTGTTTTTCCTCGTATTCCTTCCGCAGTTTATCGAGCCGCATGGGGTGCAGAGCGTGCCCTTGCAGATGCTCGAACTCGGCGCACTGTTCATGCTGCAGACGGTGGTGATTTTTTCGCTGTTCGGTGTCTGCGCGGGAATGATTGGCGGATGGTTGAAGCGCCGTCCGCGGGTTGGTGTGTGGCTGGATCGTCTGGCTGGCGCGACCTTCATCGCCATTGGCATCCGCGTGGCGTTGCGCGACTGAGGCTGGCCTTCGCCGAGCCGCGCTAAACCCGTTGAATCGATGACTCGCCGGCCGAGCCGCTGAATTAACTGGCGTGACCCACGCGCCGCGCAGTTGGAGTAATCATGACTTTGCCCTGCATCACTGCAGCACGCCGTTTCGATACACAAGCGCATCGGCCATTCTGGATCGACGCGCAGCAGGTCGGCTGGATCCGCGCGACGGATGTGCCGTTGCTGACTCGTTGGCCCGACGTCTTCGATATCGACGCAACCCGCGTAGCCTTATCTCCCCGCTTCAACAGTCTGGACCTGCGCAGTGCGGCGCTGGGCGCCGTGATCGGCGCGCTGGCCGCAGACGGGCGCATCCCCGGTTGGCGCGACGAAACTTACGCCATCCGCAACGCGTTCGATGCGCCGCCGCTTGCGTATATCGAGCGCGCCGCATCACGCTTCTTCGGCACCATGACCTACGCGGTGCATCTGAACGGCGTCGTAGAATACGCGGATGGCGCGCCGCAACTGTGGATCGCGCGCCGCAGCGACACCAAGGCTACCGATCCAGGCATGCTGGATAACGTCGTCGCGGGCGGGATAGGCTGGGGCTTCGGCGTCGCGGCGACAATCATCAAGGAGTGCTGGGAAGAAGCCGGCATTCCCGAGGAGATTGCGGCAAGCGCGACGCCCGGACGCACGCTGCATGTGCTGCAGTCGCTGCCGGAAGGTACTCAGGCCGAACAGATCTTCGTCTACGACCTCGCGTTGCCGGCGGATTTCGCGCCATGCAATCAGGATGGCGAAGTGGGCGAACATCGTCTCGCCCGCATCGACGAAGTGGCGCGGTGGATCGAAGAAGACGCCATGACGGTCGACGCCAGCATCGCCACGCTTGATTGCCTGCTACGGCGGAACTGGATCGATCCGGAGGCTTGCGAAGGGATCGAGGCGCTGTTCGTGGCGCCGGACATTGTCTGAGAATGAGCGGTTAAATGCGTCCCAGCTGGCGGGCATCGGCACCATGCATGCATCACACTGAACGAATCACGGATTGAACAAGGGAGTCACCCAGGTCATGTCGACCGATCACAGCTTTATCCTCAAACTGTCGTGCGCCGACCGGCCCGGCATCGTCCATGCGGTTTCGGGCTTCCTGTTCGAGCGTGGCAGCAACATTCTTGATTCCGCGCAGTTTGGCGACAGCCATACCGGCGAGTTCTTCATGCGCGTGCACTTCCAGCAGGTGGGTGGCGATCCGGGGCTTGACGCGTTGCGTGCTTCGTTCGCGAGCCTCGCCGAGCAGTTCGGCATGCGCTGGGAACTGCACGACGCGAACGTGAAGCCGCGTGTGGTGATTATGGTGTCGAAGATTGGCCATTGCCTGAACGACTTGCTGTTCCGTTACCGCACTGGTCAACTGGCAATTGAGATTCCGGCCATCATTTCGAACCACAAGGAGTTCTATCAACTCGCGGCGAGCTACGACATTCCGTTCCACCATTTCCCGCTGGTGGGTTCGGCACCCGACGCCAAAGCCGCGCAGGAAGCGCGCGTGCTGGAAGTGATCGACGAGCATCAGGCCGATCTGGTGGTGCTAGCCCGTTATATGCAGATTCTGTCGCCGCAGTTGTGCGAGCGCCTCGCCGGCCGGGCGATGAACATTCACCACTCGTTCCTGCCGAGCTTCAAGGGCGCCAAACCGTACTACCAGGCGTTCGATCGCGGCGTGAAACTGATCGGCGCGACCGCGCACTATGTGACGACGGATCTGGACGAAGGTCCGATCATCGAACAGGAAGTAGAGCGGGTCGATCACAGCATGACGCCGGACCAGTTGACGGCCATTGGCCGCGACGTCGAGTGCGTGACGCTGGCGCGCGCAGTGAAGTGGCATGTCGAGCATCGCATTGTGCTGAACGGCAGCAAGACGGTGGTGTTCCGCTGATCTGACCGTGTAGAACTGCAAGCCAAAAAACAAAGGGCGCCAGTCATTGAGACTGGCGCCCTTTGTTGTTGGCGCGGGCGTCGGCCTTGACCGTGGCACAACGGCGGCCATGCCGCCCAGCCATCAAACCAGCCGCAGATAGATCAGTTCCCGCTTGATATACGCGTAGAAGATCGGCGCGGCGACCACGCCGGGGATGCCGAAGGCCGCTTCCATGATGAGCATCGCCACCAGCAGCTCCCATGCACGCGCTTCGATTTGTCCGCCGACGATCCGCGCGTTCAGGAAGTATTCGAGCTTGTGGATCAGGATCAGGAACACCAGCGACATCACCGCCGCCGGAAAGCTCACCGAGAGCGCCACCGCGACGATGATCGTGTTGGAGATCAGATTGCCGATCACCGGCAGTAAGCCCACGATGAACGTGACGAGCACCAGCGTCTTTGACAGCGGCAGGCGATCGTGAAAGATCGGCAGAAAGACGAGCAGGAACAGACCGGTAAACGTCGCGTTGATCGCCGATATCTTCACTTGCGCAAACACGATGCGGCGGAATGCGTCGGCAAAACGTGTGACGCGCGTGACAAACGCGGTCGAAAGCGGCAACCGCTGCATAGGCTTCTGCGCGCCGACCGCGATGATCGCCCCGATGATCATGCCGATCAGCACATGCGTGACGATCCGTGCGACATTCTGGCCGCCTTGCTGGAGCATGGTGGCGTGCGTCTGCATCAGTTCGGTTGCGCGCGCTTTCATCTGATCGGTATCGACCGGCAGATAGTTGGCAACAAACTGGGGAATCCGGCCGCGCGCCTCATCGATCAACTGCATGGCCTGATCGAGCAGCTTCTGCACGTCCGGCACGTCACCTTCGAAGTGATCGATGACGCCGATCACGAGCCCCACCAGCACGCCCACGATCACCACCGAGAGCAACACCACCGAGAGCCAGCGAGCCCGCTGGCTGGACATATGCCGCTCGATACGCGGCGCGATGGTCTGGATGAGCTGGAACACCAGCAGTCCGGCGAGCAGACCGCCGAGCAGCCTTAGATTCAGCACGGCCCACATGCCGAACAGCATCAACAGGTAGCTGCCGATCTCGACCGCAGAGAGTTTGGGCAGGCTCATGTCGCTGGTCAGCCTGACCGGGCGAGGGCGCAGATCCTGCACCTGCCCGTCTTCGGGCGCCTCGTTACGCTTGGTCATGGCCTATTTCCGTCTCCAACCTGGGGTTTGCAGCATCACTTGGTGGCAGCGGCGCGGTCGAGCAGCGGCGCCAGATATCTACCGGTAAAACTTGCCTTCGACTTCGCCACCTGTTCCGGCGTGCCTTGGGCGATGATCTGGCCGCCGCCGGCACCGCCTTCCGGGCCGAGGTCGATCAGCCAGTCCGCAGTTTTGATTACATCGAGATTATGCTCGATGATCACCACGGTATTACCCTGGTCGCGTAGCCGGTGTATTACTTCGAGGAGCAGCGCGATGTCGTGAAAGTGCAAACCGGTGGTGGGTTCGTCGAGAATATATAGAGTGCGACCGGTATCGCGCTTGCTCAGTTCCAGAGAAAGCTTGACCCGCTGCGCTTCGCCACCCGAGAGCGTGGTCGCCGACTGCCCCAGCCGGATATAACCCAACCCCACGTCCAGCAGCGTTTTCAGCTTGCGCGCCACCACCGGCACCGGCTTGAAAAACTCGTACGCGCTCTCGACGGTGAGTTCCAGCACCTCGCTGATATTTTTGCCCTTGTACTGCACTTCGAGCGTTTCGCGGTTGTAGCGCTTGCCGTGGCAGACATCGCAGGGTACGTAGACGTCGGGCAAAAAGTGCATTTCCACCTTCAGCACGCCGTCGCCCTGACACGCTTCGCAGCGGCCGCCCTTCACGTTGAACGAGAAGCGACCTGGATCATAGCCGCGCTCTTTCGCTGCCGGCACCCCCGCGAACAGTTCGCGGATCGGCGTGAACAGGCCGGTATACGTGGCCGGGTTCGAGCGCGGTGTGCGACCAATCGGCGACTGGTCGACGTTGATGACCTTGTCGAAATGCTCGAGGCCTTCGATCGACTCGTACGGCGCCGGCTCAGCCGATGAGCCGTACAGGTGATGCGCGACTGCGTGATACAGCGTGTCGTTGATCAGCGTGGACTTGCCCGAACCCGAGACGCCGGTGATGCAGGTAAGAAGCCCGACCGGCAGATCGAGCGTGACGTGCTGCAGATTGTTGCCATACGCCTCGACGATGCGCAGACGCCGCTCGTCGGGTTCTTTGCGCTCGTCCGGATACTCGATGCTGAGCGCGCCCGACAGATACTGGCCGGTAATCGAAGCCGCGTCTGCCTGCACTTCGTCGGGCGTGCCTTCTGCGATCACCATGCCGCCGTGTACGCCCGCGCCCGGCCCCATATCGACCACGTAGTCGGCCATGCGGATCATGTCCTCGTCGTGTTCGACAACGATCACGGAGTTGCCGAGATCGCGCAGATGCTTCAACGTGGAGATGAGGCGGTCGTTGTCGCGCTGGTGCAGACCGATCGACGGTTCGTCCAGCACGTACATCACGCCGGTCAGTCCGGAGCCAATCTGCGAAGCGAGCCGGATGCGCTGTGCTTCGCCGCCCGACAGCGTTTCCGCGCTGCGCTCGAGAGACAGATAGTCCAGCCCGACGTTATTCAGGAACATCAGCCGCGCGACGATTTCCTTCACCACCTTGTCGGCGATTTCGCGCTTGGAGCCTTCCAGCCGCAGCGTCTGGAAATAGCCGAGCGCGTCGCGCAGCGGCCAGCCGCTGATTTCGAAAATGCCGCGCGCGTCATCATTCGCGCCAATGCGCACGAAGCGCGCTTCACGGCGCAGGCGGGTGCCCTCGCAAGCGGGGCAGGACTGGTTGTTCTGGTATTTGGCGAGCTCTTCGCGCACCGCGACCGAATCGGTCTCGCGGTAACGGCGCTCCAGGTTCGGGATAATCCCTTCGAACACGTGCTCGCGAATCGACGTGCGGCCGCGTTCGTTGATGTACGAAAACGGGATGGTCTGCTTGCCCGAGCCAAACAGGAGGATCTTGCGGACTTTTTCCGGCAGATCCTCGAACGCTTCGTCGATGTCGAACTCGTAGAACGCCGCGAGACTCTGCAGCATCTGGAAGTAGAACTGGTTGCGCCGGTCCCAGCCCTTCACCGCGCCGGCCGCGAGCGACAGCGACGGGTGTGCAACCACCCGCTTCGGATCGAAGAAGGTGATCTGGCCAAGGCCGTCGCACTCCGGGCACGCGCCCATCGGGTTGTTGAACGAGAAGAGGCGCGGCTCGAGTTCCTGCAGAGAATACGAGCAGATCGGGCAGGCGAACTTCGAGCTGAACAGATGCTCCTTGTCCGTATCCATTTCGAGCGCAATGGCGCGGCCATCGGCGAGGCGCAGTGCGGTCTCGAACGACTCGGCCAAACGCTGCTTGATATCGGCGCGCACCTTCAGCCGGTCGACCACGACGTCGATCGTATGTTTATCGTTCTTCTTCAGCTTGGGCAGCGAATCCACTTCGTAGATCTTTGCCACCTCTTCGTTGGCGGTACCGCCGCCCGAACGCACGCGAAAGCGGATGAAGCCCTGCGCCTGCATTTCCTCGAACAGTTCGACGTGCTCGCCCTTGCGGTTCGCCACCACAGGTGCGAGGATCATCAGTTTGGTGTCTTCCGGCAGTGCGAGCGCTGCATCGACCATCTGCGAAACGCTTTGCGCCTGCAGCGGAATTTCGTGGTCCGGGCAATACGGCGTGCCGACCCGTGCGAACAGCAGACGCAGATAGTCGTGGATCTCGGTGACAGTGCCGACTGTGGAGCGCGGATTGTGCGAGGTCGCCTTCTGTTCGATGGAAATGGCCGGCGACAGCCCCTCGATCAGGTCGACGTCGGGTTTTTCCATCAGTTGCAGGAATTGCCGGGCGTATGCGGAGAGGCTTTCGACGTAACGCCGCTGCCCTTCCGCGTAGAGCGTGTCGAACGCAAGCGACGATTTGCCCGAGCCGGACAGGCCCGTAATCACGATGAGTTTGTGACGCGGCAGATCGAGGCTGACGTTCTTCAGGTTGTGGGTACGGGCCCCACGGATACGGATTTGTTCCACGCGTTGATCCATGCCCTGGCGGAAAGAGGAAGAGGCTAAACCTGCTACTATAACGACTTTTCAAGACCGCCGTTACGGCTTCCTGACAAGGCGCGACGGGCATGCGCTGGCGTTTCGGCGGCTTGTAAGGTGCGCTCCGGTATTGTGCGGAGAAGTGGCGTCGCTGGGGCCTGACTGGGTGCCGGTGCCTGTTTTTCACGACAAAGCCACGGGGGCAGGTCTACGTTGCATGCCGCCGGTCGCTCACGGCAGGCCGTCCGCGATACGCCGCTCGCGGCAGATCGTCCCACAGGGTGCCGCCTGGCGGTGTGCCGTCTCGTTCATTCAAACCACGTTCCGATGTCCAATCCGTCCGCAACTTCTTCACGCATGAGCGCGCCTGAAATGCGCGCGACCGTGTCGCTCGCTGCCATCTTCGCGCTGCGCATGCTCGGTCTGTTCATGATCATGCCGGTGTTTTCGATCTACGCGAAAACG
>NZ_JBAURZ010000307.1:0-1552 GCF_049581445.1 Paraburkholderia sp. | reverse complement strand
CTTCGACGCGCCGCACCAGCGCGTCTGGTGCGGCCCAACTGGCGGCGATGTCGTCGTACCCAGCCGGTGAACCGGGGCGCCACAACGGCTGCCCGAGTTGCGTCAGCAACGGTGCGGTCTGCAGGTTGCCGAGGTCTTGCCAGCCAAGTCCGCGCATCGACGAAACGGTCCACTCCCACGGCGTTTTGAATTTCACGGCGACCGGCGACCACGCTTCCTGCGAATCGATCAACGCGCGATAGACGGTGGGCAAATCGCCACCGCTGCGTTCGAACGCGTTGGCAAGCCGCTCGGTGACGGCGGGCGGTGGATTGTCGGCAATGAAGTGCCGCGCGAGTTTGCCGGCGATGTGTTGCGCTGTTGACGGAGATGCGGCGAGGTCATGCAGGATCGCCAGCGCCTGATCTTCGCCGGGTTGCTCGTAAGTGCGTCCCATGATGGTTCGCGCGCCGGGCTCGTGCACCGCCGGGCGAAACACAAACGCGCCAGGTGCCGCATTGTTCGGCTGCGGCCCTTTCACGCCTGCCACGCTCCATCCGGTTAACGCGCGGGCGAATTCGGTGACGTCGGCCTGCGTGTAGCCGCTGCGCACGCCCAGCGTGTGCAGTTCCATGATTTCGCGCGCGAGGTTTTCATTTAGGCCGCGCTTCAGATCCGGATTGCGCCGCTCGGCGCGCAGCGCCGCCATGCTGTCAGGACCGACGGAGCGCGTCTGATCCAGAAACAGTTGCATGGCGGGATGCCGCTCGACGGCGACAAGCATGTCGTCGAAGCGGCCCAACACGTGTGGGCGGATCGCTTCCATTTCGAACGTGCCGGCGAGTGCCGCCACCTGAGGTTTTTCAGTGGATACCGCAAAGTGGTTGGCCCAGAAATGCACCAGGCGATCGATGAACGGCGTCGGGCTCATCACGGCGCTGCTGACGCTGGCGTTCACCGCAGTACGGTAGACGTCGCGGATTTCGCCGCGCATGGCTTTCCTGGCGGCCTGTTTGGCGGTAGCTGCGGGGCTGGGGTTTGCCGCAGTGTTTGCGTCCGCGTTGGCGTTGGCGTTGGGGCCAGCGTTCCCGTTGGAATTCGCATTGGCGTTAGCGTCGGCATTGGCAGTCTGCAGACGCTGCTCACCCAGTTCAGTCGCTAGCGCGACGCTGGTCGGCTGCCCCGCCCACGCCGCAGGAAGCGGCTGATACTGCTCGAACTGCGCGAACAGCCAGGCTTTGGGATCAGCTGGCGGCGTGTCTTCCGGGCGAGCCCCTAGACCGAACCGGTTCAGCGCAATCGCCGCGGCGTTATCGTTGGGTGACGTGACCATGCGCATTCCTTCGAACGTTGCTTACCTCCTTTAAACGGCAGGTTCTGAGAAATCCGTCGCAGATATCAAAGTTTTTTTCACGTGGAGGAGCGCACCCACGCATCGCCCCGTTCGCGCCAGCCAATCACTCGCTCGCCGCCCTCCGCTTCGCGTCAGCCGCTGCGGCGGCCGGCCCCTCGCGCCACTGCCCGGCTCGCTTCAGACCATCGACGAACTTCAGGCGTTCCTCCGGTGTAAGCG
>NZ_JBAURZ010000306.1:0-31068 GCF_049581445.1 Paraburkholderia sp. | reverse complement strand
TTGCCGGTCCTGCTCATCCCCTCGGCCGCGGGCCAGCCGGAGCAGAGCGGCGAAGCCGCCGCCTGAGACGCCTCTGTGCGACGCCCCGCCGCATGAAGTCACGCGGCGGATCCTGGCTCCGCGCGGCTACCAAGCGTAAGCAACCGTGATCTCGCTCAAGCATTGACAGCGCAAGCGCGCGTCATTTTGCCGCGAAACGGCGCTTACCCATGATGGGACAATGGGTTAGTTCCCTTACAACCGGCCGTGCACCATGCTTACGCCCACCGCAGTGACTCCCTCCCCAACCCGTCGTCGTACCGTTCCACGCCCGGTGGCACGCAGCGCGGCACGTTGTTCGAGTTGTGCCATGCGCCAACTGTGCATGCCGCAAGGCTTGGCGCACGACGAAATGCCCAGGCTCGAGGCGCTGATCTGCAGCGCGCGCCCGGTGCAGCGCGGCGAACCACTTTACCGGTCGGGCGATTCGTTCAATCACCTGTACGCGGTGCGCTCGGGCTCGCTGAAAACGACGATGGCCCATCGCGACGGCCGCGAACAGGTCACCGGCCTGCGTCTGGCTGGCGAGGCGCTGGGACTCGACGGCATCAGTGACGACAAACACGCGTGCAGCGCGACGGCGCTCGAGGACAGCACCGTGTGCATCATTCCCTATGTGGCGCTCAAAAAGCTGTGCCGTGAGATCGGCTCCATGCAGGAGCGGCTGCACAAACTGATGGGCGAACAGATTGTCCGCGAGGCCGCACAAATGATGGTGCTCGGCTCGCTTTCCGCGGACGAGCGGGTGGCCGCGTTTCTGCTCGACGTGTCCGAACGCAATGCGCGGCGCGGCTATTCGTCCGCGGAATTCAATCTGCGCATGACGCGCGAAGACATGGGCAGCTACCTGGGCACCACCCTCGAAACGGTCAGCCGCACCCTGTCAAGATTTCAAAAGTGCGGCCTGATTGACATACAAGGGAAACTCGTCCGCATCATCGATCTCGAAGGGCTGAAGAACGTTTAAGGCTGGCTTAGGGGCCGCTTCAGGATCCGCTTAGGGTCCGCTTGGTGCCCGCTTGGTGCCCCTTTAAGGCCCGTGTAAGCCTCGTGCCACATAGCGGGGCGGCCACCTCCGCCGCGCCCGCGCTACCGCGTTTCGCCTTGGCAGGTGTCCCTTGGCATGTGTTCTGCAAGCGGGTACAGTCTTCAAACTGTGCCCCTGTCGACCAGAGTTGGCGCTTTAGCGCCTTACTCCGATCCCATGCAAGATACTGCCGAAGGAGACCCGGCGAAATGAATCGCGACCCCGCCCCGCATCATCCGCTGGTCGAGCGCCTGATCGACGCGCGTCAGGTTACCGATGCCCTCTTCTCTATCGTCAAACCCGAGTACCTGTACGAACGGCCGATCCGTGAGCGCCACCGGATCGTGTTCTACATCGGGCATCTCGAAGCGTTCGACCGTAACCTGTTCGATCAGCGCCTCTGCGCGCTGCCCGCTTTCAATGACGAGCTCGATGCGCTGTTCGCGTTCGGCATCGACCCGGTCGATGGCGGCTTGCCCACCGACGTGCCGAGCGACTGGCCCTCACTGGACGTCGTGCGCGCCTATGGTCAAGAAGCGCGCGCGCAGATTGACCGCGAGCTCGCGGCGCTGAACGCCGACGGTGCCCCCACGGGAAGCGGCACGCAGACCGGCTCGGCCGGGCAGTTGTTGAACGTGGCGATCGAACATCGTCTGATGCACGCCGAGACGCTGGCGTACATGTTGCATCAATTGCCGCTTGCGCAAAAAATCGCGCAACGCAGTGAAGCGTCGCGTGCGAAACGTGCAGGTGCGCTGGAGACCGCGTCGATGGTTCATGTGCCGGCGGGATCAACGTTGCTCGGCATGACGAAGGAAAGCGGCCGCTTTGGCTGGGACAACGAGTTTGGCGAACTGCGTGTCGATGTGCCGGCGTTCGAAATCGATCGGTACATGGTCACCAACGGCGTGTACCGTGAATTCATCGAGGCCGGTGGTTATGAGGAACGCGCGTGGTGGACCGACAAGGATTGGGCCTGGCGGCAAGCAGAAAACATCGAACATCCGGCTGGCTGGTCGCAACGCGATGGCAGCAGCAAATGGATGTTGCGCACGATGTTCGACGACATTCCATTACCGCCAGATTGGCCGGTGTATGTCAGTCATGCTGAAGCAAGCGCCTATGCCCGCTGGGCCGGCAAGGCGCTCCCCACCGAAGCGCAATGGCAACGCGCGGCCCATGGCGCGCCGCATGCCACGGCAGGTAATTTCGACTTTCGCAGCTGGGACCCGCAAGCGGTCGACGCCCATCCGGACAATATCAGCGCATTCGGCGTGGAAGGCCAGTTCGGAAATGGATGGGAATGGACCTCGACCTTATTCGACGCGTTGCCCGGATTCGAGGCGTTTCCGTTTTATCTCGGGTACTCCGCCAACTTCTTCGACGGACAGCACTATGTGCTCAAGGGTGGCTCGGCGCGCACCGCGCAATGCATGTTGCGGCCGGCGTTTCGCAACTGGTTTCAGCCGAGGTATCAGTACGTGTATGCGGGATTTCGGTGTGTAGCTCGGTGAGAAATTAAGCATTAGTTGGACTGAGAAGTTTGCTCATGGCATTAGTGCGGATCTCCGCACTAATCGCCGCGGCTCGGTCGACGCCGTTTTCAACCATTCGCATTCCTCATCTTCCCTTTGAATTCGACCGGTTAGTCGGCCTTCTGTCAGGGCTCAGATTTTGCTTGCTATCAGCGCGACACCGCGTTTGACGGGGTGAAGTGGAGTGGCAAATGGAACGTTATCTTCTTACATCCCTGTTCCTGTTGTGCTGCCTGAGCACAGCACTTGCAGCCCAAAAGCCAGCGTCGGCTGACGCAGTGCAAGCCAGCCCCAATTCACCACATCCCCCTCACCTTGACCGCACCGGCAAGACGCGCAAGGGCAAGGCCTCTTACTACGGCAGCAAGTTTTACTCCAGAAAGATGGCCGACGGTACGCGCATGGATCCGCAATCCAATTCCGCCGCAAGCAAGACCCTACCGCTAGGCACCACGGCCAAGATCACGAACCTGAAAAATGGCAGCAGCGACGTGGTCGAAATCAGGGATCGCGGCCCCTACGTCAAGGGTCGAATTGTCGATGTGTCGCCCCAGACCGCTGATAAGCTCGGTTTGAAGGAGGGTGGTACCGCCCCCGTCGAAGTCAAGCCGATGGAAGTACCGCAGCCCGACGGTAGCGTAAAACCAGGTGCGGGCGCAACGGACACGCGGCGGGCCCAATAGCCGGTTGCCTTTCCTTGCGCGATCCACCATTTCCACTTGCGTTCCGTGTCAAAGCTTACCAGGCTAAAGGTTGCATGCGTTTGCGGCGCCATCCGGTTTTCGACCTTGCCCTGTAGCGCCAACGCAGCCCACTTTGCGAGGAACGTGCCATGGATCATCGCTTACCGGTTTTGATCGTCGGCGCCGGCCCGACCGGCTTGACGCTGGCGCTGACGCTACGACGTTACGGTATCGCAGCGCGCGTGATCGACCGGCTCGATAAGCCTGCTGACCTGTCAAAGGCGCTCGCCGTATGGCCCGCGAGCCTCGAGGTATTGAGCTGCCTCGGTGTTAGCGCAGCGTTCGAGCGGGCGGCCACTGCAATGAGCGCGGTGACCTTCGGCGATGGCGCGCGGCGGCTTGCGCGCGTATCCATGAAGGACGGAATAGACAGCGCCTATCCCGATCCCCTCCTGCTGCCTCAGTCGCAGACCGAAGCAATCCTCACCGCGCGACTCATCGATGTGGGCGGCACAATCGAACGAGGGGTAGAACTGACCAGCCTGACCGAGACAGCCGATGCGGTAACCGCAACCCTGAAACACGCTGATGGACGGATCGAGGAGGCTAGCGCATCGTGGCTGATCGGCGCCGACGGCGCGCGCAGCGCCGTGCGACATGCGCTAGATATTGACTTCGAAGGCGACACCGAGCCCGATACGTATCTGCTCGGGGACGTGCGCATTGAAGGAGCCGAACTCGATCGGCATAGCATTCACATCTGGTGGCACGACGGCGGCACGGTCGCCCTGTTTCCGTTCGCTCATGACGTCTGGCGGATAATTAGCCGCCGTGTCGGCGACGATGCGGCGTCGCGAGGCGACGAGCCGCCGACCCTCGAAGAACTCCAACAGAAAATCACGCGCCACGGGCCGGTGGGCGCGACGTTGTCGGAGCCAGGCTGGCTGTCCACCTTTCGAATCAATGAGCGGCTCGCGGCGCACTACCGCATAGGCCGCGTGTTCCTCGCGGGTGACGCCGCGCACATTCACAGTCCCGCGGGCGGCCAGGGCATGAACACCGGCATACAGGACGCGGCGAACGTGGGCTGGAAGCTCGCGTACGTGCTTCAGGGGCGCGGCGACGCCGCGACGTTGCTCGACAGTTACGAGGCCGAGCGGCGGCCCGTCGCGCGCGATGTGATCGGCAACGCGGCGCGACTGTTGCATGTTGGCATGGCACCGCATCCGCTCGCGCGTCTCGCACGCGACGCGGCCATCTCCGTGCTTGGAAATATGCCCGCATTGCAGGCGCGCCTGCGAACCGAGATGGCCGAGACCGACGTGACGTATCACGACGGTCCACTGGTAGCGCTTAGCGGAGTGTCGGGGCATCCGTCGCGCGGTTTTCCTGGCACGCGAGCGCTCGATTTGCGTTGGACCAATGCGGGTGATGGACAGGAGCGCACGCTTTGGCCGCTGTTGGATGCACGTCACACTTTGATTGAGTTTCGCGATGGCGATGCGTCGCGTCTCGGGAGGCTGGTTGCTCCGTTCGCCGATGCGGTTCAGCTTGTGACGATCGATGCGGCCGACGACCCTGCTGGGGATGCACGTCGGCGCTACGGCTTCAATGGCGAAGGTTGGGTGCTGATAAGACCTGACCAGGTGGTCGCAGTGCGGGGGGAGCCGGGGGATTTAGCGTCACTCGAGCACTATCTGCAGATAGTGCTCAGCTTGCAAGAACATGCACAGGATAGCTAACTGTGTTGGCCGGTGATATATCAGCCCGTCTTCGTCTTCTTGAAATCCTCACCGTTGATGCGGCTGGAGATACTAATGTTTTGAGCCGGATGCTCATGCAAGATCACGTTAATGATCTTGGGATCCGATCCAATCGAGTCGTGCGTAACCTGGATGATGTCCCTGATGAGTTGTTCGCGACGATCCGGCGTCAACCCAGTCGTAATGTGGCATTCAATGAAAGGCATGCTGAATCTCCAATCCGTGACTATTTAAGGCGATTGATCAGTTCTTTATCATTCGCCGCGCCTTCGACGTACTCGGGGAGGTGCTCACCATGCTCGACGAAGTTGATTCCTCTGCCTTCGCGAATGACAACAAAGATGTCGTTCTTCGTCTCGCCCGTTGCTGCACTCACCACCCGCAACAGACCAGAGGCAAGCGCCCGCTTCTGCTCGTCCGTCCTTCCATACCGCATATCACAAGAAATCAGGGCCATAAAATGTCTCCTAAGCGCCTCTGTGGTTAGTGAATCGCCGGATGTTTAGCCGCATGCCGCGCTTCTGGACTTGCTGATTTTGTGTGTCGGCCGCTTGCATGAGCGGGCGTCGCATCTTCAAGGAGAACGTATGGCACAGGGCTATCTATCTCGGCGGTGACCCATGCTACTCCGTGACTTAGCGAAGAGAAGATCGTGCAGCGGCAACATACTGTTTACTCATCAACAATATTTCGCCTCTGTCGAAAATGTCCATTCATGTCCTGTCGCTCAATAGCATCTTGACCGATTCGGCGAATGGAGCGCGGGACATCTCTCACGTCCAGAAGCCACAGAAAAGCTGCGTCTACAACTTGACGGCCTGCCGGGTGGTTTGGCGTAAGATGAGGCAACGAGTGGCCCGCCGCTGAGACGGTACGCGAAGATACGCCATTGTTCGACAAACCAGCCATGTCTCCAGTCCCTGACGACACATTTCCCAGTGCAGACTTGCCTCGGTCTGGCCCGCACCGGCGTCCTGATGTGACGCACAACCCGGGCATTGCCCATGCCTGTGTGGTCCGTGTTGAACAGCTGACAGCCGGCGCTCCTGGAGGCCTTTCGCCCGACGCGTACCTGTTTGCGAAACTCATCGCTGCGCGCGAGGTGCGCAATGAGTTAGCCTTGCTGGGCCTCTCACACGAGGATTTGCACGCGCTGTTTCGCCGACATTTTGCGCTGGAACTGGCTGAGATTGAGACGCGCACCCAGGCAATCAACGTGAATACACAGGGGCACGCCGAGTTTGTCGCCACGCTGCGTGCGCTGATACTAAAACATGCGAGTTCGGCGGTTGACGCCGACGATGCCCGTCGTCTTGCATCCATCATCGCTCACGCCTGCTTGAGACCCGATCACCTCTGGCGCGATCTCGGCCTTGCTGGCCGCGAGGAAGTCACCGCGATGCTTGAACGTTACTTCCCCGAACTTGTGTCGCTGAATGTGGCCGGGCTGCGGTGGAAGAAGTTTCTTGCACAGCAACTGGCGTTGTCGTTGGGACAGGAGCCGGGCCCCGCTCCCGGTTGTCCTGGTTGCGAAGACTACGGTCACTGCTTTCCCCCTGTAGCGTGACACTCTGTGCAGCGCGCATCGCCTTCGACGGTAGATGCTGAATCCGTCATTTTCTAAAGAATTCCCCATTCAGGTCGATAACCATATGCCGTTGCACGCTGCGCAGCAGTCTGGCGCAGCATGTCAGCGTGCTCCCAAAATCGAGGGAAATCTGGGATTAAACCAACAACGAGACCAACAATGACAATGACAATGACAATGACAATGAAACAGATCGTAAAGCATCTCTCCGTATGCGGGCTTACCTTGGGCGCTGTTTTGACAACGGGATGTGCCTCTATCGTCGGAGGCTCGAATCAATCGGTATCGGTTGAAACGCGGTCGGCCACAGGAGAAATGATCGCTGGAGCCAATTGCAAACTCGAAAACCCGAAAGGCACGTGGTATGTCACGACGCCGGGGAGCGTCACCATCCATCGTGCGTACGACGACCTGTCGATCTACTGCACCAAGTCCGGCGAGCAACCGGGCATTGCTTCTGCGAAGTCGTCAACGAAGGGCATGGCCTTTGGGAACATTTTATTTGGCGGAGTGATCGGTGCGGGCGTCGATGTAGCGACGGGTGCCGCATACGACTATCCGACTCTCCTTACGGTTCAGTTCGGCAGTACTACGACGATTAATACGCCCGCGAAAGACAAGGCAGCGCCGGCTGCCGGAGCCACCACGATCACACCGCCCAGCGCTAACGGCGTAACACCGAACGCAGAAAAGGCTGCAATGGTGCCCGTCAACACTGCAGGTAGCGCAAACGCAACGACCGCGCAGTAGTCACTCATTCATCGACAAATGAACGTCGGCCCGACGTAAGCCCGGAGTGTCTTCGCGCGCAATGCATCTATGATGGCGCGCGAAGCAAAGACAAACACAAGGAAACACTCCCTTCGATTCGCATCGGACTACTGATTTAAATTTATTGATCTTCATGACGATTCATATTTGTTCGTGCCGACTTCGTAGAATCTGCGTCTACCCGCTGCGAACAATGGTTCTTCTCCTCGACAGGCGGCATGCTGACCGCGTCAGAAATCCCCGGGGCGATCCTGGTAAGGTGCGGGACGCATTACGTCGCGGCAATGTGCCTTCAACTCTTAAAATGCCGTTTGCCGGCGCGACGCAATAAACTACGTCGCGTGAGGCAGATGCGAACGCCGATGCCGCGTATGAACCGTCGGAAGGAAAAACCTATGACCGATCCGGCCCATCACCCCTCCGACTTTCGCCGGCAGCGCAGCATCGGCATTGTCGGCATCGCGATTGCTTCGTTGCTTGCATCGGGCTCTGGTTCGGCATCGATTTGCTGATGTCGCCTCTGCCGGGTATGGACAGCCTCGACGCCCGCATGCTGCTGACGCTTAAATGCTACTGCGTCGCCGTGCTGTTCTGCCTGGTGACGGGTTTCGAAGCGGTAGCGCACGAGCGCCTAACCTCGCCCGCGTTTGATCCGCTGGCGGGCTTCGAGACGCACAGGTTGCGCGTCAATCAACGATATCTCCAGAACACGGCGGAGCAGATCATCGTGTTTGCGGCGGCCCTGTTCGGCCTCGCCGCCTATTGCCCCGATGGCTCGGCTACCATCGCAGCGCGGCGCTACGCAGACTCGGCGCACCGGGCATGGCGGTCAGCATGATCGTGCTGATTTATGTGGTCAGCCGGTTTGGACGAGAGATCGCAGGGACAGTCGGGGGAGTTGTCCCTGTTGTTGTTGTTTTTGCGGTCGAAGCGGTGTTGTTCTGGGGGACGCGGCCGCTGAAGGACAGTTGATTTAATCTAGCCTCTGGGCACGATAGAGGACGGATACAGCGTCTCAAGTGCGTTTTGGAAAGTAGCTGCCGAAAATGGTCCAAGATGCACCGCCAGCAATTTCCCTTTGCCGTCATAGAAAAGCGTGGTCGGAAAGGCCCGCGCGCCGACCGCACGCGCAACGTCCAAAGATGGATCAAGCAAGAGGTTCTGCAACGAAAGCCCTTGGGTCGACGCAAAATCGCTAACCGTTGCGCGAGATTCACCTTGGTTGACGAATGCCAGGTTCACGCCGTTATATTGACGTTGTGCCTGCGCGAGAATCGGCATTTCTCCGCGACACGGTGCACACCAGCTTGCCCACAGATTAATCACCAGCGGCTTGCCATCATTGCGCGTGAGCGATTGCAGCTTGCCGTGCATATCAACGAGGTTCATCGCGGGCAAAGATTCCGATTCGTTACCTGT
Organism: Paraburkholderia sp.; assembly: GCF_049581445.1. Classification (GTDB taxonomy): domain Bacteria; phylum Pseudomonadota; class Gammaproteobacteria; order Burkholderiales; family Burkholderiaceae; genus Paraburkholderia. Next base: position 22,243 of record NZ_JBAURZ010000306.1, on the reverse strand, counting down.
ACCGGCAAACGTGGTCGCGATACTCCAACTGAAGATGCCGGCAAGCGCCGCAAAAATAGCCGCACGGCGTAACTGGCGGCGACGCACCACCGCCCATAGCGACACAGCAGCACCTGGGACCGCACCAGGCAGCAGATCAAAGCCACGATCGCGAAAGTCCAGCATCTTGAGTACATCCCCTTGATAGGCGGGCAGATAGTGCGCGACAAACGACAGTCGCGACACGACAAGCCCGACGATCACGCTATTCACAATGACCCGCTCAGCAGCGGGATTTCCCCGTCCGGCGATGCGCGCGGCCACCACCGCGATCGCGACGCTCACCAGCAAAATGAGCGGCGCAACCGGAAAGGAAAATGGCCCTATAGTCATTGAGCATTCGCTCGCGGCGGAACCTTGGAAAACAGGATATTCAGCCCTTCCGAAATCAACGGATGCGCAATGATCGCATCACGCACCACGGTGTATGGCAGTTTGCCGAGCATCGCCATCTGCACAGCCGTCACTACATCGCCGGCGTTGGTCCCAAGCATCGAGAAGCCGAGGATCTGATCGGAGTGCGCGTCGACGAGCACCTTCATGAAGCCCTTCGTATTCCCATTGGTCCGGGCGCGCGGCACTGCCGCCATCGGAATCTTCGCGACTCGAACCTCGATGCCCCGAGCCTTGGCATCCGTTTCGTTCAGGCCAATCCGGCCGAGTTCCGGTTCGATAAACAGTGCGTATGGAATGATGCGGTCGTTCGTGGTGAGACTGCCACCGGCCAGTTGCGACTTCAGCACGCGATAGTCGTCAAAAGACGCATGCGTGAACATCGGTGTTCCCGCGACTTCCCCGATCGCCCATGTATTAGCGGCGGTCGTTGCGAGGCGCTCATCCACCTTGATGAAACCGCGCGTATCGAGTTCGACGCCCGCGACGTCCAGCCCCAACCCTCGAGTGACAGGTGTACGCCCTGCTGCGACGAGGATATGACTGCCGGATACACGCTCTCCATTGTTCAACTCCACCGTGACGGCTCGGCCCGAGACACCCGACACGTTTATCGGCTTGACGCCAACCCGGATGCCGATGCCTTCTTCGCCAAGCGCGGTCTCGATCGCCGAGGTGATGTCTTCGTCCTCACGCATCGCGACGCGCGGCGCTTCCTGAATCAGCGTCACCTTGCTGCCAAGACGCCGGTATGCCTGGGCCATTTCGAGGCCAATATAGCCGCCGCCAATCACGATCATGTGCTCAGGTAGTAATTCCAGTTGCAGCGCTTCTACGTGGGTGAGCGGTTGTGCATCCCTTAGGCCGGGGACGTCCGGAATGGCCGCCGTCGTGCCGGTGTTGATGAACACCTGGTCGCCTGCGATCACTCTTTCGCCCCCTTCATTCAGCCGCACGCTGATGGTGCGTGGCGCGATGAAGTGACCGGTGCCCATCACGAGGTCCATACCCGAGCTGATGAACGCCTTGAGGTTAATGTCGACCAGGCCCTCAACCACCGAACGTACGTTCCTGGCAACCTGTGCCATGTCGGTGGCCGGACGGGGACCCGCGTCGCTATCGCGCGACTGGCTGCCAAGCACATGGGCAACCCGTGCGTTCTGGATCAAAGCCTTGGTGGGAATACATGCAACGTTGATGCATGATCCGCCGATCATGCCCCGTTCGATCAGTGCAACTCGTTTGCCCGCTTGGGCCAACTCCATCGCGAGCGTTTTACCGCCCTTTCCTCCGCCGAGGAAAACATACTCGTACTGTTCAACGTTCGACATGATGAGCTCCTTGATTATTAGCATCCGGTTGGGTGCCGCCTGACAAGATGCAAGGCAACTCACATGACCGTGAACGAATTCTAGGACGCCAATTGGCGTGGGAGGATGCCCGCGCCGCTCACAAAGATGCTCGATCGTCTCAACGTCTTCGCGCGAAAAGAGCGGCCGCCCTTTGCGGCCGCCCGCCACACGTCACCGATCCGTTGTAATGGTCATCACTCCCTTGGCGGTTGCATTGTTGACCGTCAAGCTGACCGTAATGCTCGAAATGCCATTCCCGAGAAGCTCGTTCCAGCTTCCCGAGTGCGGGTCACCGTTCTGCACGTATTCGGAAATGAAAATTTCCGCCTGCGGCGAACCGCCATTTCCGTTGAATTTCGACAGCGCTACCGAAGCGTAAACGTTGTCTGATCCATTGAGGTTCACCACGGCGGTTTCGGTGAAGTTGTGCCCGCCTGTCTCGTTCGCCGAGACCCATTCTGTCCAAAGTGCCATCACTCATTCTCCTTCAATCATCACTTCGCTAGCAGGAATTACCTTTCAGGTAGCAGTCGCAATGGGTGCAACATGCGCGCTATTGGACGTCTCCCGCTGGGCGCCCATGTCAGTCAGGACGAAGGGCATCACACCGAATTTGAAGCGAAACGTGTCCCCTCGAACGCTGCGAGACCTTTGCGTAATCGGGGATGGGATCGCTCCAGACCGCCGCTGAAAGACGGCTTGCACGGTTTTTGCGTCACGGGAGTACTTGGTATGCGAGCGATATGCCATAAGCCGGCCACGTGAGCGCCATTGCCCAGCCAATCAGCGGGGAGGAGCCATGCGAGGAATCAGTCACAAGGTACGTCCTGCAATTTTCGCTGCATTTATTTCACTGCTTGCCGCGTGCGGCGGACATGGCGGCAGTTCAAGCAGTGGAAGCAGTACGGCCACTCCGGCGGGCGGCGTTCAGTTGCAGGTTGTCTCGTTCGGCGACAGCCTCTCAGACGTGGGCACTTATGCGCCACTCGCGAGCGCGGTTGGCGGCGGACGCTTCACGACCAACCCGGGGCAGGTGTGGGCGCAGGATGTCGCGCAATACTACGGCGGTACCCTGAGCGCGGCGTACACGATCGACGTTGGGCATGAACTGAGCCCGCAAGGTGGTTTCGGCTACGCGGAAGGTGGGGCCACGGTGGCGACGCCGGCAAACCAATACGACTTTCTTACCGACGTGATCGGCAATGTGGAAATGCCCGTGAACCAGCAGGTTTCAAGCTATCTGTCCGCTCATGGGAGCTTCAATAGCGGTCAACTGGTGCTGGTCTGGGCGGGCGCGAACGACGTGCTGCGCGCCGGGGCTTTGCCTGCTGCGGCGCAAACCGTGCAGACTGCGGCCACCACCCTCGCTCAAATCGTCGGGCAGATCGTCCAGAGCGGCGCGACTCATGTCGTGGTGGTTAATCTCCCGAACATTGGATTGTCACCCACCGGCCTCGCCGCGTCTGACGGCGGCGCAACCCTGAGCCAGTTATCGCAGCTGTTCAACAATGACCTCAACTCAGCCTTGCAGGCAGACGGCCTGCAAAGCAAGGTGATCGAGGTCGACTCTTATACCTGGCTGGACCAGATCATCGCGAACTTTCAGGCCAATGGCTTCACGGTCTCGAACACTGGCCAGGCCTGCGATCCTTCGAAAACCCCCGACGACACGTCACTGCTGTGCTCGCCAGCAACCTACGTGAGCGCTAATGCAGATCAAACGTATATGTTCGCTGACGACCTTCATCCAACGACGCACTTGCATGCCTTGTTTGCCCAATATGTGGAGCAGCAGATCGCCGCGAGCGGACTGGGTCACTAAGCTTCGGGACTTGATAATTCGGCAGCGTAGCCGTTCGGTTCGCCCTCATTCGTCGAACTTCGGCTTCCGCGCAATAGCATTTTTTCGACCGGCAAGCGGTTTTTTTCACAACGTTTACACCGGAGAGTCTAACCTCGAAACTGTCTTGACCAACCCCAGCGGCTCTGCCGCGTACCATGGCTCTCACTCGATCACTTCCGGTCTTCGACGCCGGAGCGCACAGCGCACGACCCCTCTCACGCAATAACGTCATTCCCTTCCCTTCGTCACGCGTGTTGTTACCGGTGACGCTCCATCGCACCACGGACGACCAGTTGCGCGGACAACTCCGGCAACTGTTGCATTCTCCCCTTGGCGTCTACGTGGTAAGCACGCAAACAGTTCGCGATGGTGTCCGCGTGCAATTCGGCATCGCACTCGACGACCTCGACTTCACCCTGCACACGCTGATCGCAACGCTACCTCAAGCGACGATCGGCCAAGCCCAGCGGCGCAACTCAAGCAAAGAAACACACTAGACATGTACTCAGGAATCTGGCTGCCCATTGTCACGCCTTTTCGCGGCGGCGAACTTGATATCGACGCGTTGCAGCGGCTCGCAGAACACTATCTGAGCACCGAGATCAGCGGTTTCGTTGCATTGGGTACCACGGGAGAGGCCGCATTGTTATCAGATGCCGAATGCGTCACGGTACTGGAAGCCCTAAGCGATGTTGTCGGCAAAAGCCTACCGGTACTCGTAGGCGTTTGCGGTTCGGACACACGTGAGGTCGTACGCCAGATCCGGCGTTACGCGCATTGGGACTGCAATGGCTATCTGGTGGCACCGCCTTCGTACATATGTCCGGATCAAGCCGGCGTGCAGTGGCACTTCGAACAGGTTGCGCAGGCAACGGACCGCTCAATTGTCTTATACGACGTGCCGCATCGCACTGGCGTCACAATCGCACCAGACACGGTCGCTCGCTTGCTGGAGCACGACAATATCGTGGCGATCAAGGAATGCGTGAAAGATCACTTCAAGGCACTGAGTGATCTGCCGATTAGTGTGTTGTGCGGCACGGACGAGGCGTTCGTGGACTGCCTGAGCGCCGGCGGAACAGGTGGCATTCTGGCGAGCGCGCACGTCTGCGCCGATCTTCTGGTCGAAGTGCAGGAACTGACCCGGGCAAACCGCGAGGCAGAGGCTCGAACTTTATTCGCAGGATTGCTGCCCGTGTTGCGGTTGTTATTTGACGCACCGAATCCCTCCACAATCAAGGCAATACTGTCATTCGACCATTCCTCGACCGCCGAGACACGGATGCCAATTACACCCGCTTCGGCGCAATTGGTGGAGCGGCTATTCAGGGCCCGCGAGCAATTGCAGAACCTTTCTGCTGAGTTTGCCAGAGCGAGCAATTAGTGTTGGTCTATGGGTCGGAAGCAAAATATCAGCATGGATGGAGACAAGACTGCTTGACGTTCGAGTCGGAGCGCAGTCAGGATAGCGGCTGCAAAAAACCGCGGAGCGAGCCCATAGGGCAGCACGAAACACACCGCGGCGCCCCCTACCACGACGGCCCACGCCTCATGTCCGACGCACCGAAGCACACGCTTTTGATCAAAAGCCGTAATCAGCTGGCAGCTTCACTCCATTCAAAGGGGCAATTTGCCGAGGCATTGTCTGTGGCCGAGCAGACCCTCAATTCCGAAGCCGATCTGTCGAACGACCTTCGGGCTGAGGCGCTGAACATCGCAGCGGCCTGTTCGCTGGGCCTGAATATGGATGCAAATGCAGAAGCCTACTGGCGCCAGTGTATTGACGCGAACCCTGAATTCGATGAAGCCTATGACAGCCTCGGCATGTTGCTCAAATCGCTCAAGCGCCTCGCAGAGGCTGAGGCGATCTACCGTAGATTACAAACCCTTAGGCCCGACCTCGCCGAGGCCAACAACAATCTCGGCGCGGCGCTCTACGATCTGCGTCAACTGCCAGAAGCCGAGTCGTCATACCGGCGGGCGATAGCGATCCGCCCCGACTACGCTGAGGCTCACTTCAATCTCGGCATCGTGTTGCAGGATCTTCGTCGCCTGCACGATGCCGAGTCCGCGTACCGGTCGGCCTTGGCGGCGAGGCCTGACCATGCCGAAGCGCATAACAACCTTGGCAACGTGCTGAAAGAACTGGGACGCCTGCAAGAGGCAGATGAGGCGTACCGCCAGGCCCTGCTTATCAAGCCTGAGAATCCCGCGGCCTTGAACAACCTGGGCGCCGTCCTGAAGCTCTTCAACCGGCTGACCGAGGCCGAACTTGCGTTCCGGCTAGCCGTGACCGTGCGCCCTGATTATGCTGAGGCGCACGCGAACCTCGGTGCGCTCATGCTCACCCTCAAACGCTTGCCCGAGGCCGAGACAGCCTTCCGGCAAGCGATTTTGCATCGCCCGCAATATGCAGAGGCGTACTACAACCTCGGAAATGTTCTTTTCGGTCTCGGCCGCCTGGCCGAGGCCGAGGCGGCTTTCAGAAACGCGATCCGCCTGCGCCCCGAGATTGCTGAAGCGCACCACAACCTGGGCTGTCTGTTAGGGCTGTCCGAAAGCCCGCCCGAGGCTGTCGCGCACCTCACGCAAGCGATCGTCTTACGGCCCGATTACGCAGAGGCTCATTACAATCTCGGCAATCTGTTGAAGCGACTCAATCGGCTGCCTGAAGCCGAATCCGCGTTCCGAACGGCGCTCTCCTTGCGGCCCAACTACAAGGACGCCAGCTTTTTTCTGGCAACCTTACTGCTCGGCAACGGCCAGTTCACGGAAGGATGGCGACTGCACGAGTCGCGCTACGAGCATCCCGGGTTCGCTCATCACAACACGCGTTCGCTGTTGCGTTGCAAGCAGTGGCAAGGCGAGGATCTGTCGGGCAAAACCTTGCTGGTCTGGCAGGAGGACGGCCTGGGCGACATGATCCACTTCAGCCGCTATCTTCCCCTGCTCAAAGCAAAAGGCGCGGCCGAGATCACGCTCGCGTGTACTCCTGTCCTGCATCGATTGATGGCCTCAGTTGATGGTGTCGACAGAGTTGTCGATCCGGAGACTGGGTTAGCACAATCGTCGGGTTACGACTGCTGGACGAGCCTGATGAGCGCCCCATGGCATCTGCGAACGGCCCTCGACACGATTCCGCCGGCCGTTCACCTCATCCCTGAGCCGTCCGTAATTGAACATTGGCGCTCGCGGCTTGCAACGCTCCCGCCTGGTCGCAAGATCGGCGTGGTATGGAAAGGAAATCCACAGCACCACAATGACGTGAACAGGTCGCTGCCATCGCTGGCGACGCTGGCACCCCTCTGGAGCCTGCCCGACGTCAATTTCATCAGTTTGCAAAAGGGACCGGGGGAGGACGAGGCGCGGAACCCGCCCGCAGGAATGCCGCTTCTGCACCTCGGGTCGGACGCCGCCGATTTCGCCGACAGTGCCGCGATCATCAGCCAGCTCGATCTGGTCATCTGCGTCGATACCTCCATCGCCCATCTGGCCGCTTCGCTGCGCAAACCCTGCTGGGTCTTGTTGCCGTCAAAAGGCGTCGACTGGCGCTGGATGCACAACCGGGACGACTCGCCCTGGTATCCGCAAGGCATGCGCCTCTTTCGGCGCTCCGAAGGTGAGTCCTGGCTGGCTACCGTTGAAAGGCTACGGCAAGCGTGTACCGAGCGATTTGCTGACGCGGACCCTTCGGAAGGTCACGTCACTGTCTAAGGGTGGTTGCAGGTTGCCTTAGTTAGACCCAGCGACGTTCCGGGTTGGCACGTTCACTTCGCCCTGGCGAGCGTAATGGCACGTTCCGGGCACGCTGTCACGCACAAACCGCAACCGCGGCACGCGTCTGCGTTCGGCGTGTACGCCACCTGCATGCCGTGTACGCGCAATTTGAACCGGTTCAACGTCCCTAGACGCTCATAGTCTTGCGTGTCGATGCGTCGAATTTCGAAGACGTCTTCCGGGCACACCACCGCGCAATCGCCCTTGCCTTCGCAGTGTTTGAAGCTGACCACAGGGACGATGACGCCTGGCGCCTGCTTGCAGGCGGCTGTCGAGGCGTTGTTCATGCGCCGTTCTCCTCACTCTTGCCGCGAGCCGACGATATGCCCTTCATGAACATCTCGCGCTCTTCCGGCGTCATGCGCTCCCAGCGACGCCACGGTCCGCGACCGTGCCAACCGCCGCGGCCGCGAAAGCCCCCAAACAGGATGCGGCACAAGACCAGCAAGCCAATAGCGTGCGGAAAATCGATCGCCCGCCCGCCAACGAAGAGCGCCGGAATCACCCAGTTCCACAGCCCCATCACGATTGCTCCCAGCACCACGATGGCTACCAGCGCCAACAGTGCCTTGCCAAACCATCTCAGTCTGCATCTCATCGACTGCTCCTTTAAATTTCCAACTCGTCATAGATGGGCTGCAAGCGGGCGCGCAGATGCAGCACCGCATAGCGCTTGCGCGCGAGCAGCGTGTTCACGCCTACGCCGCTTGCGGCGGCCAGTTCCTTGAAGCTGCGACCTTCCAGTTCGTGAGCAATGAAGACCTCACGCTGGTTCGGAGGCAATTCGTCCAATGCGTCCTGCAATGCTTCGAGCAGTACCGAGCGTGCATAGACCGCCTCCGGGCCAGCGTCCTCGGCGGGTAAAGCAAGCTCGAGACGGTATTCGCCGGGGTCGGTGTCGTCGTCGGCGTCGCCATTCGCGAGTTCATCCAGTGATTGCTCCTTGCGCTTGCGAAAAGCATCGATGATGCGATTGCGCGCCACCCGGAACAGCCACGCACTCGCCTGCTCGATTGGCGCGGGCAGCCGGTAGGCCTGGACGAACTCATGAAAGACGTCCTGCAAGATGTCTTCCGCATCACTCGGATCCCGCACCCGGCGCCCGATGAAATGGCCGAGCCGGGAACGCTCACGCAAGATGGTTGCAGTGAGGTCCGTTTCTCGTTCGATCATCGGGTCAGGAGGGAGCGGCGGTTCCATACCTCTGTTGACGTTTCTCGATCGGGAATATTGTGGTCGACAGAAGAAAAACTGGCGCGGGCTTCTTGCGAACAGGTGGCGGCGGTTGCCGATTGATCGGTTGACCGTCGGTGAGCGAGTTCCGATAATAGTCGTACTGTGGACGCGACGTCCACGATGTGGACACTTCAGAGGACTCCATGCCCGAAGCTACCTACTCACCCATGACGCCCTATCAGCTTCCGTTTCCAAAGGAAGCGCAAAAGGAAATCGTCGTTCCCTTTGCCATCCCAACCGACGAACGAGTCTGGGTTCCACAAGCCGAAAACGTGTCATTTCGTCCGCTTTGCCTGAATGCGTCGCAAGGTTACTGGATGAATCTGCTGCGAGTGCGCAAATCAGGTGTACTGAGCAGACACCGTCATCCTCAAGGCGTTCACGGCATGGTGCTGAAAGGCCGTTGGCGCTATCTGGAGCATGACTGGGTCGCCACGGAAGGAAGCTATGTCTACGAGCCGCCGGGCGAAACGCACACGCTCTATGTTCCTGACGATGTCGAAGAAATGATTACGTACTTCCAGGTTAATGGCGTGATGTTCTATTGCGATCCGTACGGCAACTACACCGGTTACGAAGACGTCTTCACGAAGATCGATATGTGCCGCAAGCACTACGCTGCAAACGGTCTTGGTGAGGATTACGTAGACCAGTTCATCCGCTGACCGATATCTTTTGCGCGAAACGCCCATGACATTTCAGACCAATATTCTCGAAGGCAAGGTCGCGCTTGTGACGGGCGGCCTGTCCGGAATCGGCGCGGCGATTGCAAACCAACTGTCTGCACTCGGCGCGAAAACGGTTGCCGCAGGCCTGCCGCTTCCTGCGGACGTGCCTGATACGTTGAGCACAGACATCGAGCGGGTCTCGCTGGACGTGCGCTCTTCAGAAGAAGTTACTGCACTGATGAAGCGCTTTGACAGGCTCGATATCGTCGTCAATTGTGCTGGCGTGATTAGCCGCGTTGAAGAACACCAGATCGACGTGTTCGAACGCGTGCTCGACATCAACCTGAATGGCACCATGCGAGTCTGCACAAGCGCACGTGAGTTATTGAAGGCTTCGTCAGGCTGTATCGTGAATACGGCTTCAATGCTGAGCTTTTTTGGCGGTGGCCTCGTGCCCGCTTACAGCGCAAGCAAGGGCGCGATTGCGCAACTCACCAAGTCGCTCGCTATTGCTTACGCGGTCGACGGCATCCGCGTCAATGCCATTGCACCGGGCTGGATCGCCACGCCGCTCACGCAGGCACTGCAGGATGACGCTGGCCGCTCGCAAGGGATTCTGGACCGTACGCCTATGCATCGTTGGGGTCAGCCTCAGGAAGTGGCGCAGGTCGCGGCCTTTCTGTGCACGCCTGCTGCGTCCTTTATGACGGCGGCGATCGTGCCGGTAGATGGTGGCTACCTCGCCGCATAACGGGCCAAGCTTCGGCGTTGGCCCGCGAGCATAGTGGCATTCTTGGTTAGATTGTGCCCTTACGCTTCGCGGTGCCAACTTTCGATTCCGAGCCAAACCCAGGCGCTGGCGTCGCCCAAAGCATGGCCGTCACCGGGGCAGTACCTTCCGGCTTATTCGGCGGTAGCGTATCGCTCAAGCCAGTGAGCGTACGGTGCCGGCAACACCCACGAAGGCTGCTTCGCCTTGAGATCCTTCGCAGCGTGATACGGCCAATGCGGGTTCGACAGATGCGCGCGGCCCACCATCACCAGATCCAGTTGACCTTGTTCGATCGTACGGTTAGCGATCTCCGGCGAATCGATACCCCACGCCGACGCAACCGGCAGCCCAGCCTCGCGGCGTACGCGCTCGGCGATCGGTGCGAGGAACGCCGGTCCCCAGGGGATGCTCGCGTTCGGCGTCGAGAACCCGACGCTCACGTTCAGCATATCCAGACCACCCTCGCGAAACGCCTTGGTCAGTTCGATCGATTCCTGCAGCGTCACTTCATCGCGACCGTCGTATTCGATCACGCCAAAACGCGCGGTCAACGGCAGATGTTCCGGCCATACTTCGCGGACTGCAGCGAGTGTCTCCAGCGGGAAGCGGCTACGGCCAGCGAGGTCGCCACCGTACAGATCATCACGCTGGTTAGCGTGTACGGAGAAGAAACTCTGTGCAAGATAGCCGTGTGCAAAATGCAGTTCGAGCCATTCGAAGCCCGCATCGCGGGCGCGTCGTGCCGCGGCTGCGAAATCGGCCTTGATGCGCGCAATATCGTCGAGCGTCATTGCCCTGGGCACCTGGGGCAGATTCGCACCGAACGCCACCGCTGACGGCGAGAGCGTCTCCCAGCCACGCGGATCGCCCTCGGCAATATGGTCGTCGCCTTCCCACGGCCGATTCGCGCTTGCCTTGCGGCCTGCATGCGCAATCTGGATACCGGGCACTGCGCCCGCGGCCTTGATTGAGGCCGCAATGCGCGCCATGCCTTCGGCCTGCTCGTCGTTCCACAGTCCAGTGCAGCCCGGCGTAATGCGTCCTTCGGGAGATACGCCGGTGGCTTCGACGATCACGAGGCCGGCGCCACCGCGTGCGATGCTGCTGTAATGCGTCTGATGCCAGTCGTTGGTGAAGCCGTCGACGGCGCTGTACTGGCACATCGGCGGAACCGCAATGCGGTTGCGCAGCGTCACGTCTTTAAGTTTGAAGGGGGTGTAGAGAGCAGACATCGAAGCGATTTCCTTAAGGTAAGCCTAGCTTGACGACAAGGTTAGCGCCTTCTCGTCATAATTAAAACCAGGCCAAGGTAATCGGATCGATAAATTATTGTTATGCCACATCCCGTAGCTTATTGCTCTGGCGCCCCGTGCGGCGATAGAGCAAGTAGCGGGTGCTCCAAACAATAAGCGCCCGCCCCCACGCTTACTGCGCGCCTAGCTTTCTGATCAGCACATCCAGTTGCGCGATCTCTTCTTCGGTGAGATCGGTCAGTGGCGCGCGCACCGGACCCGCATCGCGGCCCACCAGCTTCGCGCCGGCCTTCACGATGCTGACCGCGTAACCCTGGCGGCGATTACGAATGGCCAGATACGGCAGGAAAAACTCATCGAGCAATTTGCCCACGGTGGCGTGATCGTCTGCGGCAATCGCGCGATAAAACTGCATCGCGGTCTTCGGAATGAAATTGAATACCGCCGACGAATACACCGGCACGCCCAACGCTTTATATGCGGCGGCGTAGACCTCCGCAGTCGGCAAGCCGCCGAGATATGAGAAGCGGTCGCCGAGGCGGCGGCGAATCGTCACCATAGCCTCGATTTCACCCACGCCGTCCTTAAAGCCGATCAGGTTCGGGCAACGATCCGCGAGACGTTCGAGCATGTCGGCGTTGAGCTTCGAATTGGCGCGGTTATAGACGATCACGCCCATGTTCTGCACCGATTTGCACACCTGTTCGACGTGCGCGGCGATGCCGTCCTGCGACGCTTCGGTCAGATAGTGCGGCATCAGCAGCACACCGTTCGCGCCCAGCCGCTCAGCTTCCTGCGCGTATTCAATCGCCACGCGCGTCGGACCACCCGCGCCTGCAAGAATTGGCACCTTCCCTTTGCAGGTTTCCGTAGCTGTGCGAATCACATTGCTGTAGTCGCTTTTGGTAAGCGAAAAGAATTCGCCTGTGCCGCCTGCTGCGAACAGCGCTGAAGCGCCATACGGTGCGAGCCATTCCAGGCGCTGCGCGTAAGTGTCGGCGCGGAAGTCGCCTTGGGCGTCGAAGTCCGTTACGGGGAAAGACAGCAGGCCTTCGGAAACAATCGCCTTGAGTTCTTGAGGGGTCGTCATGATGTCGTGAGTATCAGGTTGAGTTCAGGGTGAGCGGCTACAGGTGCTTCCGGCAGCCATGAATCTGGCTTAGCGCACGAGGCACGGACGCTTGTTGTCGAACTTCCAGTTCGGAATCAGGTACTGCATGGCCACACCGTCGTCGCGCGCACCAAGGCCATATTGCTGATACAGCGCATGCGCCTTTTCGAGCGCATCCATATCCAGTTCGATACCGAGGCCCGCAGCGCTCGGCACCTTGACCTTGCCGCCGACAATCTGGAGCGGGTCGCGCGTCAGGTGCTGACCGTCCTGCCAGATCCAGTGCGTGTCGATGGCGGTGATCTTGCCGGGCGCCGCAGCCGCCACGTGCGTGAACATCGCGAGTGAGATGTCGAAGTGATTGTTCGAATGCGAGCCCCACGTCAGCCCCCAGTCGTTGCACATCTGCGCAACCCGCACCGAGCCTTGCATGGTCCAGAAGTGCGGATCGGCGAGCGGGATATCGACCGACTGCAACTGGATGGCGTGGCCCATCTGACGCCAGTCTGTTGCAATCATGTTGGTCGCCGTGGGCAGGCCGGTAGCACGACGGAATTCGGCCATTACCTCGCGGCCCGAATAACCGTTTTCCGCACCACACGGATCTTCCGCGTAGGCCAGCACATCGCGCTTGTCGCGGCACAGACGCACCGCTTCGGCGAGCGACCAGGCACCGTTCGGGTCCAGCGTCACGCGTGCTTTCGGAAACCGCTCGGCGAGCGCCGTGACCGCTTCCATTTCCGCGTCGCCAGCCAGCACGCCGCCCTTCAGCTTGAAATCGTTGAAACCGTAGCGCGCCTGCGCGGCCTCGGCCAAGCGCACGACGGCTTCGGGCGTCATAGCTTCTTCGGTACGCACGCGCTCCCAGTCGTCGCGCCCTTGTGCGCCGCTCGCGTACGGCAGATCGGTCTTGTTGCGGTCGCCGATATAGAACAGGTAACCGAGCATTTCTACTTCGTCGCGCTGCTGCCCTTCGCCGAGCAGCGCCGCGACCGGCACACCCAGGTGCTGCCCGAGCAGATCGAGCAGCGCGGCTTCGAGCGCGGTCACCGCGTGAATGGCGGTGCGCAGATCGAAGGTCTGCAGGCCACGCCCGCCAGCGTCGCGATCGGCGAACTGCGTGCGGGCCTTGTTGAGCAGGGCTTGCAGATTGCCGATGGACTGGCCGACCACGAGTGCACGCGCATCCTCGATGGTCTTGCGGATGCTCTCGCCGCCGGGCACTTCCCCCACGCCCGTGTTGCCAGCGCTATCACGCAGGATCACAACGTTGCGGGTAAAGAACGGTCCGTGTGCGCCGCTCAGGTTCAACAACATGCTGTCACGACCGGCGACGGGCACGACGCGCAGTTCGGTGACGGTCGGGGTAGCGTTCGATTGTGAGGGTTTCGTGGACATGAACGTGGACCTGGTAAATGAGTGACGAACGGTCGCCACACAGTTGTATGACGACAGTCTACTCGTTTTTTACCAAGGTTTCCAACTGCGATTCGATCTTCGTTAACCCTACGTATCGGCGCTATATCGGGGAGAAACTGGCTTTATCCCACCCAGCGCGGAGCTTCAGACATGAATTAACACATCAAGTTGTACGATGACTCAATTGCAAGCCGAATCATCATACGAACCGCACCGAAGCCGCGAACATAAGCGCCGGACGTAAAAAAAGCGGCCACTCGGCCGCCTGCTTGCACGACAAGGCCAAACACGTCGGCCCACACGTCAGGCACTCTCCTCCGGCGCGGTACTCGCACGGCGCAGCCTTTCACGGCTGCCCGAAAGATGCATACGCATCGCTGCACGCGCACCCTCGGGGTCACGTCGAATGATGGCGTCGAGAATGCTTTCGTGTTCGATATTGACGCGCGCCATGTAGGCGGCCGGATCACTGTTAGCAAGACTGGGGGAATCGACGCGATGCCGCGGAATCAGTTCGGTACCCATCTGCGTCAGGATGTCGACGAAATACCGATTGCCGGTGGCGCTCGCCACCGTGACGTGAAAGCGCAAATCGGCAGCCGCGCTGTCGCCGCCCGCGCGGCTGGTCTCTTCAACCGCATCCAGCGCCGCACGAATATTGACAATGTCGCGTTCACTGGCGCGCTGCGCAGCAAGCCCGGCGCATTCCGTTTCAAGGCTGATGCGCAACTCCATCACCGATAGCAAATCCGCCAGCGTCGTGGCCGGCACCATCTCAAGACCTAGCGGTTCGCGGTGCGGTTCGAGCACGAAGCTGCCAATTCCATGACGCGTTTCGATCACCGAATTGGCCTGTAACCGCGAAATCGCCTCGCGCACCACCGTGCGGCTCACGCCGAGCAGCGACATCAGGGTCGTCTCGGTCGGCAATTTGTCACCCGGCTTCAATGCGTGCGTTGCGACCTGTTCGTTGATGAAGTTCACCACACGGTCAGCAAGACTACCGCGCGCGCGTGCAGGGGGCGCAATGAGAGTGGGGAACGCGGTCATTGAACAGACCTCCTTGGTGGTTTGCCGGCCCGGTCATTATACGTTGTCCTACAACGCACAAGTCCGCTTTAGCCGGGTCAACCGTAGATACCAAGGACGACTGCAGTTCTGGCATCAGCCCCCAAGGTTTAGCATCGACTGCCTCGCCCTGCCTTGTGGCGTTGCTGCTGATGACGTCAGACGACAGCATCGAAACGGTTGACCGGCCGAGTCATACGGGCAGTCAACCGCCCCGTGCCATGCTCGAACACAGTGTGATTCTCGCGCCTGGGACGGTATTTTCGCCGTACCCGGAGAACACATCCCCTTATTGCCGGTTCGATGTCGCCTATCTGGCCGATCCACGGTTTGCAGCGGCGCTACGGGCGCTCGGATAGGACACTATCGCTTCGTAGGCGTGGCCCCGCTTGCACACCATGCCTGAGATGCGATGGCATGCGCCGTCGCTTCACGCCGACTTAGCCGCAATTCACGACCTCTCCTGCCATTTCATCGCAAACCGATAGCGACTGGACCTGCTCCCGGCCAACATAGCGTCACACCAAGCAAACGTGTTTGTTTCCGGGGCTTAGGGACACCACCGAAAAATTGTTGGAATATCCGGTGAAACCCTGTGTTAGCCCTAATGTAGACGCGAAACGAACTGACCTGCCGCGCCAGCGAAAGCGAATTCAAAGGCGAGCGCCTACGGGCTGCTGTGAAATGAAGTGAATGGCCTCGCCTGTCAGCAGGCAGACTTGAAATACGAAGCTTTTCAACCATACGCATCAACCGAAGTTTATCTATTACTTAGGAATACGACATGAAATCCAAGCTCGCCATTGCCCTTTCGATGATCCTCGTCGCTTCGGCCGCAGCCGTCACCAACGCCTCCGCCCAAGAAGCCACCCGTGCCCAGGTTCGCGCCGAGCTGGTGCAGATCGAACAGGCCGGTTACAACCCTGCCCGTGGCGCAGATCCGGCCTATCCGGCCGACATCCAGGCTGCTGAAGCGAAGGTCGCCGCGCAAGACGACGCAAACCTGAGCCGTGACGCTGTGGGCGGAACGCAGCCGAATGGATCGTCTGCTGCCGGCACGCGTATTCATGGCGCCATGCAATCGTCCTGCGTGGGTCCGGTCAGCTTCTGCAACATCTATGCTGGCAGCTAACTTGCCAACAGCAGCGCGTGGGCCAGCCCTTGCAGCATCCGCCCACGCAAGCAACTCGTAATGCCTCTCGCTGTCCGAACAGCAGCAGTCACACGTCGCCCAAAACGAACAAAAACTAACAGGATATTTGTCGTGAAACTCACTTCCCTCATGCTCTCGGCGGCTGTCGCCGCTGGATCCATCGCAAGCGCCAACGTGATGGCGCAGACCGACGCGGCCACTCCTGGCGCAATCAGGAACATCGTGCTGGTGCACGGCGCGTTCGTGGACGGTTCAGGCTGGAAGCCCGTCTACGAAATTCTCAAGCGCGATGGCTATAACGTCAGCCTGGTTCAGGAGCCGCTGACGTCACTCGCTGACGATGTCACCGCGACAAAGCGCGTTATCGACCTGCAGCCAGGTCCGACGATTCTCGTTGCACACAGCTACGGCGGCACGGTCATTACCGAAGCAGGCACCGACCCGAAGGTTGCCGGTCTGGTGTACATCGCCGCGCATGAGCCCGACGCCGGCGAAACGGAATCGGCTAACGGCAAGCGCTTCCCGGCCAAAGCCGCTGCGCCGCTGAAGACGGCTGACGGTTATCTGTACCTGGATCCAGCCCGCTTCCATGAGGACTTCTCGGCCGATCTGCCCGCCGCTCAAGCCGATTTCGAAGCACACTCGCAGATCCCGACCGCCGCGCAGGTATTCACGACGCCGGTCACGGAGCCGGCCTGGAAGGTCAAGCCGAGTTGGGCGCTGGTCGCCACCGACGATCACATCATCAGCCCGGATCTGGAACGCATGTATGCGGCGCGCGCGCACAGTCACACGGTAGAAGTGCAAGGCGCGAGCCACTCAGTCTACGAGACCCGGCCGAAGGAAGTGGCTGCGTTGATCGAACAGGCTGCTCAGCACGTGCAAAACTAGGCTACAGCTACAGCTTGCGATGCGAAGACGGTCAGGCGGCGATTGCGCCGTCTGATTTCGTTTGTGAGCGGCAGGACTGACCACGCGCCTTGGCTTGGTACATGGCCAGATCGGCCTTCCTGATCAGTTCGCGCGACGTGTCGCCTGCTTCGAGTACCGAAGTCCCCAGGCTTGCGGTAACCACCCCCACTGCCAGGCGCCCACCCAGCGGCATCGCCAGCGCCGCAAGCACATCGCCGACAATCTGCTCGGCCACGCCGTGCGCGCCCTCGGCCCTGATCACGAGAAGAAACTCGTCGCCGCCGAGGCGCCCTGCTATAGCGCGGGCTTCCACCGTTCCGCGCAGCCGCGCCGCCACCGTTACCAGAATTTCATCGCCGCATTGATGACCGAACGTATCGTTCAGATCCTTGAAGTTATCGAGGTCGATGAAGATCGCGGCCACCTTGCCAGCGGAGCCTGGTGCGGCGACCGCTTCGTCCAGCAGATCCATGATCTGGCCACGGTTGGGCAGTCCGGTCAGCCGATCCGTTTGCGACAGACGCCGCAACGCGTCCTTACCCTTCAGCAGTTTGCCGATCAGCGACGTGATCCATGCCGACAATCCGGCAAGCAAGACTGAAATCACGGTTGCCATCGTCACGTAGACGCGGCGCATCCTGAAGTAGTCGTCCAGCGCCTCGTCCACCGAGAGCCCCGCGACGACAGTCAAGCCGTAACGGTCGAGTTGACGGCTCGCGACGATACGCTCGACGTGATCGAGCGGGTCGGCGAAATCGTCGACACCCGTCTTGCGAAATGTCATATAGCTGGTCGGCATCACGTCGCCGGTCTTGCTCGGCGCATCGCCCGCACGGCGCGACAACATGAAGCCGCGCCCCGACAGGACCGCAATCATGCCGTGGTCGCCTAACGCGGCACTGTTGTAGAAGCCGTCGGTCAAATACGCAGGGTCTTCGGAAACAATGACAACGCCGCCAAAGCTGCCATCGGCGCGATTGATGCGCCGGGTCGCCTGCACCGACCACTGCTTGGAAATACGTCCGATCACCGGCTGACTGATGAAGAGCCCCGCGTCGGCGCGCTGCCGGTGGATTCGGAAATGGGCACGGTCGCTCAGATCAACCGCCCCCGAAAACGGAATCGTCGATGCAATCACACGGCCGTCTGCACCGGCCAGCGTCACCTGAAGCGCGGTGTCGGCGCTGATCAGCCCATAACGCTGGTAGCGGGTCAGGTCGAAGGTTTGTGGCGAGCTCTCGTAGCCGTATTTCACCAGCAAGGCGATTTCGTCGACGTCATGAATCGTCTTGAGTGTATGAGTTTCCAGCGCGTCGGCGAGCGTGCGCGCTGCCACGCGCGTATCGTGCATCACCGCGGCTTTCTCGACGTGCAGCCGCAACAGGATCGTGATCCACAAGACGGCCAGCACGAAAACGGTCAGCGCCGGCACAAGGATCAGTGCGCGGTGCGACGAACTCCTGCTGTTAGCGTCGTACGGTGTTCGTTCCATGAACGTATTCAGCTTGTCGCACGAAGGCGATCCTTGGGTGTTGAGCAGGTTCAGACACCCGTGCCGCTGCCGTCGAAGACGCCAGCTTCATCGATGAGTGCAATTCCGCCGCTATTTAGCGGGTCCGCGTCGCGCCGAGTGTCTTGTCGGTATAACGGCGCGGCGGCGCAAAAGTTTATTGTCCGTTTCAAATTGCCGTGATGAATACGCGGTCGTTTTTGTCTGATGAAATCACGGCGGTTAGCGGGCCTGCGCGGCCCAAAACGCTCGCTGGGCCCGCATGATCTCCGCTTCCAGCAAGCGTTGATTTCACGCATTCATTTCGCATAGCACCGTACCTCGCCATGACCTATTCAAAGCCGAGTCAACGGGTTGCGCCTGCCACGCCGCATGTTGCAGCGCATGTGGTCTCGTGACGCTCACCGGCCGGCCTCAGTGCATAAACCGCCAGTCACTGAAAGCCAAACCATCGACGCGCATGCAACATAGGGCAACTCCCTAGCACCGTTTAGCCGGGCATTACCCCCGCCGCAAATGCGTTGCCTAAACTGGATATACAAAAGGAGGGGACACGCAGATGGCCAAACTCATCCACACAATGATCCGCGTGCACGATCTGGAGCGCTCGCTCAAGTTCTACCGCGACGCGTTCAATCTCGACGTCGCTCACCGGCTCGATTTCCCTGACTTCATACTCGCCTATTTGCGCAACGCTGAGGCAGATGCGGAGATTGAACTGACCTGGAATCGCGGGCGCACCGAACAATACTCGCATGGCGACGGTTACGGCCATGTCGCCTTTAGCGTCGACGACGCGCGCGCCGAGCGCGAGCGTCTGATTGGCCTCGGCCTCGCGCCGAATGACATGCGCGAGTTTCATCACGACAACGGAGAACTGATCGCCCGGTATTTCTTTATTCAGGATCCTGACGGTTACAAGATCGAAGTCCTGGAACGCTACGGCCATTACCAGTAAAACGACGCGCCAACGCGTGCAGTCCGAATCACAGCAAGGAGACAACCATGCAGACAAAAGTCATTCCTATAGCGCACGACCACGACGACCACGCGGTCTCGGCTGCCATGAAAATTCCTCTGACGCGAAGGGAGTTATTGAAGGGCACTGGTGTCCTTACTGGCACGCTGGCGTTCTCGTCGATTTTCGCGGCGCTCGCGCCAAGCCGTGTATGGGCCGTCGAACTACAAGGGCTCGACAGCCATCAGGGCGAAGTGGTTCTCGCCTTCACGCGTCAGGTGTATCCGCACCCAACGCTGGATGACGCCGTGTATGCGCTTGTTGTGAAAGACCTGGATGCCAAGGCACGCAAGGATCCGGCCGTGCAGCAACAACTGGCCGCCGGCGTGCAACAACTGGATGCGCTCGGTGGCTCGAACTGGGCCAAACGCGACGCCGCTGCTCAGGCGCACGATGTCGAGTCGATGGCGAACACGCCGTTCTTCACTACCATACGCAGCACCGCTGTGGTTTCACTGTATAGCAACACGCTCGCCTACACGCACTTTGGTTATGGAGCGTCCGAGGGCGACGCCGGTTACCTCTACAAGGGATTCAACAGCCTGTCATGGTTGCCCAACCCGCCAGCTGTCGATAGTGGCCCGATTCCTTCGGATAGCTAACTACGATTGAAACTATCTTGCATTGGATCGGAACGCCTGGCGTGGGACCGGAGTAAGCGCTGAAGCGCCAACTCCAGTCGACTGCGGTGCATGGGACAAAGGAGACGGATGATGGAACAGGACAACAACAAAGTGCGGTTTTCCCACAATGATGACCGTGTAGTAGTGATTGTCGGCTCAGGCGCAGGTGGTGGCACCCTTGCGAACGAACTGGCCCAAAAGGGCATCAATGTCGTGGTGCTGGAAGCGGGCGCAATGCATACGCAGGGCGACTACCTTACAGATGAATGGGGCTCGTTCCAGTTGCTGTCGTGGCTGGACAAGCGGACCACCTCCGGAACCTGGCGGGTCGCAACCGACTTCCCCAATCTGCCTGCGTGGATCTGCAAGACCGTGGGCGGCACCACGACGCACTGGGCCGGTGCGAGCCTGCGTATTCAGCCGTATGAGTTCAAGGCGAAGACCACCTATGGCGATATCAAGGACGCCTCGCTAATGGACTGGCCGCTCACGCGCGAAGATCTGAACCCCTACTACGACCGCGCCGAAAAGAAGATGGGCGTGACCCGTACAAACGGCTTGCCGGGATTGCCGGGTAACAACAACTTCAAGGTGATGTCTGCTGGTGCGACGAAGGTAGGATACAAGCAGTGCAATACCGGCCACATGGCGATTAACAGCATCGTCCGCGATGACCGCAGTCACTGCTTCCAACGTGGCTTCTGCTTCCAGGGCTGTCGAACCGGCGCAAAATGGTCGACGCTCTACACCGAATTGCCCCGGGCCCAGGCCACCGGCCATATGGAACTGCGGACCCAGGCACATGTCGTGCGCATCGAGCACGACACGCGCGGCAGAGCGAAAGAAGTGGTGTATTACGGCGCTGACGGCAAACTGCAGCGTCAAAAGGCACGCATTGTGGCAGTCGCAGGTAATTCGATCGAAACGCCGCGTCTGTTACTCAATTCGCATTCAGGACGTTTTGCGGACGGACTCGCCAACTCGTCAGGACAGGTGGGACGCAACTATATGCGCCACACCACAGGCTCTGTGTATGCCGTGTTCGACGACAAGGTCGATATGTTCAAGGGCACCACAATGGCCGGCATCATCGAGGACGAAGCCGTCTTCAACCCGCAGCGCGGCTTTGCGGGTGGCTACCATATGGAGACGATTTCGCTCGGCCTGCCGTTCTATGCTGCCTTTCTGGATCCGGGCGCATGGGGTCCAAAATTCACGCAAGCGATGGACGAATACGCGTATACCGCCGGCATGTGGATTGTGGGCGAAGATATGCCGCGTGCCAGCAACCGGATCACCTTGAACAACGACGTCAAGGACCAGTACGGTCAACCGGTGGCCAACGTGCATTTCGACGACCATCCGAATGACGAAGCGATGCGCGAACACGCGTTCCAGCAAGGTTCTGCTGTTTATGCGGCAGCGGGTGCGAAGAAGGTGTACCGCGTACCGCCTTATCCTTCGACGCACAATCTCGGCACGTGCCGCATGAGCGCCCACCAGGACGACGGCGTTTGCAACAGCTACGGACAGACGCATGACGTCCCGAACCTGTTCATCTCCGACGGCAGCCAGTTCACCACCGGCGCGGCCGAAAACCCAACCCTGACGATCGTGACGCTAGCGATCCGGCAGGCCGACTACATCTCCGCCCAGATGAGCAAACGTGCGGTCTGAACCCTGAAGAGGAAACCGAGCCATGTGTGGAATCTACATCAACGCCGACCCGATTCTGTACGAATCGCGTACGCGTTCGCTGCGTATCCACGGCGTGATTACAACTGTTCGCCTGGAGAATCTGTTCTGGGATGTGCTGCATGAGATTGCCGGACGAGAGGGCATGACAACCAGCCAGTTCGCCGTGAAACTCTACGATGAACTGATCGCGCTGCGCGGCGAGATGCCAACTAACTTCGCGTCGTTCCTGCGCGTGTGCTGCCTGCGCTATCTGTCCATGCGCGAGGCGAGCGGCGCCGCGACGGCGAGCACCGCAGCGGACCCGGCTCCAGTCAGCGAGCAACGGCCGCGTATTCTCAAGACGGTTTGAGGTTAGTTGCTGGTGGACTGGACGCGCGAAGTGCGCAGGCCCGGATGCC
>NZ_JBAURZ010000305.1:0-2575 GCF_049581445.1 Paraburkholderia sp. | reverse complement strand
CAACCGGTCGTCGCACGCGCCGGTAAGCAGCCCGAGACGAGCGCCCCGACTGCGGCTGCGCCCACCACGCGCGGCACCACGAAAAAGCGCAGCGGCGCGTCCGAGCAGGTCGAAACCCGCAAGCTGTTCGTGCTCGACACCAACGTGCTGATGCACGATCCGACCTGCCTGTTCCGCTTCGAGGAGCACGACGTCTATCTGCCGATGATGACGTTGGAAGAACTCGACAACCACAAGAAGGGGATGTCGGAAGTCGCGCGTAACGCGCGTCAGGTGAGCCGCACGCTGGATGCATTGGTCGCCAATGGCGGCGACATGTCGGAAGGCATTTCGCTGTCGCGTCTGGGCAGCCGCGAGGCCGCCGGGCGTCTGTACTTCCAGACCAAGCTGACGGATATCGAGCCGGTTGAGGGCCTGCCGCAAGGCAAAGCCGACAATCAGATTCTTGGTGTTGTGCGCGCATTGCAGCGCGACCGCATGGACCGCCAGGTCGTGCTGGTGTCGAAAGACATCAACATGCGGATCAAGGCGCACGCGCTGGGTCTGCCTGCTGAAGACTACTTCAACGACCAGGTCCTCGAAGACAAGGATCTGCTGTATTCCGGCATTCGCGCGCTGCCGCAGGATTTCTGGACCAAGCACGCGAAGGGCATGGAAAGCTGGCAGGACACCAAGACGGGCACGACGTATTACCGCGTGACCGGTCCCCTGTGCGCATCGATGCTGGTCAACGAGTTCGTCTACCTTGAACCGCAGAACGGCGAGCCGGCATTTCATGCGCTGGTGCGTGAACTGAACGGCAAGACGGCGCTGCTGCAAACCTTGCGCGACTACGGCCACCACAAGAACAACGTGTGGGGCATTACGGCGCGCAATCGCGAGCAGAATTTTGCGCTCAACCTGTTGATGAACCCGGAAATCGATTTCGTCACGCTGCTCGGACAGGCGGGTACCGGCAAGACGCTCGTCGCACTGGCGGCGGGTCTCGCGCAGGTGCTCGATGACAAGCGCTACAACGAAATCATCGTCACGCGGGCGACGGTGCCGGTTGGCGAAGACATTGGCTTCCTGCCGGGTACGGAAGAGGAAAAGATGCAGCCGTGGATGGGTGCATTCGACGACAACCTCGAAGTTCTGCAGAAAACCGACGACGCAGCCGGCGAATGGGGGCGCGCTGCGACTCAGGAACTGATCCGCTCGCGCCTGAAGATCAAGAGCATGAACTTCATGCGTGGCCGGACCTTTGTCGACAAGTATCTGATCATCGACGAAGCGCAGAACCTGACGCCGAAGCAGATGAAAACGCTGGTGACGCGCGCCGGTCCGGGAACGAAGATCATCTGCCTTGGCAACATCGCGCAGATCGATACGCCGTATCTGACGGAAGGGAGTTCGGGGCTGACTTATGTGGTCGACCGCTTCAAGGGCTGGGCGCACAGCGGGCATGTGACGCTGGCGCGTGGCGAGCGCTCGCGGCTTGCGGATTACGCGTCCGATATTCTGTAGACCGTACAACGTCGTCCATTGCTTAAGCTGTTTCAAAGCCGCGTCCGGGTCATGCCGGGCGCGGCTTTTTTATATGGATTTGCTAAGTGGTGGCCGCTTGAGCACGCGGAAACCAGCCCTTTACGTCTGCGAAGGCAACACTTAGCGCGCAAACTTCATGTAATTTATCAACAATTCTTGCCGACGCCGTACTGGACGGGCTACCATCCCGGCATTGATCGCTTTAAGCGATTGTTTTCGCTCGCCCATCTTCATGCGCCGACTTGGGTTTTCGCTGCTGGTCCTGTTGCTGCTCGCCGCCTGTTCCAGCGCGCCGCAGCGGCTTTCGCGCAACTCAAGCGGCTACTCGCAGTCGGCATCCAACGGCGCCTATCGCACCGCCCCGCCAGGCTTCCCGAATTTCGTCGATCACAGCATCGGGCGCGAAGAAATCTCGATCCAGGCGATGAGCCTGGTCGGCATTCCATACCGCTGGGGCGGTAATACACCCGAAAGCGGCTTCGATTGCAGCGGCCTGGTTCGCTATGTGGTGGCGCGCTCGGCCTCGGTGAATCTCCCTCGCACCACCGCTGATATGAGCGAACGTGGCGAATCGATTGAACCGGACGAAGTCGCCCCGGGCGATTTGATCTTCTTCAATACGACTGGACGGCCTCATTCGCACGTCGGCATTTATGTCGGCAAGCTGCGCTTTGTCAATGCGCCGTCCACGGGCGGGACGGTGCGGATCGATTACCTTACGAATCCGTATTGGGCCAAACGCTTCGATGGCATTCGCCGTGTTGCCGCGCCCACTCATACGCCGGCGCCGTTCGATACGCCGACATACCAGGCGTCGACACCGCCAGCGCAAACTGCGCCGGGAGCCGCGCAGGGGTCGTATGTCGGGGGCGCGAATGTTCCGGCGGGACCGGCTGAAACGGCTGGACCTGTAGCGCAAACGCGGGCTGCGTATGCAACCGCCGCGCCCGCAAGTGCCTCTGGCGAGCCGCAACCGCAGCAACCGCAGCGTGTGGCGGTTACGATGCAGACGCCGATAACCGCGACCGCTCAACCCACTGCTCAATCC
>NZ_JBAURZ010000304.1:0-4709 GCF_049581445.1 Paraburkholderia sp. | reverse complement strand
CCCCCGGGCTGCGCGCGGTCACCGTGCCGCCATGCACGTCCGTGAGCGCCTTCGTGATAGCCAGCCCCAGTCCGAGGCCACCAAATTGCCGTGTCATGTTCTGGTTGCCTTGCTCAAAGGCGTTGAAGAGCTTGCCAATCTGTTCCGGCTCAATGCCAATGCCGGTATCCTCGACAGAAATCTGCACCTGCATGCGCTCGTCGTGCGTGCGCACGTAGATGTGTCCGCCATCGGGGGTGAACTTGGCCGCGTTGCGAATCAGGTTCCACAGCATCTGTTGCAACCGTGCGCGATCGGCGAGCACGTAGTGATGCCGGGCCGCCTTGTCCACGTGGACATCCTGCTGCTTGACCTGAATCTCGCTGCGGAACAGTTCGAGGACACTATCAATGACATCGTGCACGTCCACCGTTTCGAGCGACAGACGCAGCTTGCCGTTCGCCACCCGCGTGAGATCGAGCAAATCGTCAATGAGACGCGCCTCGAGTTCGACGTTGCGACGAATCATCAGGACGCAGGAGCGCGCCTGCTCAGGCAACTCCTGAATCAGTTCGAGCACTCGCGCGCCGGCCAGCACAGGTGTGAGCGGCGTGCGCAGTTCGTGCGAGAGCATCGCGAGGAAACGGTCTTTGGCGCGATTGGCTTCTTCCGCGGCGAGGCGCGCGGCCTGCTCCGAGGCAAGCAGCCGCTCGCGCTCCTCGATCGCTTCACGCTGCGGATGAATGTCCGTGCAACTGCCAAACCATTTGCTGACCGTACCGCCCGCATTGCGCATCGGCACGATGCGGGCATCGAACCAGCGATAGGCGCCGTCGTGGCGGCGAATGCGAAGTTCATGCCGGTAATCCTCTGCGCCGTTCCGGACCGCTCTCAGCCAGGTCTGCCGAATCTCTTCGCGATCGTCGGGATGGACCGCGTTCAGCCAGGCAAGACCAAGCGAACTTGTATTGTCGAAGCCGGTGTATTCGAACCACTGCTTCGAGAGAAAGTCGCAATCGCCATTCGCGCCGCAGGTCAGCACCAGGTGCGGCAGCGCCTCCGACAAATTCCGGTAGTGCTGCTCCCGGTCACGCAGCAGCACGGCCTCGTCCGAGGCCTTTTGCAGACGAACCTGAGACAACACCCGTTCAACGGCCTCCGGTAAATAGTCGAGGTAGTCGCCCGATTTCGGCACCACGTCCGACACGCCGGCACGCAATGCTTCGATGACCCGCGACTCGTCGGTGAAACCTGTCACGAGGATGGCGGGAATGCGCACGCCTTCAGCACGCAGGCGCCGGAAGAAATCGAGACCGGTCTCGGGGCCATCCAGTTGATAGTCGAGCACAAGCAGATCGGGAGCACTGCTGAGAATGCTCTCTCGTGCGCTCGCTACGCTCGAACACAGGGCGACACGACACCCGGCACGCACGAGCGATTTGCGCGCGAGCCGCAGGATGCCTTCGTCGTCGTCGACGACGAGCACATAAGCCGCGGGTGGCTGGGAAACGTCTTCGGACATGCTGACTCTTGGTTGGCTAGGTCTTCTCTCGCTGGCTTCAGACTTCAAGTGGTCACCGAGGCGCGCTTACCTGAGCAATACCTCATGAGGTTGCGAGCGGCTGGCCTGGCGGCAGCTTGACAACCTGCAGGAAAAACCCGAGGCGGCGTACTGCCTCGATGAACGCGTCATATTCGACCGGCTTGGTGATGTAAACGTTGCAACCCAGTTCATAGCAACGTTCGATTTCGCGCGGGTCGTCCGTGGTCGTTAGCACAATCACCGGCACGGCAGCGGTTGACGGCGCTTCTTTCAGGCGGCGCAGCACTTCGAAGCCATCCACCCGTGGCATCTTCAGATCCAGTAGCACGACAAAATTCGTCAGGTTCTGCCGCGCCGGATATTTTCCTGCCGGGCTCTCGCTGGGCGGGTCACCAAAAAAATAATCGAGCGCTTCCTGCCCGTCTGCAAAACGCATAAAGCTATTGGAAATACCGGCGCGGCGCAAATTGCGTTCAACCAGCGTCGCATGACCGTCGTCGTCCTCGATCAGTACGATGCTGACCGTTTCCCCATGTTTCATCGCGCCTCCGTGCCCGCGATGTGCGGGCGCATGGTCACTGGTAGTGACGTTCATTGTGCCGGGCGCGCGCGCCCTGTCAGCTCCGCGCCGGCTGTTCCGGCAGCACGACAAAAAACGTCGACCCTGCGCCCTCGGACGATTCTACCCAGACCCGGCCGCCATGACGCTCGACCGAGCGGCGCACGAGAGCGAGCCCGATGCCATCGCCCCTGGCCACCTCGCCATGCAGGCGCTGGAACGCGCGGAACACCTTCGACATAGATCCCGCCGCAATACCTAGCCCATTGTCGCGCACGTAATACGTTCGTGTACGCACGACGGGCGGCTCGTTCGTGTGAACAACCTCGGCGGCCTCGGGCTCGGGGGCGGCCTCGCAGGCGCCAATCTCGATGCGGCCAATGCGCTTCGGATCGAGGAAATTCAGCGCGTTGCCAATCAGATTACCGAATATCTGCTCGATCGCGCCCGGGTCTCCCCACGCGGGCGGCAACTCGCGCACGGTGACCACCGCCCCGCGTGCCTCGATGTTCCCCTCCATCGCGTCGACCACGCGCGCGACGACCCGGCCGATGCTCACGCGTTGCCACTGGTATTCAAGGCGCCCAGCCCGCGAAATGCGCAGCAGTGCTTCGATGATGGACGCCGCGCTGGTCGCGGCAATGCGCAGAAAATGCAGGCACTCGCGCACATCGCCGTCGAGGATGCGTGTTACGCGTTGCCGCTCGGCTTGAGGCAACTGTCCGGTATCGATTGTGGCTCGCAACTCATCAAAGGATACCTGCAGCTCCTTTGAAAAGCCTTGCAGGTTGACGAGCGGCGAGCGCAAATCGTGGGACACGCTGTAGATGAACATCTCGTTGTCCTGGGTCTCCTGACGCAGTTCGTCATTGACCGCCGCCAGTTCCCGCGCGCGTGCCTCGAGCCGCGCCTTCAGCACGGCCTGCTGCTGCTCCGCTGCCCGCAGCCGTGCGCCGGTCTGGTGCAACACGGCGTCAAGCGCAGCGATTTCGTCGTTACCAGTGAGCGGTGCGCTCAAGGGACGGCCCAGACCAAGCCGCTCGGCATTGTCCGTCAGCACCTCGAAACGGCGGCCAATACTGCGCGCGAACACCAGCGCGGAGGCCCCCCAGATCAACATTGAGCCAAACACAGCCGCAATCAGGGCGGATTGCTGACGCGCGCGCGTTTGCGCCAGCGATGCGCCGCGCAAAGCGTCGAGGTGCGACTCCTCGTCGATGAACGCCGCGAGTTCGTTGCGAAAAAGCGCAATCTGACGCGGCACCGCCTCGCCTTCGAGCGCGGCAAACGCGGTCATGTTGCGCCCCTCGTGGAGGGCCTGCGCAATCGAAGCGGCCTCAGCCCGGTAAGCGTCGACCGCGGCGCGCATGTGCTGCAGGCGCGCCGCCTGCTCCGGCGAGTCCTGGACCAGTTGTTCGAGCTTCGTGAGCCGGTCACCCAGATCGACCCATGCCATGTGGCGCTCAATGAAGATCGGATCGCCCACGACCATGCCGGTGCGAACGCGCGCGGCCTCGCGCAGCAACGGGTCGACGATCGACGACGACAGATACAGGATGTGCTTGCTGTTGGCCACCCACCGTGCGGCCTGGGCCGTTTGCTGCTGGGTGTCGAAGACGACACCCAGCAACGCAAGCTCTATCACGCTTGGCACCGCAATCAGCAGCAGCCCCTTGGTGGAAAGTTTCATGTTCGCCTGGCAGTCTGTCCGGTCGCATCAATTGAGTGGCGGCCGGATGAACACAGAGGACCGCCGCGCGGAGCGGCCGCCCGGCCACCGGGCCGCTGCATCTGGAACGGGGCCATTATCGACGTGAACCCGAGATATTTCAATGTGCCGCCCTAGTTGCGCTGGCGCACATAAAAATGTCTTTTTTTTAGTGATGAGGCGCTCCCTTAGGCGGCGCGTGCGTCTATTATGGAGACAGAAGTGTGGAGACATGTGCTGGGATGCGAAAGCGCGCGGCAGGGCGATTCGGCACGATTCGTGCGGATGGGTGTGAGGCAGACTGATCGTCAAATCACCGTGAATCTGGCATTTTCGTATGCTATAAAAGATCGACGTGCGGCGGCGCGAAGCCGGGAGTGGTCGCATGAGGACGCTGCGTTTCTTGCAATTCTTTTTCAGGCGAATTTTTATGTCCTTCCCGAAAAAGCGTAGGCGCGCGAAGGTGGACGGCGATGAGTCGTTCCTGGCCGTCCTGCGGCATTTCAAACCGTTCGGCCAGCTCGACACCAAGATCGCGCGAGCGCGGGCGCAGGACGAGCCAGTGCTATACGCGCACGTGCTGCCCGGCCTCGATGTGCTTCTTTGTAGCGTCCGTGGTGCGCAACCGCCCTATCCGGCCCCGGCTGAACTGCGCAGGCGCTGTATCGAATCCATTGCCAATGCGCTGGAACAGCCGCTCGACGGACTCGAAAACGGTGGCTACTGGTATGAGGCGGACGGCTTCGGGTTTCTGGTATTCGCCAGCCGGGCGCGAAGTCGGATCCTGCCGGAGTTCGGCGCGACCCGCGCGTTGGGTGGCCCACGTCGTGGCGTGCGCCGTCAAGACGCTGCCGGCGACGCCACGCCTCGCTCGTTGCGTTGAACGGAGCGGCAGTCAGGCTTGCTCCTACCGTTGATAG
>NZ_JBAURZ010000303.1:0-15767 GCF_049581445.1 Paraburkholderia sp. | reverse complement strand
CCGTAACGTGGGCGCCTACCTCGACCGGCGACGGCACGGCGCTCGGCTACGGCATCGGCCACGGCGGCGCGGAAGTGTGGATTATCGGCGTGCTGGTGCAGATCCAGTGGATCGTGTTTGCCGTGATCGACAACCGCGGCCAACTCGACACCTATCTCGGCAATGTCCCCAGCGATTCGCTCATGCGTATCCATCTGATTCTCGCGGGCCTGTCGCCGGAGATGGCCGGCATTTTCGTGCTCGAGCGCGTTGCGGCGCTGGTCTTCCAGATTGGGCTGTCGGTGCTGATGTGGCGCGGCGTGCGCGCCGGCTGGCGCGGTATCCTGCCGCTGGCGATCGTCGCGCATGCGCTGATCGACCTGCCCGCCGTGCTGTTTCAGGCGAGGCTGCTGCCGCTCTATGCAGTGGACGGCATGTACGCGCTGCTGGCGCTTATCGTGGCTGGCGTGCTGGTCAAGCTGTTCCGGCACGCGGCACTGACGACACAGGCGGCCTGAGCCCTTGCGTCACTTCTGCGGCGTTTTCCCAACCTTCGGCCTGTAAAAAATGGAAGCCTACCAATACGACTGCGCGAGCCCTGACTTTGAAGAGTTGGCGCGGGTCATCAGCGATCTGTTTCCCGAGCAGACGCAGTTCAGCGAACGCGCGAACGAGGACGGCACGCCCACGCTGGTCGTCCACTGGGTCGCGATGCGCTTCGGCGCGGCGGCGCGCCGCATTGCCTTGAGTGTGGTGATGACGCCCGCCGTGCTGGCACGCTATCGGGCATTGCCGGCGCGGCAGCGCGGGCGCAGCTTTGCGGTGTTGCGGGCGTATGTCGAAGCGACCATTGGCACGCTCGAAGAGCAGTATGCGAACGGCGAGGCGGTGCCGCGCGAAGTCACCGTCGAACTGGACGAGCAGTTTGCTTGATGCGTAAGGCGCGGGGCGATCAGTCCACCAGTCGATATACCTTGGCAAAGCGTGCGGCCTGCACCACGCCATAGTCGCCCGGCGAATATTGCATCACCCAGTCGCCCGCTGTGCCGCGCAGCACGTCGCCGCCAGCCGCCGAGCGCGCCAGCGAGAACGGCTCGCTCATCTGAAGCGCCAGCACGACAGCGGGGCGGTTGCGATAGTCACCCGACTCGCCGTGTGCGAGCGCGGTGTCAGCGGGAACGTATTTCGCGTCGAAACGATCACGCGACACGACCCAGCGGTCGCCGGTTGAGCCGGTGATGAGCGCGTCGCCGCGTGCATAGCGGTTCGGACCTTCGAGGCTCATCAGTTCGCCGTCGCCGGCCGCGAATTCGACCGTGACGGTTTCGTCCTTGACGACGCGTTGTGCGGCAGCGTCGGAGCGCAGGTCGAGGTTTTTGAGTTCAATCATGAAGCAAGGTGCAGGTAAGGTTAGTCGCGTTGACGACACGATGTCGCCCGGTCGCCGGGTTTGCCCGGCGCCGGTCTGCGCCCGCTAAGGCGCGCGCCCCCACATGATGCCAGAAGCATAAAAGCATAACGCCTGCCGGTGAGGGCAGGCGTTATGTCGGCGTTCGGGCAACAAACGATGGTGTGCCGCCCGATCTCCAGCTTACGGTCTGTTATACAGAGAGCCTTACTTCGCGCCCTTGTGCTTCTTGCCACCTTGCGGCGGCTCGTGACGGAAGGTCGTATCGGCCAGTGTCTTCTGTTCCGGCGAGAAACTGCTGTACAGCGGTTCGAACGCGCTCACCAGCTTTTGCATGCCGTCAGCGTGCGCTTGCGAGATGGCCGCGTACTGCTTCATGTCGTCGAGCGCGGATTGGTTAGTCGCAGCCTTGCGTTGCTCGAACAGCGTGCCCATGGTTTGGGCGTTGTTACGCATGACATCGGCGAAGGCGTTCCATTGCGTTTCTTGCGCCGAGGTGATCTTGAGCTGCGAGTGCAGGTAAGCGATTCGGTCTTCGACGTTGCGCTCGTGCTTGCCCGCCGGAGCGGATGCAGCCATTGGCGCGGAAGCCGGTGCGGCGGACTGTGCGAAAGCGCCGCTCATGGCGAGCGTGGAAGCCAGGATTACCAGTGCTTTTTTCATCGAAACTCCAGTTTGTTCGAATTCGGATACAGCGCGCGGACAAGGCGCGGGGCATGCATACGGCTTGCTGCGGATGCGCCGCTCAGGATGCCCGCATTGCCAAGCTCGCTATTAATATCACGTTATCCCTACAATGCGACTGCATTGCGACAAACGCTTACAACCGAAACGAACAGGAAATAGCGGGTGGACAAATTTGTCAGCATGGAGATTTTAGTCGCGGTGGTCGGCAAGCCGATCTATCTGTTCACTGGAGACGCGGCTCGCGGCTCGCGGCTGACGCGTAGCACGCGTCGTCAGAGGCTGACGGAGAGTGGTCGTCAGTACTACGAGCAGTGTCGACGCATGATTAAAGCCTCAAGGTCCGGGCGCGTGGGGGATAATCCGCTGCTCGACTCCAACTCATTCTATTGCCATCGATGAGACCTCCGCGCCTCGATCAACTTGACGACCTTGACCGCAACCTGGTTGCGCTGATGCAGGCCAATGCGCGTGAAAGCGTGGCCGATCTCGCTCGCCAGCTCGGCGTGGCCCGCACTACGGTGATTGCGCGGATCGCACGGCTTGAGCGTACCAACGTGATCGCCGGCTATAGCGTGCGGCTAGGCCAGGATGTGCTCGATGCAAGCATTTACGCTTATGTGGGCATCATCATCGCGCCGAAGCACGGACCGGATGTGCAGAAGCGCCTCGGCAAGATGCCCGAGGTGCAGTTGCTCTGCGCGGTGAGCGGCGAATTCGACTACGTGGCGTGGCTACGCGCGGATTCGCCGGACCGGCTCAATGATCTGCTCGACCAGATCGGCTCCCTGGAGGGCGTGGAGCGCACGACGACCTCGATCATCCTTGCGCGCAAGATTGACCGGGGGACGATTGGCGGGTGAGGGGCGCCATGGAATAAACCGCCTCACTCCTCGTTCATCCCATCAGGCCCATGTAAACAAAGGTTTAGACAAGATTCCCGGTGGCACATGCTCATCTTTCGCGCTCCTGGTTGGGGTGAGCGGAAGTCCGGTTGCCGGGTCGAGATTCTTTTCGCGGGCAAGACATTCGACCATTTTGTCGTCGGGTTTCGGTGGTGGTTTGGCGGCGTCCTGTTCCTTTTGCCACTGGAACGTGCCGTCCCAGTTGGGTAGCTTCGCGGGTGGTAGTGGCACGATCTGGTCGATGTCTGGGACCTTGGGATTGAGGCCGTCGTTGGCATGCAGGAACAGTAGGATCGCCCGATAGCGCCGCGACCGTTCAGGGTCTTTGGGCAAACTAAGGTAATAAAGCGCATCCGACGGATCTGCCTCGAATCCGTTTTCCAGAAACGAGGTTGATTGGGAATTCCCCACCTGCACGCCCTTCTGGAACGCATTGACGGCTTCGGAATAGAGCTTGTTAGTCATTAGATCAACGCCCAACGTGCTGGCCGCGTCTCCATAACCCTGATCGGTTGCGCACTGGCGCATCTGCTTCGCAATATCAGGGGCCTTGTCCAACGGCGCAAGCAAATCACTGACGTAATGCTGTGCCTCCGGACTCCCTAGGTCCGCTGCCTTGCGGAAATATATCCGCGCCTTAATCTCGTCTTTTTTCACCCCGTAGCCGAGTTCGAGGTAGTGGCCCATGTTGTAATAGCCGCCGGGGACACCGGCAGCAATCAGTTGTTCAACCAGATCAATGGTCTCTTTTGGCGCGTCGGGGGACTTCGCGAAGCCCTCCGACACCAGCAGTTGCAGGTTATGGTTGGCCTTGTAGTGCCCGTAAGCTGCGGCGATCCGGTAGTACCGGCCCGCCGCGTTATAGTCCTTCGGACCGTCCCGCTTTTCGAGGAACAGGGCGTATTTGAAAAGCGTATCTGCCTGCGGATCGAGCGGCAGCAGTTGGTCCGCTTCGCGGGCGCAGGTAAAGGTCAGTTTTGCTCGCACGTCGCTCATGTCGGCTTGCGAGGGCATCGGATTGTCCCTGTTCGAACAGGCGCAAAGAACGAGCGCAACACAGATTGCAATGGCAGTGTTTTGTTTCATCGTTCAATCGGTCCTCAGACGGCGATCGGAAGTTCATATGAAGCCGATCAGTGAAGCAACAGGAGATAGGCCACGTTTTTGATATTGGGAATTGCGGAAAACGACTTTTCCCCGTTCATCAGCCGCTACCGCTGGGGCATCCTGCGCCCCTCGCGCGCTCACTGGTGGAACGCTATGCCTGCTCGATGTAGGAGACAAGGCCCCACTCCGCATTGGTAAGGTGTACGCGCATGCCAAGCAACGCGTCGAGGCCGGGTATGGGACGAGGATTGCTGATGGCCAGTTGCGGCATGATTTCCCCCTTGCTGATGCGCCGTGTCGCGGCCGGACCGATGAATCCCCATTGTTTCGCGCACCAGACGCCAGCCTGCGGACATGCCTCATCCGTGTAAGCAATAGTGCCCAGCGGCACGCGCTCATCTTTCGCGCTCCTGGCTGGCGTGCGGGGAAGCCCAGTTGCCGGGTCGAGATTCTTTTCGCGGGCAAGACGTTCGACCAGTTTCTCGTAGGGTTTCGGCGGTGGCTTGGCGGCGTCTTGTTCCTTCTGCCACTGGAACGTGCCATCCCAGTTGGGCAGCTTCGCAGGCGGCAGTGGCACGATCTGGTCGATATCCGGGACCTTCGGATTGAGGCCGTCGTTATCGTCGATGAATTTGGCGATTAGCTTGTAACGGCGCGAACGCTGAGGATCTCGGGAAAGTCCGAGGTAGTACAGCACATCGGATGGTTTGGTATCGAACCCGTTACCCAAAAATCTGGCCGATTGCTCATCACCTGTTCGCACTCCCTTTTGAAATGCCTCGATAGCTTGAACATAAAGTTTGCTGTCCATCAGATCTATGCCGAGATAGCTGGCGGCCTTGCCGTACCCCTGATCGGTTGCGCACTCCATCATTTGCCGAGAAATGTACGGGGCGCGGTCTCGTGGCGAGGGTAAATCTCCCACGTAATACTGTGCTTCCGGGCTACCGAGGTCCGCCGCCTTACGGAAATACACGCGCGCCTTGTTCTCGTCCTTCTTCACTCCATAGCCGAGTTCGAGGTAGTGGCCCATGTCGTAATAGCCGCCGGGAACACCGGCAGCGATCAGTTTCTCGACCAGGTTAATGGTTTCGTTAGGTGCGTCGGGCGACTGCGCGAAGCCCTCCGACACCAGAAGTTGCAGGTTATGGTTGGCCTTGTAATTCCCGTAAGCTGCAGCGATCCGGTAATAGCGAGCCGCCGCGTTGTAGTCTTTCGGGCCATCCTGCTTTTCGAGGAATAGGGCGTATTTGAACAGCGTGTCAGCCTGCGGATCGAGTGGCGGCTGATGGTCCGCTTCATGGGTACAGGCAAAGGTCAGTTTCGCGCTCACGGCGCTCATGTCGGCTTGAGTGGGCATCGGATTGTCATTGTTCGAACAGGCGCACAGAAAGCGCGCAACACAGATTGCAATAGCAGTGTTTTGTTTCATCGTTCAATCGAGCCGCAGACGGTGATCGGAAGTCCACATGAAACCTATTAGCGAGGCAATCGGCGTCTCTCCCTTCCTCTGTTTTCTCGTATTCCGCTTGATGATGTCCTCCCATGCATCGAACGCCGCTTTCGGCTCGTCCGAGGCACCATCCGGCAAACCCCCGGTATGCATATCCCACAACCGCCTGCGCAGCGGCTGCGTCACATCCATCCGCTCGTGACAAATATTCAGTTCGCTGTCCACCTCCATGCTGCGCCGGTTGACGTTGGCCGAGCCATGCGTGAGGAACACATCATCAACAATCAAAATCTTGCTGTGCACATAGACGGGTACCCAATTCTCGGGCGGCGAGTCAGGCGCAACCAGCGAGCACACGTGAACCTTCAGACCGGGAATGGGCTGCGGTAACACAACGCTCTTCGTGTTCTCGTCGATCTGCCGTTCCAGCGCGGCCGCCCTGGCGTGCGCATTGTCCAGCGCCTGCTGTGCTGCGGCGTGTTCATGCGCACCATTGGCATTGCGCATCTGCGTATTCGCCGCTGTTACCTGCTTCTGCACGTCGGATAGTTCACTGTTGAGTGCATCGGACCGCTCCTCCCGCGCGACTGCTGGCATCGTGTCCGCGCGGCCCAGACTGTTGAGCATGTCGTAGGTCGTGCCCGCGCCCAGGCCCATACCGTCCTTGCTCGCGTTGGTCACGACGAACAGATGGATGGAACTATGTTTCGCGGGATCGCGTCCCCACTCAACCATGGTCTTCGCCGCGTTCTTGATCTTTTCCGCAAGGTCCGGCCAGCGAAAATACTGGTTCTCGATGTAGATAAAATTCGTCGCATTGTTGACCGCCTGGAGGTACATCGCCCTGATGTGGCGCACGCCCTCCTGGGACTGCGTGCGGTTGATCTGTGCCATGACACGCGTGCCGAACTCGTCCCTCACCTTCAGTTGATCGCGCAGGGGATAGCGCTTTAGGAGTAAATCTTCCTTTGCGTCGCGCTGCCATGCACGGCAAAAGTTATCGTTCAGGCTTGCCAGGATCGGTCCTGTCACGAGGGCCGACATGTCCTGTCGTGGCGTCTCGCCGTTACGTCCGCGATTCGGCGCTTTCTTCACGTAGCTGTGCCCGTTAGTGTCCCAATAGGCATCCAGCGTGTTGTGTCCCATCACGAAGCCGACAGCGTGTTCGGGAGCCTCGTAATCGATCAACACCATTTTCTGATGGTGAGAGGGCTCCGCGCCATACGCGGCGATGGTCGGCAGTGTTGGGCCAATACCGGCATCCCGCAGGAGCTTTTCGCGATACATGATCTCCTCGCGGTCCTGCCGCGAGAAGTCCCGCGTAACCAGTTCAATGCCGATATCTTTCAGTGACTGCGTGCCGAGCAGCGGCCAGGGGTTGGCCTTGAGTGGCGGGTACATCTGCGATCCAGCGGTCGCGGCGCCTTGCGACTGCGCGCCAGGTGGGCGCCTTGCGCAGTAGTACCAGTTCCGGTCATAGGCACGCTGCTGCGCATCCTCGTTCTGCGTCATGTACCGCATCGTGTCGTACCCGGGCATTTGCTGTTCGCTGATCTGCGCCACCCAAGCCTTGTCGAGCCAGCAAAGGATGCGAATCTTGACGCCCGCTTTGGCCTTCTCGATCAGAAGATCCCCGATGCGCAGCGACTTGCCGCCGTCGCGTTTGAAATACATCGACGGCTGGAAACCCCAGCAGACGTAATCAATGGTAGAGGTTGCCTTGTCGATGGCGTCATAGAGCGCGCCAAACGTTTCCTCGCCGTTCACCAGCGGGTTATAGGTTGCGGTCGCCGGGTTGTATTGCGTGCGCTGCACGAACCAGGGGAGCGTGAGCGTTGCCGAATGTGTCTGGCTAAGTGCGATAGGTACAACGATAGGTGACGGAGCGGCCATTCGTTATTTCCCTTTCTGCGGTACGACTTGCAGCACGCCTTGCAGGTCCGCCATAGGCTGGCCTCATTGAGGTTATTTTGAGAGACGCGGCCAGATCCATCAGGACTGCAAAGATAAGAAGACCGCGATGCGGATCTATTTAAGCCCGTCTGGCGTTATAACCTACGGCATGGCGTGGATCAATCGTTTCCGCCCCGAAAAATTGTCATTTATTGTCAAGGTGCCATGCCGTTGGCGCGTTCGTCGCCGAGCCGTTGAACGCGTTCGTCAACATCCACGCGAACATCCACGCGAACTTCCAGGCGAACTTCCAGGCTATAACCAGGGTTGGTGAGCTGATAACATCGGCGTATGCGCTTTGATCTAACCGACCTTCGCATTTTTCCAGATAGAACCTAAGTCACCTTGCGCACCGGTCTAGCAGCTTTTTCCATGTTTCCGTTTACACCTTTTTTACTCGATCTAGTCACATTGACGCATTGAATCGTCAAATCGTCGTAATTGCTGGTCATAGCGCAGCATTTTGTGCCTATGATCTGTTTTTGCTTCTCCCTAAACTGTCTCGCATGGGTTCGGCCCGCAGCGCGCGGCGCGTTGATGTTGCGCGTTGTCAAAGCCGGCAAGACAGCACACGTAAAACAAGGAGAAGCGCATGAAAGTTGCCATCGTTGGCGCCGGTCTGATCGGCCACACCATTGCCCATATGCTGCGTGAAACCGGCGACTACGAAGTCGTCGCGTTCGATCGCGATCAGCCAGCGCTCGACAAGCTCGCCGAGCAGGGCATCCCGACCCACCGTGTCGACTCGGCCGACGCCGCGGCCCTGCGCGCCGCCGTGCAAGGCTTCGATGCGCTGGTCAATGCGCTGCCATACTATCTCGCGGTGAACGTTGCATCCGCGGCCAAAGGCGCGGGCGTCCACTACTTTGATCTGACCGAAGACGTGCGTGCTACTCATGCGATCCGTGCCATCGCGGACGACGCCGAACACGCGTTCATGCCGCAATGCGGTCTCGCGCCGGGGTTCATCGGCATCGCGGCGCACGAACTGGCGAACCGCTTCACGGAAATCCGCGACGTCAAGATGCGGGTCGGCGCGCTCCCGCAGTTCCCGACCAATTCGCTGAAGTACAACCTCACGTGGAGCGTCGACGGTCTGATTAACGAGTACTGCCAACCGTGCGAAGCGATCCGCGACAGCCGCACGCAGTGGGTGCAGCCGCTCGAAGGACTCGAGCATTTCTCGCTCGACGGCACTGAGTATGAAGCCTTCAATACCTCCGGCGGACTTGGTACGCTGTGCGAAACGCTGGCGGGCCGCGTCGAGACGCTGGACTACAAGTCGGTCCGTTACCCGGGGCACCGGGATCTGATGCAGTTCCTGCTGGAAGATCTGCGTCTCGCCACCGACCGCGACAACCTGAAGTCGATCATGCGCCGCGCCGTGCCGTCTACCGCGCAAGATGTGGTGCTGGTATTCATCACCGTGACGGGTATGCGCGACGGTCAACTGGTGCAGGAAGTGTTCACGCGCAAGATCTTCGCGAAGACAGTATGTGGCGTGCCCATGAGCGCGATCCAGATCACCACGGCGGGCGCCATGTGTGCCGTGCTCGATCTGTTCCGCGAAAAGAAACTGCCGCAAAGCGGTTTCGTGCGTCAGGAGCAGGTGTCGCTGCGCGAGTTCCTCGGGAACCGCTTCGGGCAACTGTACGAAGGGCAGTCGCTGGACACAATGGCGACGGTTTAAGCCTGATGCTCGGACACCACAGGCATCCAGACGAGGGTTGGGCCTTCAGGCGTATCACGTTTTAAGCGTGCTGCCCTCAAACCGGGACGGGTGGCAGGTCTGCCCCCGACGGCCCTTGTTCGCCGACAGTCCCGACGATCCCGACGATCCCGACGATCCCGACGATCCCGACGATCCGCGCCAGCAACGCATCGTAATCCGCCGCGCTGGGCGCGGTGGTGTCGAACATCAGTAGCCTTTCACATGCATTGTCGTCGGGCACGAAACGGCGCTGCCGGTATTCATCCCAATGCGCGAGCTTGTAGACGTCGCCCGGATGATCGCGTGCGACGATGCGCTGCCGCGCCGTCTCTTCCGCCGTGTGGACCCACACGACGCGAATCTCCACCTCATCATTCACGCCGAGCCACGCACGATCGAACAGGCGCCGCTCGCGCACTTCACGCGAGAGCGGGCCGACCACCAGCGCGCCGATGCCGAGTTCGAGGTTGTCCCGTGCGGTGTCGATCAGGCCGCGATATTCGGGGTCGCGCAGATGCTGGAGGAAGAGGGGGCTGTCGCGGTCGTTGGGGTCGTCGGTGAGCATGCCCATCGCGGCCGCGCTATAGCCGCCGTAAAGCGTGTCTTTATCGAGCAGGCAGAATCCGGTGCCGGTGACCTTCATCAACGGCCCGATCAGCCGTTTGGCCAGCGTCGTCTTGCCGGTGCCTGCGTGACCGCAGAAGAAAACCAGATGCGTCACCCGCACGGGTCCTTCGATGCGGCGGGCGGGTTCGAGGCTGAAGGGTGCGGCGCCGGATCATGAGCGAATTTGCCATTGGCCTCGAGCCACATCACGTTGATGATGCCGAAGCCAAGCGCCACGCCGATACCGAGAATCCAGCTGAAATACCACATTGCAGTCTCCTTGATCGAACTCGCGCAGCGCTCGCTGCGTGGGCGGCACGCCCGCAAATCGCCATACGGGCGCTTGATATTGGACGACGCATGCGACCTGCCGACCTGCACCGCCCCCTGTGACCCGATCATGAAGAAGAAGCGCGCAGCGCGCAAGAGGCGTGGGCGGTAATCCTTGCGCTAGCGTCGCGCGAGACCCGCACGTTGCTATCATGGCTGGCATGGGGCATGGGGCATGGGGCATGGCCGATGTTGCGCATCGGCGGCTTGGCAGAATGCATGCTGGATCAGGCTCATCCGCATTCAAGCGTCGCCTTTATGCCGCATACCAGATCAATAAACGGGGAGACGCATTATGCCGACGCACTTGCTGGTCACCTGGAGAGCCGCGTTGCCGGCTATCGTGCTGGCATGCCTTGCCGCCTGCGCCAATGCGCCGGCAGATCCGGTGACCTTTAAGCCGGTCCCTGCCGAACGCATCGTGAAGCATGGCTACACGGAGCCGGCCACGGGCCTCGTTGCGGTGGACGTGCGCCGGGAGCGCTCACGAGATCTCGTCATACGCTTTCGCGATGCCCTCGTCTACGTGGACGGCGAGCAGGTCACCGACCTGATGAACGGCGAGCATGTGGTGTTCTATCTGAGCCCCGGCATACACCGGATCGCGGTGTCGACGCAGTTCGACCCAGTCGTCGAACTGCGCTTCACCGTAACCGCCGACCCGCGCTACACGAATCGCGCATCAATTATTTTCAACGCGGATCATCGCATCGAACTGCATCGGGTTGCGCAGTAAAAGGCTCGCAGCCACGTGTGCGAGTGACAATTCCCGGACATTAATCTCGTGTAAAACCCTTAAGATGGCGGGTGTCATTGACTCACTCACGCGGGCGCGCGGCTTGCTGGCTCATTAGCCCGCGGCGCAGTCCGCCGTCGTTTTCAAGGTAATCCACACTATGCTGATCAATTGCGCGGCCTACCAGGATGGGCGCAAGCTCGCTGATATTCCGATTGAAGACATCAGCGAATACGTGGCGCGGCCCGAATGCTTCGTGTGGGTCGCGCTCAAGGAACCGACGTCCGAGGAAATGGCCGTCATGCAGGAGGAGTTCAACCTCCATCCGCTGGCCGTCGAGGATGCGTTGCTGGGCCACCAGCGGCCAAAGATCGAAGAGTACGGCGAATCGTTGTTCGCGGTGATGCACACCGTCGAACTGCAAGAGGACAACGAACTGAACATCGGCGAGGTGGATGTGTTCGTCGGCGCCAACTACGTGCTGTCAGTGCGCCAACGGACCCTCACGGGTTTCGCTGATGTGCGCGCCCGCTGCGAGCGTGAGCCGACCTTGCTCAAGGAGGGCTCTGCCTTCGTGCTGTATGCGCTCGCCGACGATATCGTCGACCGCTATTTCCCGATTCTCGAGGCGCTGGGTGCCGAAATCGAAGAAGTCGAAGACCGTATCTTCGACAGAAACAACGTGTCGGCCTCACGCGCGATCATCGAAGACCTGTATTCGCTAAAGCGCCGGCTCGTCACCATGCAACACCATATCGCGCCGTTGCAGGAAGCGGTCAGCAAGCTGAGCGGCGGCCGGGTGCCGCAGGTTTGCTCGGGCATGGAGGCCTACTTCCGCGATATCTACGATCACCTTGAGCGGATCGTGCGAACCATCGACGGGCGCCGCGAAATGATCGTCACCGCCATCCAGGTCGACCTGGGCATGATCTCGCTCGCTGAAAACGAAGTGACCAAGCGCCTCGGCTCCTTCGCGGCGCTGTTCGCGGTGCCCACCATGATCGCCGGCATCTACGGGATGAACTTCCAGAGCATCCCGGAGCTGCATTACAAGTACGGCTATCCAATCTGTATCGCAGTGATGTTCACGGTCGACCTGTTTCTGTTCTGGCGTTTTCGCAAGGCGGGCTGGCTGTAAATCCACGGGCGCAAGCCAGACGCTTATCATGGCGGGTGGTTTGCGTTTATCTGTGCAGTGCAGCATTACTATTCGTTGACACGATATGCGACCAGCGCGGAGAATGTTTTTCGCAAACGTTTGCGTCTCGTGGAAAACACGGCTCGCTCTGCGTCGAATAAATCAAAATCTGACCAAAAATCTGGAGATATG
This sequence comes from Paraburkholderia sp., assembly GCF_049581445.1. Taxonomy (GTDB): domain Bacteria; phylum Pseudomonadota; class Gammaproteobacteria; order Burkholderiales; family Burkholderiaceae; genus Paraburkholderia. The sequence continues at coordinate 3,565 of NZ_JBAURZ010000303.1, read as the reverse complement.
CACCAGTGCCTTCGCTGTCACGTCTAGCGGGGCTGCAAAGCGGGGCTGAAGTACGGGCAGCGGAGTCGGCGCGCTGCGCGCCCCGCCGGGTCCCGCACTGCATCAATTCAATAAGCACTCAAGAAAGCTGCGGCGGCGCCGTTATTCCAAAGATAAGCGTCATGTCGGCGGACGGGGCGGAGGGGCCGCGCTGGAAAGTGCAGCGCGTTGTCCGCCTTGAGCCGGGATGACACGTGGTTGGCCGAAGCGGGATTTGGCCGGTTCCAATCGTCCGAGGTGCGTGCACGGCGGCGGTACGGTGCGCCTCGCACCGGCCGGCGGGAAAAACAGGCAGGAGAGCAAGAGGTTATGGCGACCATCAAGGATGTAGCGGCCGTGGCAGGCGTGTCGTTCACGACGGTTTCGCACGTCGTGAACAACTCGCGTCCGGTGTCGGCCGATGTGCGCGCGAAAGTCGAACATGCGATCCGGCAACTCCACTACGTGCCGTCGGCGGTCGCACGGTCACTGAAGGCGCGCGCGACGGCGACGATTGGTCTGGTGGTGCCCAACAGCACCAATCCGTATTTCGCGGAACTGGCGCGCGGCATCGAGGACGGTTGCGCGCGCAACGGCTATTGCCTGTTCTTCTGCAACTCCGACGACGATCCCGCCAAGCAGCGTCACTATCTGCGGGTGCTGCAGGAAAAGCGTATTGACGGACTGATCGTGGCTTCGGCCGGCGATGATGCGGTGCTGGCGCAGGCGCTAGCCGATGCGCGTGAGCCGCTGGTGGTGGTGGACCGCAATATCGAGGGCCTTTCAGCGGATCTGGTGCAGATCGACCACGAAAAGGGCGCCTACCTGGCTACCCGCCATCTGCTCGAACTCGGTCACGTGAAGATTGGCTGTATTACCGGCCCCGTCGCCACAGCGGTCAGCGCGATGCGCGTGCATGGCTTTATCCGGGCTATGGCCGAGCGCGGCATCGAAATCGCGCCGGGCGCCATCGTCGAGAGCGACTTTTCGGGCACTGGCGGCTACCGGGCGTCGAGCCAGTTGTTCGACACCGTGCACCCGTCGGCGATTTTCGCCTGCAACGACATGATGGGGATCGGCGCATTGCGCGCCGCAGCAGAGCGGGGCATTCGCGTGCCACATGATTGCTCGATCATTGGCTTCGACGATATTGAACTTGGGCGCTTTACCTATCCCGCGTTGTCCACGGTGGGCCAGTCGGTCCGCGCGCTGGGCGAGATGGCGGCGCAAACGTTGATCGAGCGGATTACCGGCAACTCGGCAGGGACGGCCCCAGCGCAGGCGCGCAGGCGGGTGGTGGCGCCCCGGCTGATTGTGCGCGAATCGACCGCGACATGGTCTGGCGCCGGAGCGGGCCGGCACGATATTGAAGCCCAGGTTTAGAAAGCCTTAGGGTGCTGTCCACGACAGGCAACGGGCGTCGAGCGATCGACGCCCGTCGCGTTTCTGAGCTGCCGTTCGGGAGATCCACGCTACGCCGTTGCGAGTTCACCGAGCCCAGGTTTGTTTAATGGCGCTCCTGTTTGCAGAGGGGTTGCCGGGCAGCGCGCGCCTCCTTCCCTTTCCGTTCCTTTCCTCCGAAACCCTCGAACGACGTGTTGCGCAGCGTGCTTTGTAACGTTTGCTATCCCTGCCTGTCAGCACAGCCTTTAGCCATGGGCCCTCACGACCTCATGCAACACCCGACGGGCCTCATTCTGAAGCGCGTTGTAGTTTCTACAAGACGGCCCGGTGGAATTCCTCAGACCATATAAAAATGTCAAGTATGGTTGCCGGATGCCGTAAACGCCGGTTAGAGCGCTACATCTAAAGGCGCCGGACAGGCGGAAGGTACAAGCACCCCTGCTGCGCGCGCAGCCTCTCATTCGATACAACACAGGAAGAAGCATGTTGAACAAGGGCATCACCATCAAGGCGCGAATCGGCCTGACGACGGCTTTTCTCGCCGCATTGCTGTTGATCGTTGGCGTTCTCGGCCTGACCGGCATGAGTCGCTCCAATCAGGCGCAACACGATACCTTCGCCAACGAGATGCCCAGCGCCGTCAATATCGGCAATGCCGAGCTTTATGCGGCCCGCGAACGTTTGGCACTCGATCGCGCCGCGTTCCTGTTCGGTACGACGGAAGTCGCGGAAACGGTGGAGCGCGCCAAGTTGATGCGCACCACTTCTGACGCATGGTGGAAGAAATATTCCGATCTGCCGCGCGACGCGGAAGAAGACCGTCTGGCTCGGGACGTCTCGGCCAAACGCGACACGCTGCATCAGTCGATGGACGCGTTTGCGACGGTTGTCACCGGCAACGACCAGTCGAAGGTGGTCGCGGGTGCCAAGGATCTGCAGGCCAAGTACAACGATCTGGCGCTCGCCGACGATGCCTTGCGCAAGCTCCAGTTCACCCAGGCGCAGCAGGGCTTTGACGACTCGCAGGATGCCTTCGCGACGTTCCGCCTGGTCAGCATCGGCGCAGTGGTGTTGGGCCTGCTGGCGGCATTTTTCTCTTATCTGACCTTAAGCCGTGCGATTGGCCGTCCGCTTGCTGACGCACTCGGTCATTTCGACGCAATTGCCGCCGGCGATTTGCGCCGTCCAGTCGTGATTCACGCGCGCGACGAAATGGGGCAACTGCTCGAAGGCATTGCCCGGATGCAGCGCAGCCTGACCGAGACCGTGCGTTCTGTGCGCGGCGGCAGCGAATCGATCGCCACCGCCACGCGCCAGATCGCAGCGGGTAACCTCGATCTGTCGTCACGCACGGAGGAGCAGGCCTCCGCGCTGCAAGAGACCGCATCGAGCATGGAAGAATTGACCGGCACCGTGAAGCAGAACGCCGATAACGCCCGTCAGGCGAGCTCGCTGGCGGCCAACGCGTCGGATATCGCTAACAAGGGCAGCGCGGTGGTCGGCCAGGTGGTCGGCACGATGGGTGAGATCAACCAGAGCTCGTCACGCATCGCCGACATCATTTCGATCATCGAAGGCATTGCCTTCCAGACCAACATTCTGGCGCTCAACGCGGCGGTCGAAGCGGCCCGCGCGGGCGAGGAAGGGCGCGGCTTCGCGGTGGTGGCCGGGGAGGTGCGCAGCCTGGCGCAACGCTCGTCAGCGGCGGCCAAGGAGATCAAGGAACTGATCGACACCTCGGTCGAGCGGGTGCATTCCGGTTCAGCGCTGGTCGACCAGGCGGGTCGCACAATGACCGAGATCATCAGCGCGGTGCAGCGGGTCACTGACATCATGGGCGAAATCGCCGCCGCCTCCGAGGAGCAGAGCAGCGGGATCGACCAGGTGGCGCGCGCCGTCACGCAGATGGACGAAGTGACCCAGCAAAACGCAGCGCTGGTGGAGGAAGCGGCGGCTGCGGCGCAGTCGCTGGAAGATCAGGCCGGCAAACTGCGCACGGCCGTTTCGGTGTTCCAACTGGAAGACCGTGGCGATTACGGCGATCACAACGCGCCCACAACCCAAATAGTGCGACGCCCTGCGCCGAAGCCGGCGGCACGCCGACCTGCAGCCGTTGCGCCGTCCCGCAGGGCAACGGCTGCTC
>NZ_JBAURZ010000302.1:0-24618 GCF_049581445.1 Paraburkholderia sp. | reverse complement strand
ATGCGGGAGCGGGTTGGGGCGCGCGCCAGCGCAGGTCGCCGATCGGTGGCGCGCCATACGGGATGGCCTGATAGACATCCACGACACCGTGCTCGCTGCCACGCAGCGCGCCCTGGCTGGTTTTGATGACCGGGGCGGCGATGATGGGGCGGTTGGACGCGGGGCTCACGGCCATGCTGTCGTCCACCGCATGCGCTAGTGTGGCGGCGAGCATCGATGCACCCGCAACCATCGCGATCCTCACCATTTTCGTGAGCCGTTCAATACTGTGTTTCGGCACTGGCCTGAACGAGCCTAAACACCCATACAACGCTTCCGTATCCGCTGACATGCTGAACGTCTCCTCTGAACGCAGGCGCATCAACTAACGTGGTTGGCTCGCAATCACATGAACTGAGGGAGCTTCTTTAACGAAGCTGATCTGCGCACGCAGCCCTTAGCTAAACGATATCCAACGTGTGCCAAGGCCATCGGTGATCAAAGACGCGTCGAACCGATACGCCATCAACGCTGCAAAACCGCGACGACCGTCGATCGAAGCAGGCGCACTGGTAAAGCCATGTTTGGCCAGCAACGCCGCCTCGATGGCATCGGCGGCTGCTTTGCCGGTTTCGAGAGCGGCCATCGCCTGTGCGCCATTATGCGCAAGCCCGGCAGCCTGGGTAGCCGCAATGCCGAGCGCGTGCCGCGTGCGGGTTTCATCGAGTTTCAGCAGACGGGAAGCTGCCAGCGCCGCGCCGAACAGACCCACCGCGGACGAGACGTTCCAGCGCGCCCGAAATTCCTCGTTATCGACCGCAGCAAGCACCCGCGCCGCGGCCTCGATGCCAACGGCCGCCGCTGCGGCGGTCTCATCATCGGATACCGCCAGTTTTTCGCCCAACGCGATCACGGCAGCGAGCACGGGCGTCGAAGGTGATGAGGCTTGTGCCGCGAGTGTCGCGCCGAGTACCCAACTCCGCACGCGGGTATCGTTCGGACTGCTTCCTTGAGACTGCAGCAGCTCGGCGAGTTGAGGGCCGGCGTCGCCCGCATTGACAATCTGCGCACGCGCTTCGGCAACCGCACGCGCCGCTGCTGTCTGCACATGCTGATCGTTCAGTACGGCGCCGGCAAATGTGACCAGCGCGTCGGAGACCGCGGAATGAGCATTCGCGTCATGCATGATTCAATTCCTTGTTAGGGACGCACAGTGCGAACAGCACATCCAGATTGGGCGCGTTGTCCAGTCCAGCCACGATGGCCCAGAGTTGGGCTGCGGTGCCATCTCCGAGTTGAGGATCCACTAGCCGGCGTACCTTGTCCATCAGTTCGTCCTCGGTTAGCGGACGTGCGAGGCTGCCGCGTGCATGTTCAACGTGATGCTTCACAGTCGAACCGTTCTTTAGACGCGCTTCGATAAAAACTTCGTCGCGATTTACCGCTGCATCCGGCGCCAGCGTGGTTTTTGCGCGGAGCGCCTTGACGTCGTCCTGCACTACACGGGCATCGTCGTATTGTGCGAGGCCAACCTGGCCGTCGCAGAGTGCGGCCGCTACACCATGGATCGCACTGAAGCGCGCCTGCAAACCGTCTTTCGGTTGAGGATTGCCCATCAGTTCGGGCACCAACGAATGACAACGCAGCGTAATCGAGTCGATCGCATTCACGTCGTCGATCCGGCTTGCGAGCGCGAGCCCGCCGTCGATGCCCGGATGCGCGACGATTCCGCATGGATAGGGCTTGTAGGTGTTGAACAGTAACTCCCAACGCTCGCCAAACTCGCTATTCATTAGCGCGAAGTCGACCTTGGTTGAGAGGGAATGGGAATAGCCACCCGGTGCTTCGAATATGTCCGCCGTTGCACGCTGACCCTGACGCGCGAGACGTGCAGCGGCGATGCCATTCGCTGCCGCTTTGCCAGGGTGATAGGGCTTGGTCATCGTGCCGAACGCTTCGCGCTGCCCGACAAACATTGATGCTGCGATCAAGACTGCGTCGGCCAGTCGCGCTTCATCGAGTCCGAGCAGCAGTGCTGCCGTCACCGCGCAACCAATCACGCCGCAGGTGCCGGTGATATGCCAGCCGCGATCGTAGTGCTCCGGCGAGATTGACACGCCGACCCGTAGTTGCGCCTCGCAGCCGAGCGCGAAGGCTGTGAGCGCATGCGCGCCGCTCGGCCCCGTTTCGGGCGTAAGTGCAGTGAGTACCGCGAGCACCGAAGCCGCCGGATGGATCACGGTCGCGAGATGGGTGTCGTCGAAATCGTCGAGGTGGCCTGCAAAACCCGTCGCCAGTGCAGAAAAATGCACGTCGACGCGTTCGCGCCTACCAGGCACCGGCGCGATTTCCGCCACCCCGAGTTCACGTGCGGTGGCGAGAATGGCGTCCACTCCGGGATGCGTCGACGCGCCGATCGACGTCCCGACCACGTTGATGAACGAGCGCCGGGCCTCATCTGCAACATGCGTGGGCAGCGGACGCTGGCTCAGCGTATAGAGGCCCTGCGCGAACGCGGCGGCGATGGAACTCATTGCGACAACTCCTCGAGACGAATGCCGTTGGTCTTTGGACCCAGCAGTCCGACCATCACGACGATTACCAGCATGGCTGAAGAAATCAAAACGAACACAGCGGACACGCCCGAATGCTTGAGCAACGCTGCCACCCAGAAGCCGACGAAGATCGAACTGATGCGGCTCCAGCTAAACACGAAGCCGACTGCGCGGGCGCGAATACGCGTCGGATACAGTTCCGCCTGATAGGTGTGAAAGATACCGATCAACCAGTTGTTAGCGATTGTCACGATGCTGCCGAAGAACACGATCAGCACCGGGTCGCGCTCCATGCCGAACAGCACGCCAGCCACAGCCACCGCCAGTGCGCAGCCCACCAGTTGCCACTTGCGCTGTAGCCGCTCGGCGCACAGCATGGCGCCGAGCGCGCCCAGCGGCGTGGTGAACGCGATTACCATGGTGTAGAACAGCGAATGCGTGACCGTGATGCCTTTTGTGTACAACAGGACCGGAACCCACGCGCCGAAGCCATATACGCCGAAGGTCTGGCAGAAGTTGAACAGCGAGAGCATGACGGTGCGGCTGAGGTAAGGGCGCTTCCACATCTCAGCCCATGAGCCTTTGTGCTCTTTGTCTTTGCCTGCTGGTGCCGTCACGTCGGGACGTGGCGCATCTAACTCGTGTCCAATCTCCGCGGTGACGCGCTGCTCGATGGCGTCGACGATTGCGCGCGCCTCATCATGGCGGCCTTTACTCTCCAGCCAGCGCGGCGACTCCGGCAAACCACGCCGCATGAACCAGATCAGGATCGCGCCTGCTGAACCGATGATCATGATCCAGCGCCAACCGTCGAGACCGAAGATCACATGTGGGACGAGCAGGAATGACAGGACAGCCACGATCGGCACCGAGGTGAGAATCACCAGTATGCTGAATGCGCTGTAGCGGCCACGGGTGTGATGCGGCGTGAGCTCTGAGATGTAAGTGTCGACGGTAATCAACTGCACGCCGATGCCGACGCCTGCAAGAAAGCGCCATAGATCCATCGCTTCGGGCGAGGTCTGGAACGCGGCGATGAAGGTCGCGGCTGAATACACCAGCATGGCGCAGGTGAACACGGCGCGCCGTCCAAAGCGGTCGGTGAAGCCGCCGAGCGCGACGGTGCCCACAAACATGCCGGCGAAGAACGAGCCGAGAAAACTGGCGAAGCCGTTGATGTCGAAGAGGCCCGCAGTGGTTGCGTGATACAGGCCGCTGCGGATGAGTCCCAGCGAGATATACGCGGCCATGAACATTTCGTAGAACTCGAACCAGCCGCCAATTGCGATGCGCACGACCAGTCCGCGGAAATACCGCGTGGGCGGCAGACGGTCGAGGCGCGCGGATACGCTGGGCTCAACCCGCGCCGGACCGCCGATCTCCTTTTCCATGTACATGACGTCTCCTCTCCCATGCAGCTTGCTGTGGTGCTATGGAATGGCTGTGTCCGTATTGGGCTTAATGTCGACACTTAAACCAGTTTATGCCAAAAATTTAAGTAACATCAAGTATTGCATGTGTAAATGTATACACTTATGAGGACGAGGCTGGCTGGGGGGTCGGAGGATTAACAGGGCGGTTTGCTAGAATCCGCCCGATGCCGGCGAGCGGCAACGCTGTTCGAGAAGAGGAAACGCAATGCACGAAGATGTCGACAAAACCGTGTCGATGGATGACGGCGACGGTTCGCCCGTGGCGGAAATCGTCGACTGGGTTGCGCGCGGGATTATCGAAGGGCGTCTCGGGCCCGGCGACGACCTCAACTCCGTCGATCTGGCGAAACGCTTTGGCGTGAGCCGCACCCCTGTGCGCGAGGCCCTGTTCGTGCTGAGTCGCGAGGGGCTGGTCGACTGGTCGCCGCGCCGGCGGCCCAGGGTGTCGGCCGTCAATCTCAAGGACGTGCGGGAGATTTATCAACTGCGGGCCATTCTGTACGCGCAGGTTTCAATGGCAATTGTTGAACACGCTAGCGCCGACGATATCGAGTCGCTCTGGCGCGCGCATCGGCGTCTCGCCGAAGTCGCGGCGCGCGGCGATGTGGATGGTTATTTCTGGGCCAACGTCGCGTTTCGGGACGAAGAGTTACGCGTGAGCGGCAACGGCATTTTCAAGGAAGTCCTCGATTCGATGCGTATGCGTACCAATCGGCTGCGTCACCTTAGCACCTCGCTGCCGGGGCGTTTGCAGCGCTCATGCGCAGATCATCAAAGGCTTTGCGAGGCTTATGCAGAAAGAGACGGCACGCTGGCCGCGGCGCTCAACCGTTCAATCGTATTAAGCGCATTGCAGGCAATCGAGCAGGCGTGGGGTACGCTTTCGGCAAGTGTTGAGGCGCGCCGAGTCGTGGGCCTATAACCGGCTGTGCGCAGCGGCTTGCCTCACGTCCACGCAGAGCGACGCGGACCTTTGATTTTCCACCGTAGAATAACTTTTACCTATGCAGAGAATCGGTAAACAGTGTTGGTCAAGGAAAATTGACCTCAGTAGATTCGGATCGCATGGGGGTGCAAGATAGTCATCCGAGTCTGTCTTCGCCCAGTTGATCAATCTCTGACCTATGCAGAGCGATACGGAAACTGGAGAGAGGCATGACTAACGACGGCGGTGCGGTTCCTCTGATTGAAAAGCACACGATCGGCTATGTGCCCACGAACGAAAGGCATGGCAGGGTGCGCGACCTGTTCACGCTATGGTTTGGGGGCAATATCGCTCCGCTACCCATCGTCACTGGGGCGCTTGGCGTTCAGATCTACCATCTGAACCTGTTCTGGGGCATTGTCGCGATCGTGGTGGGGCAGGCTGTGGGCGGCATTCTGATGGCCTTGCATTCAGCGCAAGGCCCGCAGATGGGGATCCCGCAAATGATTCAGAGCCGTGCCCAGTTTGGTTCATGGGGCGCGCTTCTCGTCACCGTGATTGCCGGCATCATGTACGTGGGTTTCTTTGCGTCCAACATTGTGCTGGCAGGTAAATCCCTGCATGGCGTCGAAGCGAGCATTCCTGTTCCCGTCGGCATCGTGATTGGTGCAGTGGGTTCGGGGCTGATCGGAATTATTGGGTATCGATTCATCCACATTCTCAACCGCATAGGGACGTGGGTGCTCGGCATTGGTCTGATGATCGGCTTCGGCTACATCGCCACGCATGTGCAATCGCCGGATTTTCTGACCCGCGGCGGCTTCAACATCGCAGGCTGGCTCGCCACGGTATCGCTTTCGGCATTGTGGCAAATCGCGTTTGCTCCCTATGTATCGGACTATTCGCGCTACCTGCCGGCAGACGTAGGCGTCGCCCGCACCTTCTGGGCGACCTATCTGGGTTGCACGCTTGGCTCGACGCTCGCTTTCGTATTCGGTGCGGTCGCGGTGCTTGCCGTGCCGCAAGGCATGGATACGATGGAAGCAGTCAAGGCGTCGACTGGAACGATCGGTCCCGTCATGCTGGTGCTGTTCCTGTTGAGCGTGATCAGTCACAACGCACTCAATCTGTACGGTGCTGTGCTCTCAGTGATCACGTCGCTGCAGACCTTTGCGTACCGCTGGATCCCCACTGCCCGGACGCGCGCGGTTCTCTCGATCATTATTCTGGCGGCTTGTTCTTACGCGGCGGTCGGCGCATCCAAAGACTTTATCGGCCATTTTGTTGACCTTGTACTGGCGCTGCTCGTCGTGCTGGTGCCGTGGACAGCGATCAATCTGATCGACTTCTATGTGATTCATAAGGGCCAATACGATGTGGATTCTATTTACCGTGTCGACGGCGGTATCTATGGCCGATTCAATCCGCAGGCGCTCATTGCGTACGCGGTCGGCATTGTCGTGCAGATTCCGTTTATGAACACGCCGATCTATGTGGGCTCGTTTTCGTCGCATCTGGATGGCGCCGACCTTTCGTGGCTCGTCGGCATCGTCGTGACCGTCCCGCTTTATCTGTGGCTTGCTAGCCGCGACACGGTCTATCGTCGTCGCCAAAGTCCGGCGGCTAGCGCCGCTCGGTGAGCGCGTGCACGCGGTCGCAACAAAACGGTGAGGCGAGCGTGCAGCGACCGCGCCCGCCGTAAAAATTCCCACCAGTGGGTGCAAGTCAACGCGACTGATACCAACGTAAGTTAGAACGAAGCCAGGCGTGCACTCTCGGTTGCAGCCTGGTTTCGTCGTTCTGGTGGTCGCTATTCAATGTGCAGACGCTGGATATAGGTCTCGCAGAAGGCTGAAAAGCGCTTCACGACTTCTCGCGGCTTCATGGAACTGGACATCGCAATGCCCAGTGTCGTAGCAGTGACGTCCTCCTTGAACCGTTTGACGACAAAATCCTTGCCGTCGACAGTGAGATTCGATTTGAGCGGAAAGTTCAGGATGCTGTAGCCCAACCCGTTGGCCACCATGCCTCGCACGACCTCCGGTTGCGAGGACCGGAATGCAGCGACCGGCCGGCTTCCCACGGCATCGAAAAGCGCCGAGAAGTATTCCCGGCTATGAGGCAGATCCAGCATCACATAAGGCTCAGGCAGCAGGTCCGCGAGCGAGATCCGGCGTGCGCGGGCGAGCCTGTGCGTGCTGGGAAGAATCGCGTAGGGCGGCAGCGACAGCAGCGGCGTGAAGGTGATGCCGTCCGTGATGTCGAGGCTATACGTGAGTGCGATATCCAGCGATCCGTCGACGAGACCACTCAGCAGCGTGTCCTGATGGGCTTCAGTTGTCCGGAATGTAATGGCCGGGTGATCCTGAACGAAGCGGCTGATGATGCCCGGCAGGAGCGGCGGCGCGAGCGACACCATGCATCCGAGCGAGATGGAGCCCGACATCCCGCCGTCCAGCTCCCGGGCGGTCAGTTGCAACTCTTCAGCATTCTTCAGCAGGTTGCGCGCGTGTCCGAGCAGATCGCGCCCCGGTTGCGTCAGCGACAGGCCGCTCGCGTGGTGCCGGATGAACAGTTGCACACCGAACAACTCCTCCAGATCGGCAAGGGCCGTCGAGATGGACGGCTGCGAAATATGCAGCCGTTTGGCTGTTGCAGTGAATGACAGCGTCTCTGCTGTCACCACGAAGTAGCGCAACTGGCGCAACGAATACCGTACCGAATGACCTTCCATCTGAGTTCTCGACACTGGTTAATCTGGTCTGGAATTTTCCTCCCGATCTGCCTGATTGCATAGTAAAAAACGATGCAAAGCATTTTTGGAATGTATTTTTCTTTGGTTTCAGTGAAGCGTACATTGGGTCCGGTCATAACCGTGATCGTGGTTATGCACCCCTTCGGAGCCATTGATCATGATTGCGACGGCGCTCGCCACAGGCATCGCCGGGCAACGGTTCCGAACCAGATTGCTTTAAAAGGAGACAGCCAATGACGGCTGAAACGATGTCGATTGATACGCTCGTCATAGGAGCCGGTCAGGCGGGTGTAGCGATGAGCGAACATCTCGGCAAACTCGGCGTGCCGCATCTCGTGCTCGAGCGGGACCGTATCGCAGAACGCTGGCGCACTGGGCGGTGGGATTCGCTGGTCGCCAACGGGCCGGCATGGCACGACCGCTTCCCAGGCATGGAATTCGAAGAACTCGACCCGGATGCGTTCGCGGGCAAGGATCAGGTAGCAGACTACTTTGTCGCCTATGCGAAAAAGTTCAAATCGCCGATTCGCACCGGCGTTGAAGTCAAAAGCGTGTCGCGTCATGCGGGGCGTGCGGGCTTTATCGTCGAGACGTCGGACGGCACGATCGAAGCGACTCGTGTGGTGGTGGCGACTGGGCCGTTCCAGCGTCCGGTGATTCCGCAGATCGCACCGGAGGATGCAGCCATCACCCAACTGCACTCGGCCGACTACCGGAACCCGGATCAACTGCCGGCAGGCGCCGTGCTGGTGGTGGGGGCCGGTTCATCGGGCACGCAGATCGCCGATGAGCTAAACCGCGCCGGTCGCAGCGTTTATCTGTCGGTTGGCGCACACGACCGTCCACCGCGTGCCTATCGAAACCGCGATTTCTGCTGGTGGCTTGGCGTGCTCGGCGAGTGGGACAAAGAGGTGGCCGGTCCTGGGCGCGAGCATGTCACGATCGCCGTGAGCGGTGCCTATGGCGGTCAGACGATCGATTTTCGTCGCCTCGCCCATGAAGGCATCACGCTCGTTGGACTGACGAGATCTTTCGACAACGGTGTCGTGACGTTCGAACAGGACCTTGTAGACAACCTGAAGCGCGGGGACGAGAACCTGCTTTCATTGCTCGATGCTGCCGACGCGTATGTCCAACGCAATGGCATTGATCTGCCCGACGATCCCGCCGCGCGCATCATTCCTTCCGATCCTGAATGCGTGACCCATCCGCTGCGCGAACTCGATCTCAAACAGGCCAGCATCAGCACCATCATCTGGGCCACGGGGTATGCCGTCGACTATAGCTGGCTGCATGTCGACGCGTTCGACGAGAAGGGCAAACCCAGGCATCAACGTGGCGTATCGCAAGAGCCAGGAATCTATTTTCTCGGTCTTCCGTGGTTGTCGCGGCGCGGCTCGTCATTCATCTGGGGCGTGTGGCATGACGCGAAACATGTTGCCGATCACATCGTGACGCAGCGCAAATACCTGGCGTATCGCGACGTATCGCAGCGCGCTTGCGTAGACGATGCATCACGCGTGCAGCGCAAAGACACCAACCTTGCACGCGAGACGATGCAAGCCAACGACGTCAACGAACTAGGAGTGAACTGATGCCGACGCATACCCGCATCCGCATGTTCAACACGAAGGACACGTACCCCAACCAGTCGCTCGATAATGACCTTTGCCAGGCTGTACGCGCAGGCAATACGGTGTACGTGCGCGGCCAGATCGGCACCGACTTCGATGGAAACCTCGTCGGACTCGGTGATCCGGGCGCGCAGGCCGAACAGGCGATGAAGAACGTCAAGCAGTTGCTCGAAGAGGCGGGCAGCGACCTGTCGCATATCGTCAAGACAACTACGTACATCATCGATCCGCGCTATCGCGAGCCGGTGTATCAGGTCGTCGGAAAATGGCTGAAGGGCGTGTTTCCGATTTCGACTGGGCTTTGTATAAGCGCGCTCGGGCAGCCGCAGTGGCTGATGGAGATCGACGTGATCGCTGTGATTCCTGACGGCTGGACGCCACCCAACGCTTAAGGAGCCTGCTCATGACATTCTCGATCGTCGGACGTTGCCAGCAGACCGGGCAACTTGGGATCGCCATCAGTTCGTCGAGCATTGCGGTGGGCGCGCGCTGTCCGTGGTTGCGCGCGGGCGTCGGCGCGGTAGCGACGCAGAATGTCACCTTGCCCGCGCTGGGGGCGCAGATTCTGGATCTGCTCGACACGCGTCAGCTTGGCCCGGAAGCGGCACTCGACACAGCGCTGGGTGCGGACGAATGGCGTGCTTATCGTCAGGTCACGGTAATCGATAACCAGGGTCGTACGGCGATGTTCTCAGGTAGTGAAGCGCTTGGCCTGCACAACGCGGTCGCAGGCGTTCAATGCGTCGCGGCGGGCAACATGCTTGCGACGAAACAGGTGATCGAGGCGATGGTGAAGACGTTCGAAACGTCGGAGGGAATCCTGGCGGACCGGCTTCTCGCGGCGATGCACGCTGCGATGAAAGCAGGCGGCGAAGCGGGACCCGTACATTCCGCCGCACTGAAGATTGTCGATACCCCTGTCTGGCCGATCGTCGACCTGCGTGTCGATTGGGCCGACCCTGATCCGATCGGTCAACTGGACGCCCTTTGGCAAGCGTACCGTCCGCAAATGAAGGACTACGTGACGCGCGCGCTGAATCCGACCGCTGCGCCCAGCTACGGGGTGCCAGGCGATGAGTAAGTTGTCGAGCCGCGCGTTGCTCGAGCGGCTGATCGGTTTCGCGACGGTTAGCCGCGATAGCAATCTCGAACTCATTACGTTCGTGCAGCAATACCTCGCGGATCTCGGCGTCGAGAGCGAGTTGTTTCACAACGCCGAGGGTACCAAGGCGAATCTGTTTGCGACCATCGGGCCGCGCGACAGAGGTGGCATTGTGCTGTCAGGTCATACGGATGTCGTGCCGGTGGAAGGGCAGGCGTGGACCGTGGACCCGTTTTGTCTCACCGAAAAGAACGATCGCCTTTATGGGCGCGGCACTGCGGACATGAAAGGCTATCTGGCAGCCGTGCTGGCGGCCGTGCCGATGTTCCGGGAGCGCAAACTGAAACTGCCGGTGCATCTCGCGTTTTCGTATGACGAGGAAGTGGGGTGTCTCGGTGTGCGTTCGATGCTTGCCGATCTGCAGGAGCGTGTGTACAAACCGCGGTTATGCCTGATTGGCGAGCCTACTGAACTCAAGCCTGTCCTCGGTCACAAGGGCAAGCTCGCGATGCGCTGTCACGTGAAGGGTGCAGCGTGTCATTCAGCGTATGCGCCGTACGGCGTCAACGCGATCCAGTATGCGGCGCGGCTCATTAACCGCCTCGAAACGATCGGCGACCAACTCGCGCAACCGGAGCATCACGACGAGCGCTTCGATCCGCCTTTTTCGACTGTGCAGACGGGCGTCATCAAGGGAGGCCGTGCGCTGAACATCGTGCCGGCCGAATGCGAATTCGATTTCGAGGTGCGCTCCGTGCCCGGCTTCGATGCCGCTAGCGTGGCAGATCGTCTGCTAGCTTTTGCCGAATCCGAGTTGCTGCCGAAAATGCGCGCGGTACATGCCGAAACAGATATCCGCTTGCAGCCGCTAAACGCATACCCGGGTCTTGCGACTTCACCGGATAGCGATGCGGCGCGTCTGCTTGCGCTGCTGAGCGGGTCAAACGACTTCGGCACCGTGGCCTTCGGTACCGAAGGTGGACTATTCACCCAGTCGGGTATTCCAACGGTCGTGTGTGGGCCTGGTAGCATGGATCAGGGTCACAAGCCCGACGAGTTCATCACGGTTGAACAGTTGAACCGCTGTGATGCGATGCTGGTCCGTTTG
The DNA here is from genome assembly GCF_049581445.1 of Paraburkholderia sp. Lineage (GTDB taxonomy): Bacteria > Pseudomonadota > Gammaproteobacteria > Burkholderiales > Burkholderiaceae > Paraburkholderia. The sequence continues at coordinate 13,127 of NZ_JBAURZ010000302.1, read as the reverse complement.
GCCGACTATCTGGGCAATGAAGGCCGGGCTGAGCGGTGAGCCTTTAGGAATGCGTCACCGGCCGACGCCGAGGATGACTCGGCATGGCCTGCGTGGCAGCGATGCGAGTTACGCATCCACGGCGAGGACTAGAGGTATTCAACGTTGCCGTCGACGCTAATGGCTTGACCTGAGATGTTCTGACCGGCTGGCGAGCACAGAAAGAGCGCCATGGCGGCGATATCATCGACGGTTACCATGCGTCGCAGTGAAATCTTCTTGAGATACTCTTCCTTCATTGCCTCAAAAGTCACCCCCGTCGATTCGGCACGAGCGGCGATCACCCGGTCCATCCGCTCACCCTCGACCACACCAGGCAATATTGCATTGACACGGATGTTGCTCGGCCCAAGCTCGATTGCGAGTGACTTCATCAGCCCGACGATTGCCCACTTTGTCGACGAATAGGGCGTGCGGAATGCGTAACCAAGACGGCCGGCGACAGACGACATGGCAATGATGCTGGGGCTATCCGATGTCTTTTTTAGCACGGGGACGGCCTTCCTCAGGAAGTAGTACTGGCCGTTAAGATTTGTCGAGATAGTGCGGTCCCAGTCATCCGGTTCAATTTGTTCGATTTCACCAGTTGGACCGGCGATTCCCGCATTGTTGACAAGCACGTCAAGTCCGCCAAGCCTGGCTTGTGCGTCATCAATGACGTGGTCGACCTGGGCGCGATTGCCAACGTCAGCGATACCTGCGTGAAGCTTCGGATTTCGTTTCTGCGCGCGCTCAATGGCCGATTGGTCAACGTCGCAGATATAGACGTTCGCTTCTACCTGGAGAAACGCTTCGGCAATTGCAGCACCAATGCCCGCAGCTGCGCCTGAGACAAAAACGCGTAACCCTGGTCGTGGTTTCAGAAGGTCGAAAGTGTTCATGGTTGCACCGATAGTGTTAAGTCGGGGAAGGTTTTTCGATAGGCGACGTGGGCTCAATCTCCCCAGCCGCAGGCCTAGAGTGTCATGCCTCCAGACGCCTCGATCACTGCGCCGTTTATATAGCTTGCCTCGTCGCTGGCGAGAAAAGCGTACAGGTTGGCAATTTCTTCAGGCCTTCCTAATCGCCGCAACGGCACCTGCTCGCGCATCTTCGCCAGCACGTCATCGGGCACCGTGGACAGGATCGGCGTTTCGATAAAGCCGGGCGCGACTGCGTTGACGCGAATACCCTTGGGTCCCAATTCCCGGCTCCAGGTTTTAGTGAAACCAATCACGCCGAATTTTGCAGCGGCATAGTTCGTCTGACCGTAGTTTCCGTAGATTCCCACAACGGAACTGGCGTTGAGAATCACACCGGACCCCTGTTCCACCATACAGTCGACAACCGCCTGCGTCGTGTGAAACACGCCGCGCAGATTGACGTCGATGACGTCATCAAACTGGGTGAGCGTCATCTTCTGCAAACGGGCGTCCCGGGTGATGCCCGCGTTGTTTACAAGTACATCGATTCGCTGAAACTGGCTGAGCACCTTACCAACCATAGCCACGACGGACCCGCGATCGCTGACGTTCACAATGAAACTTGCACTGGTCGCACCCGCTTCGCGGCATGCCTCGGCTACAGAAGAAGCCGCTTCAGCGTTCAGATCGCACACGGCTACGATTGCCCCTTCCCTGGCGAACTTCAATGCCGTCGCCGCGCCAATGCCCTGACCGGCCCCCGTGATGATCGCAACTTTACCGCTTAACCGCATTGTTCGCGTCCTTATCAATAGATGAAGTTATCTGGTGCCTGTCACCGTGGGAATTGAGCGCTCGACGCGTTCATCTGCCTGATGGAATCACCGGAAGCAACGGAGCGCTCCTCGGCCTTGATGGCCTTGGCGAGAAGCGGCACGAGCAACAGTCCGATCACGGACGCTGCGACAACGACGTTGAAACCTGCATCGCTTCGACCCGACGCAGTCTCCGCGAGGCCGAAGAGGTACGGTCCAACGAATCCACCCAGGAGGCCAACCGTGTTGACGAACGCGAGGCCCGCTGCCGCCTGGATGCCCTGCAGCCGCTTCATGGCAATCGCCCAGTACGACGGCAGGACGCCGCCGGCGAAGAAGCCAGTAATGGCGAGAAGAACAATCTGGGTCGTCTGGTTATGGGTAGCGATGAATGCAACGGCGCTAGCGACGACGCCTGCAGTCAGGATCCCGACAAAGGTGCAGTCGTTGCTCACGCGGCGATGAATGCGCGGCAGCAACAGGACGCCGACAAGAAAGCCGAATCCGACGCTACTGGACAGAAAGCCGACCACCAGTGGCGATTTCACATGCATCTGTGCCACGATCGAGGGCGTGAAAAAGTACAGACCGACGAAAGCAACCTGATTCAGGAAGTAGATGAGGGCAATGAGGACGGTGGTCGGGCGCTTGAGTGCCGCGATCCAGTTCGTCGACAGGAGTGCAGCATGCCCAGGTGCGTCGATCACTGCGCAGTCCTCAAGGGCCTTTGCTTCTTCCGCCGACAGCCAGGTGACGTCGGCCGGCCGGTCCGGAAGCTTGAAGTACAGCATGATGCCTACCAGGATGGTGGGAACGCCTTCAATCAAAAACATCCATTGCCAGCCGTGTAGCCCTGCCGTTCCGCCGAGTTGCATCAGCGCAGCGCCAAGGGGGCTTCCAATGATGAGTGCGACAGAGGGCGCCGTGTAAATCCAGCCTACCGCGACGGCACGATCCTTGGGAGCAAACCAGAGGGTCACCATGTACATCAGGGCGGGGAACAGGCCCGCTTCTGCGACGCCCAGCAGGACGCGAACCATATAAAAGGACCACTCGCCCTGCACGAACATCATCGTCGTTGAAAGGACGCCCCATGTCACAGCGATGCGTGCTATCCAGCGGCGCGGCCCGAAGCGGTGCGCTGCGAGATTGCTGGGGACTTCAAGAAGCGCGTATCCAATGAAGAAGATGCCGGCGCCAAGGCCATACGCCGCCGCGCTGATGCCAAGGTCCGTAGCAAGCGCAGTCTTGGCCAGTGCGACGTTCGTCCGGTCGATGAACGACATGAAGTAGATCAGGCACATCAAGGGCAGCAGTCTCACCATCGCCTTGCGAGTCGCAAGGCGATGGGTCTTGCCCAGGGTAGTTTCAACAGCAGCGTCAGTCATGGTGTCTCCAGAAGTTGCCCTGCATGTTTTTTCTCTTTGACCCGGATCGGATACGGCGCCGACGTACGGGTCCAGGCGTTGCAGGGATGAATCAGATGCGCAAATATCGGCTTCGTGTGGCGTTGTCGTTCTACAGCGAAACGTTTTCCCGGCCTTTGAGGCCGAGCGCCGCTCGCGCCTCTGCGGGAGTGGCAATCTCGAAGGACAGCTCTTCAAGAATCCGGCGTATCTTTCGGACCTGTTCGGCGTTCGATTTTGCTTTCAGCCCTTTGGACAGATACACGCTGTCCTCCAGCCCCACCCGGACGTTGCCGCCCATGATCGCGCCCATCGTCACCAGCGACATCTGATGGCGGCCTGCTCCGAGAACGGAGAACCGGTAGTTGTCGCGTCCGAACAAACGGTCCGCTGTGGAGCGCATGACTGAAAGATTTTCCGGGTCGGCGCCGATCCCACCCAGAATGCCTAGCACGGACTGGATGAAGAAGGGTGGCTTGACGAGTCCGAGATCGACGAAATGGGCGAGGTTATAAAGATGCCCAACGTCATAGCACTCGAATTCAAATCGCGTTCCGTAATCGCGGAACTCGGTGAGGATGTTCCTGATGTCACGAAAGGTGTTGCGGAAGATCATGTCTTCCATGCCTTCGATATATTCCTTCTCCCAATCGAATCGCCAGGATTGCATCTTTGCGGCAACGGGATGCAGGGAGAAATTCATCGACCCCAGATTGAGCGAGCACATTTCGGGCTTGGAGATGCGGGCATACGCCAGACGTTCGTCAAGCGTCATGCGCGTGCTGCCGCCGGTGGAGATGTTGATCACGGCGTCAGTTTCGGCAGCAATGGCGGGAACGAACTTCCGGAAAACATCAGGCGACGGCGTGGGTCGGCCGTCTTCGGGATTACGCGCGTGCAAATGGAGTATCGCCGCTCCCGCCTCGGCGGCTTCGAGCGCTTGCGACTTGATGTCCTCGGGCGTGAGGGGCAAATACTCCGACATGGAGGGGACGTGTGCTGACCCTGTCACGGCGCACGTGATAATGACCTTCTGGTTGGCGTTGCTCATTGATAAATCCTTTGCCGGAATGCCCGTGCGGGCGACGATACGGTTGCAGGTACACGAATTCGGTTCAATGCAGGGGCACGAGAGCGTGCCAGGCGCTACGTTGATTTTTGACGAGCGCGGGACGCTGAGGAGTCGCGGCAATGACTTCGCGGCGACCTTGCGCGGATACTGAGGAAGGTGTTCATGGTGTGTCTCCGTCACATGACGAGTGGCTCGACCGTCGCGCCCCCGACTCTTGTTGTGCTCATATTAGTGAGATACGATTCCTTTGGTAAGGTCTTTACCGGACAGATGGATGTCCGCGCAGGACATCCTCAGGAGACACAATGTCAGCAAAATTTCCGCTGCTCAATGAGCGCATCTATGCTCCGTACAAGATTGCCGCGCTGGTTGAAGTGCTTGCGGAGCAGGGGATCACACCGCAGGAAAGTCTGAAAGGAAGTGGGGTGTCTCCCGACGAGATTTATGATGCGTCGGTCCTGACATCTGTCCGTCAGTACGCCGCAGTCTGCAGAAATGCAGTCAACCTTTCGGTTGACCCCGCCACTCCGTTCAGAACGGGTTCGCGGCTCCACCTCGCTGCCTATGGCATGTACGGCTACGCGCTGATGTCCTGCCTTTCACTGCGTGACTATTTCCGGCTCGGCGTTAAATATCATCGTCTGGCAACACCGACCCTGACGATTGAGTGGACCGAACATTCAGATAGAGCGGTGTGGAGTTTTCCGGATGCGTTCGACTCTAGCCTGCAGCATGATGTGCAGCAGTTTCTGCTCGAGCAACAATACACACAGCACGTAACCCATTTGCAGGATGTTGCTGGCCGGAGCTGTCCGCCGGTGCGCGCCCGCTTCTCATATCCTGCGCCGGCCTATGCGGACATTTATCCGACGTACCTTGGCTGCCCGTGCGATTTCGGCGCCGAGCAATGCGAGCTCATCTATGACAGCGCAATCCTTGAGGTGGAACCGCATCTTGCGCACAGGCATTCGGCAGCGCTCTTGCAGGAGACCTGTGACCGCCTGATAGGGCAGGCCAAGACGTCATTCGGTGCGTCAGGAGAGGTGTATCAGGTGCTCATGCGCAAGCCGGGGGAGTTTCCAAACATGGAGGCCGTAGCGACTGCGATGAAGATGACCAGCAGAACACTACGGCGTCGGCTGGAAGCGGAAGGAACTTCGTTCGTCGCCATCGTCGACGATGTGCGTTGTTCGCTCGCGACCGAGTATCTCAAGACGACCAGGATGAGCACGGAGGACGTGGCGATGCTCGTCGGCTTCAGCGATACCGCCAACTTCCGGCGAGCGCTCAAACGGTGGACCGGCAAGGGGCCTGGGGAGATTCGTGAACAATAGGGGGAAAGCCGCTCGTCGTGCACTGCATTCGAAGGCGCGGTTTACGCGTCTTTCAACCAGGGCATTTCCACGGGTGACACCACCAGCTGTCGGGACTCGCGTTTCAGTTCGAAGATGAACCCGACCAGGATCATGGAGTCGGCATAGGGGATCGGGAAGACGTGAGGATTTTCCACAGCACGCAGCGGGTGCTTGGGCGTGTCCGCCGTCGTCGCTGCGTTCTCGCGGACGCTTTCCAGTTCGTCAGCCATTGCCTGCCCACTTACTTTCAGGACGCGGGTACGCAGGTCGCTGAAGGGTTCGATGCGCGCCCCGTCTTCGTTGTATTCGGGCACTTCATAGATGAACCAGGATATTTTTTCCCTCTCTGCTAGTAATAGGGACGTTATTCTAACAGTGGGCGTCACCGGTTATCTCCAGAGGTCCGCCCCAATGCACCGATCGTTCATCGTCTAGTGAAGGCAATACGATGGGTGACACCGTGAAGCAGTTGGATACGGTCATTGACTGCAGCGCGTGAAAGTCCCTCGACGAAACGTCCGTACCGATGTCGGTGATGCGATGTTCCTGCGGAGCGCGAAACGCGACACCTTCGATCACGCTACCTTGATGAGTCCAAGTTGTTGCAGCGCGGTCACGCCGTCGTCCCGCCCGATTTCTTCGACTATTTTCCGTCTTTGAGCCGAAGCACGGTGGTACCGGTGAAGCGCATTTTCCGGCCGGTCGCAGCAGGTAACGATCCAACAGAAATCGGTGAACCAACGCCCCACGACGGATTTGTTGTCATCTTCCTTGGACATGGTGAATTCCTCATTGACTGAAGTTGGAAGAGGGAGACGCAATCGCTTCCCTCTGCCTGAACGATATTCACGCAAGCCGTCAGGTGCTCCCCGTTTCTTGCTGCTCCATTCGATAAGCCGACCTTCGGATCACGGTGACGCTCGTCTCCAGGCGTATCGCGCCGGGCGACATCCACTGCGCGAAGTAAGCAGGGACGACAAGACGGAATAGCCGTTTGCGTCAGCGTTACTTTGTGCTCGTAGTAATAAGACAGCAAGAATCGGAGTGTCCGTGCCGACCGGCTGCCGTATCGTGTCCAGGCAATCGCACAGTAGGCGAGGTCGTCGGATAAAGAACGGTGCGCTCGGATCACCTATCTCTTGCTGGGACCCGGTCGCCAATCCGATCGTCGATGTACGGCTCGCCTGTCCTTCATTGACTGGAGTCCGATCATGTTGCCGTTACTATCGCTTCACTCGCTCGCGGCCCAACGCGGCGATGGACTGCGCCCTGAGCTTAAAGCTTTGCTCGAACGCCATGCCAGTCAGGCGACTGGCCTCGTCGCTACCATCGAGCCGGTCGAACAGGAGTCGCTTTCCCAAGCGACACAAGCCGCCGCCGACGTTCCCGCGAGGGAGTCGGGGGACGATGAGTCGACGGAGAGCGTCTCCCGTTACCACCAAAGGGGACAGTGAGGCACGAACCTCTGAACGACTCAGGAGGGTCGCGGGGTGTGAGTTCGCCGATGCAGTTGCTGCGGCGCGTCATGCGTACGTACTTCAAAAAACGCTCTAAAGAAAACTGTCCAATGCCTTGGCGAACCTGGCGACCGCACCTTCGACGTCATGCAGTTTATCCAGTCCGAAAAGTCCGATGCGAAAAGTCTTGAAATCTTGAGGCTCGTCGCATTGAAGAGGAACGCCGGGCGCGATCTGCAAGCCGGCGTCAGCAAATTTCTTGCCGGATCGTATTCCGTCATCGTCTGTGTAGCAGACCACGACGCCCGGTGCCTCAAAACCTTCGGCCGCTACGCTTTTGAAACCTTTGTTGGTCAGGAGTGAGCGGATGCGCTTGCCGAGTTCAAGCTGCTCCGCTCTCACTTTGTCGAAGCCGTATGCCTCGGTCTCCTTCATGACATTACGCAGCGTCGCGAGACCGTCTGTGGGCATGGTGGCGTGGTATGCAAATCCACCGCTCTCGTAGGCTTCCATGATCTGCAGCCATTTGCGAAGATCGCAAGCGAAACTAGTGCTGGTTGTTACGTCGATTCGTTCGCGGGCGAGTGGGCTAAGCATGACCAGCCCGCAGCACGGAGATGCGCTCCATCCCTTTTGCGGCGCGCTTATCAGGACGTCGACGCCGCTAGCCTGCATGTCGACCCAGACCGTGCCGGAGGCAATGCAATCCAATACAAACATGCCACCGACGGCATGCACAGCATCGGCCACCGCGCGCAAATAAGCGTCCGGCAGCATCATCCCGGACGCGGTTTCGACATGCGGCGCAAAGACCAGATCCGGCTTGTTTTCCCTGATCGAAGCGACCACTTCTTCGATCGGAGGCGGTGCATAGGCGGCCTGTCTTCCTTGTTCGACCGGACGCGCCTTCAACACTATCGATTCGGACGGAATGTTGCCCATGTCGAAAATCTGCGACCAGCGGAAACTAAACCAGCCATTGCGGATGACCAAACACTTTTTGTTCGTCGCGAACTGCCGGGCAACGGCTTCCATGCCGAAAGTCCCGCTGCCCGGGACGACAACGGCTGACTTCGCGTTGTAGACTTTTTTCAGGGCATCGGAAATATCGCGCATGACTCCTTGAAAGAGCTGCGACATATGATTGATTGATCGGTCGGTGTACACGACTGAATATTCGAGAAGTCCCTCGCGGTCGACATCGGGAAGTAATCCTGGCACGTTCGCCTCCTGTAATGGACGAATAAAAGGATCAAAAACAGATTCTAACGAAAACCACCTGGGTTGAGGCGAGGAGAGCTTTTTCGACTGTTACAGTCGTGTCGAATCACGAATGCTGCTTTGCTGCTGAATTGAGGCGGGCTCTTCTTCGTTGTTTGCGCACCCATGAAGTTGAGTGGCTGCCAAAAGCAGCCCCGGGCCGGCGGCAAGCTAGTATTGTTATGACTAAACGGTGCTGCTGTCCGTTGGTACGTTTGGCCAAGAAGAGCTTGCATTTGAATTCCAATTTTTCAATTCTATTGTCGTGGGTCCATCAGGGTTTTTCGAGTCTATTGCGCGTTTTTTCATTTCTATTGTGCAGGGACAATTGTTAGGCCGGCATAGCCAGCTTTTTGTTCAGCCGCAGCATGCCGTTGAAAATAGCCTCGGCGACATCCATTGGAAAATCGCGGGGCAGCAGCGCGGCCACTTCGTCGATCGCGTCCTTGGTGCGCATCGTCAGATCGCCGATCATCTCTTCGACTTCCGCTTCGGAGAAGCCGATTCGCTGACCCTGAGCGACCCAGTGGCGGCGCTGGATCTGGTTGATCAGATAGTGGCGCTCCTTACTCTGCACCGCCATCGCGAGTTTCACTTTTTGCGCGGCGAGATGATGGGCGCCCCGTCCAATGATAGGGTGGGCCGAGAGTACGTCGTAAAGCGGTGTGGACGCGTAACGGTTGCCGGATAAATGCGCGATGCTGAAGTTTTTTGCATGGCCGTCGGATGCCGCGAGCAGCCAGAAGAGCATCTGCGTCATATAGAAGTTGCGCCGGTCGAGCGCGGCGCGCTCAGAACCGGAGAGCACGTCAATGATGTCTTCGATGCCCGGACCGCCGTCCGCCTGGTACTTCTGCAGCGCGGGTGTGCCGCTGGCCTGGCACATGTCTTCTTGTGGCAGCCGCAAGAGCCAGCTTGCGTCGCTTGATAGCCGACGGTCGAAACGCTCGACGATCAAGACCTTCTGATCCTCAAACAGCGCGATGTCGCATTGGGCAATCGGCAAGCCGTACGCCGCGACGATTTTCGAGCAGAGCCACTCGTTTTCCACCGAAGTTCGCATGTCGGCCTGCATGTTGCCGACCCGTCCTAGCGGCAGCTTGAAGATATGCGTGGTTGGCGTGCTGCCCTCGGGCACGAGCCATTGATCGCCATGTCGCAGGAGGGCGGTTTTTTCCTGCGCGCCAGCAATGGACAGGCGCAACTCATCGACGGGCTCATGCTGGCCGAGCCCTGGTGTGGAGGTTGCGTCTCGCAGCAGGCGGGCGATGGCACTTTCTGCGAGGGGGTGTCCCCGGATACTCATGAGGCCGACGGGTGTCTCGTCCGGCGGCAGCATCTGCAGAGCGCCTACACAGTCGCGTCCGAGACGGGCGAGAAGCTGAAAGGGCGCAGTGCCGCCGGTCTGGTAGCGGGTGGCGATGCGACGGCGGCTCGGTTCGGTGTCGGGCAGCAGATTGTCGAAATAGTCCGCGACGAGTCGGCCGCGCCAGGGTTGATTGCCTGGCGTGAACGGCAGTGAAAGGGAGAGCGGGCGTCCCTGCGGATCGTCTAGCCATTCATCCCGATACACCAGCGTTTCAGCGCCGCGCGTGCTTTCCCAATAGCCCACCGGCAAGCCGTTCATCCATAGGTTGAGACGGTTCGTTTGCGTGCGGCGCGCCATGCTTACCAGTTCTCCCTTTTCTTGCTGACGCTTGCGGTTTTTCGGGTGCCGGCGCTTCGGGTTTTGCGGGTTTCTGCCGTTTTTGCCGCGGTGGTCGCGGTGGTTTGTTGGGCCGTGGCGCGGGAGGGCGGCTGCGTTGCGGGCGCCGTGGCCTGCTTGCCGGCGTGCGATGGCGTGCGTTGGGGGGCTTGCTGGGGCACTTGCTTCGCGCGCCCAGCACTGCTAGCCGAAGCCTTCTTCGCTGAACGGATGGTAGCGATGGGGTCGACGGCGCCCGCGCTTTGGGGTGCCGGGGCAACGGTATGAGCCAATGTCAGATCGACATCCAGTGCGCGCAGCACCCTGAAGAGCCGCTCGACGCTGACGGCAGCCGGGTTGGCTTCGAGTTGAGCGTAAGTCTGCTGGGTTACACCGAGACGGCTTGCCATGACTGCCTGCGTAAGGCCGGCACTCTTGCGGAATCCCTGCAGGATGGGCCGCAACTGGCTAAGCGTCCTGACCGGATAGTCCATTGGAACCCCCTCTCTCGTGGCTGAACTCGATACAGGCTAAAACCTGTAAATCTGAATAACAGTCTATATGCTGTATTTTACAGATACAAGCGATAGGCTGTAAATTGAAAATACAGCCTAAAAGCTGTATTCCTGCAACCGCTGCGGCCGCGAAGCGGCGCGGTCACACCCGTCTGGTGGCAGGCGAGCGGCGGGAAAGCGTTGGAAGAGCGTCGGAAAGTCGTTGGGAAGTCGTTGGGAAGTGGCACCGGCGGGTTTGGCACGCGCGGTTTGGTACCATTCACGCTTTCAAAAGATGGGCTGATACCAGCGTGAGTCGCCATTTTGTATCGTCGGTACGTGAATTTTTTAGCAAATGGGTGAGCCGGTTTGCATGGATGTCGGTGGCCGTATTTCATCTCATCATCGAGTCGGGCCGCTTCATTGCGTCGCTGCTCAAGCCGGTTGCGGCCGCAGCGCTGTTTCATCTGCGGCATCCGACGCGACGCGGCGTGCTGCTCACGCTCGCCGCCCCACCGGTGCTGATCCTGCTCTATGTGCTGATGCTGATTCCATTTACACCGAGCATCAGCGATATCCGCAAGGCCCGCCTCGATCAACCGGCGCAGATTCTCTCCGCCGACGGCAAGCTGCTCGCCGAATTCAAGCCGTCCAACCGTGAGTGGGTCACGCTAAAGGAGATCTCGCCGCATATGGTGGATGCGCTGATCTCGACCGAGGACCATCGCTTCTATCAGCATCACGGTATCGACTGGCGCCGTACCGGGTCGGCGGCATTGCACACTTTTAGCGGCGACCGGCAGGGCGGCTCGACGATCACGCAACAGCTGGCGCGCAACCTCTATCCCGATGAGATCGGCCGTGCGCCGACGCTGACGCGCAAGGTGAAGGAGGCGATTACCGCGCTGAAGATCGAGACGGCCTACAGCAAGGACCAGATTCTCGAAACCTACCTGAACACCGTGCCGTTTCTCTACAACGCATATGGCGTCGAGATGGCCGCACGGACATACTTCGGCAAGTCGGCAGCCCAACTGGACATTCTGGAAAGCGCGACGTTGACCGGCATGTTGAAGGGCAACAGCTATTACAACCCGGTGTTGAACCCTGAACGCGCGCTCGAACGTCGCAATACTGTGCTCGCGCAAATGGTCAAATACGGCCGGCTTTCGCCCAAGGCTTACGATTCGCTCCAGCGCAAGCCCTTGGGTGTCGACTTCGAGCGCCAGATCGAGCCGCCCGGTCCCGCGCCGCACTTCGCGCAGCAGTTGCGCAAGTGGCTGATCGGCTGGGCAGATCGCAATGACTACAACATCTATTCGGATGGCCTGATCGTCCATACGACGATCGACTCGCGTCTGCAGGCGATGGCGACCGCAGCCGTCGCACTGCAGGGTAACGCGCTGCAATCTATCGCAAACGGGGCGTGGAGCAGCCGTACGGGTTGCGCGCCGGACAGCGATCTCTTCAAGACCTTCATCCGCGAGACGCCGGATTACCACGCCGCACGCGATGCCGGCCAGAGCGACGCGGATGCGTTGCAGCATCTGGGCGCGGACCGCACCTTCGTGCGCATGTTGTGCCACGACAAGAGCGACGTGCAGGCCGGCTTTCTTGCCATCGATCCACGCAACGGCCAGATCAAGGCATGGGTAGGCAGCCGCGATTTTGCTGACGAGCCGTTCGATCACGTGCAGCAGTCGCGCCGTCAGCCGGGATCGACGTTCAAGCCGTTTGTGTACGGCGCGGCATTCGCCGACGGCGAGACGCCGAGCGATACCTTCGTCGACCAGCCTGTCGAAATACCGCTGAAAGGCGGCGAAATCTGGCGTCCGAACGACGATGTCGCACCGAGCGGCCAGCCAATGACCCTGCGTGATGCGCTAGCGTATTCACGCAACCGCATCACCGCCCAGTTGATGGAACAGGTGGGACCGAACAAGGTCGTGCGGCTCGCGCGCGCGATGGGCGTGCGTGACAGCCAGCTCCAGGCGGTGCCGTCGCTTGCCTTGGGCACGAGCCCGGTGACGATCAAGGAAATGGTGTCGGCCTACAGCACGATCGCCAACGATGGTGTCTATCTCGAACCGCGCATGGTGACGAGCATCGAGGACCGCAATGGCAAAGTGCTGGCAGAGTTTCAGCCTGCCGCGCCAGAGAGGGCATTACCGGTCGCAGCGGATCGGACCTTGCTCGACGTGATGCGCGATGTCGTGAATCGCGGCACCGGAGCGAGCATCCGTTCCCGTTTTGGCATCCGCGCCGATGTGGCCGGCAAAACCGGCACGACGCAAGACAATGCCGACGGCTGGTTCATTCTGATGCAACCGCAACTGGTGGCGGGTGCATGGGTTGGCTTCGACGATGGACGTGTGACGCTGGGCAGTAACTACTGGGGCGAGGGTGCGCATAGCGCGTTGCCGATTGTCGGTGACTTCTTCCAGCGAGCGCTGCGGGCGCGCCTGATCGATCCGCGTGCGCGCTTTACCACTGAGCTCGAGCCGAGCACCTATGAGGTGTTCCGCGACAAGCTGCATGCGTGGGTCGCGTATCTGTCTGGTTCGAAGCAGCAGAAGCCGACTCACACACAGACCGCGCCGCCGGTGCATCATGCCGCGCCGAAGCCGGTACCCGCGCCTGCAC
>NZ_JBAURZ010000301.1:0-20548 GCF_049581445.1 Paraburkholderia sp. | reverse complement strand
GGCCAAAGTGACCGTCCCGCGCGGGGACGCGCGGGGCGAGGCCTTCGCCGTCGTCGCTGACGACTAGCGTCAGGTGACGGCGGTTGGCTTCAAGCCGGACATCCGCGGCGCCTGCACGGGCGTGTTTGGCGATATTGTTCAGCGCTTCCTGAGCGACGCGGAACACGGCAAGCGCGGCATCAGCGGGCAGGCGCGTGAGGCGTACATCGGCGGCGCAGACGAAGCTCGTGCGCAACTGCGTGCGAGCGGCGAAATCGCCCGTCCATTGCGAAAGCGCGCTGACAATACCGCCTTCGAGCGATGGTGCATGCAGGTCTGCAACCGCGCGGCGGGTGGCCTCACACACCATGTTGAGCGAGCGGCTGGCCACTTTCAACGCGACCGCGCATTGCGGCGGCGCGTCGGCGGGCAACCAGGTTTCGACGTTGGCGAGGGCAAAGTGCGTCGCGGTCAACTCCGCACCTACGCTGTCGTGCAACTCGCGTGCGAGGTGCTGGCAGGCTGCTTCCTGTGCCTCGATGAGCGCGGATGACAGTTCGCGTACGCGCGCCCGCAGACGGGCGAGTTCAAGCTCAGCGGCGTTGGCTTCGCTGGCTTGCGTATCTTGCGGTTGAAACGATGTGGGTTGCGAGGCGGAGATTGTCGCCGGGGCGAGGCTGACACAGGCGTCTAGCGCCGCGTCTGCAGGTGTTTGTGCGCCGCGTTCATCGCGTGTGGCGGAGGCTGCGATATGTGTGTTGATCGGTACGACGACGGACATATCCATGACTATCCCGCTCAGGAAGCTAGCTTCACAGCAAACCGGGCGCGCCTTGGCGGCGCAAATACGACGGAACGCATACGAACTCTCAAGCCTCCCGATGTGTCCGCCACCCATCCCCGCACGACGGACAATCGCTACGTCTGAGCGTAACGAAATTTACATTCAGTAACAAATTGGATCTTTCCCTGGTGAGGGCAAAATCAACCGTTCATGGGGCGCGATAATATCTTAAAAAAAAGAAAAAATGCAGTTATGGCGCGACTTAGCGAGGGTTTTTGATGCAAAGGTTGACATGTCATATTCGGCCTGCTTGTAGGAAAAATGCTGACACTCGAGGTGTAGGAGTAAGGTCAAATTTGTAACGGGGTGCTGCTGATCATCTGGTTCTCACATAGTGGGCTTGGAGTCGCAGGAGAAGCGGCGTAGGGCCTCGATTTTGGCGCCCCAAAAAGCAAAACCGGAGCGCGAAGGCTCCGGTTCTCCTGATGCACTGCAACCACGGCGGCGAGCGCCGCTAGCAGCTCCCGCCGCTTAACCCACGAACGCCTTTTCGACGACGTAGTGGCCAGGCGAGTTGTTGCTGCCTTCCTGGAAGCCCGCGTCGTCGAGCAGCTTGCGCGTGTCGCGCAGCATGTGCGGGCTGCCGCACAGCATGACACGGTCGTTTTCCAAGGAGAAACCCGGCACGCCGAGGTCGGCGAAGAGCTTTTCAGTTTCGATCAGCTCGGTAATCCGGCCGCGGTTCTGGAAAGCTTCACGTGTGACGGTGGGGTAGTACAGGAGCTTTTCCTGAACCAGTTCGCCCAGGTGCTCGTGCGCCGGCAGGTGGTCCGTGATGTATTCCTTGTACGCCAGTTCATCGACGAAACGGCAGGTGTGCGTGAGCACCACTCGCTCGTAACGGTCGTAAATCTCCGGATCCTTGATGATGGACATGAACGGCGCGAGGCCCGTGCCCGTGGACAACAGCCACAGGGTCTTGCCCGGCAGCAGGTTGTCAGCCATCAGCGTGCCGACCGGCTTCTTGCCGATCAGAACCTGGTCACCCACCTTCAAATGCTGCAGGCGCGACGTGAGCGGGCCGTCCTGAACCTTGATGCTCAGGAATTCAAGGTGCTCTTCGTAGTTCGCGCTCGCGAGACTGTAGGCGCGGATCAGCGGCTTGCCGTCGACTTCCAGGCCCACCATCGTGAACTGGCCGTTTTCGAAGCGAAATGACGGGTCGCGCGTGCAAGTGAAGCTGAAAAGCGTATCGGTCCAGTGATGGACGCTCAGGACGGTTTGTTGATTCAGGTTGCTCATGGCTTCTTGGATGGTGCGAGAACAAAGACGGCCAGACGAATAGCCGGCCGGCACGGCAAGGGCGATGCTGCGCTACCCCGCAAATCGGCTACTGGGGAAATTGATGCGCAATCCGCTATTTTACCGCGCCTGCCCGTGGAGGGTGGCGGCACGGCAAGTCAAGCGAGCTCAAGCGGGTGCCGGACTTGCGGCTTTCGCGTCGGAATGCACGCAACGAGGCACGTCAGCGGGGGTACGGCTGGGGTTCAGCAGTAGTACGGCGATGGCCGAAATCGCGCGGAGCGACCGCCAGCCTTGGCTTTAGCCGCGCACCTATAGGCGCGCGCCTTGGCAACTATTTCGGGATGATACCGAAACCCGTCGCGCAGCGCAGCATTGACCCTGCTGTCGAGGCTGGCAAAAGCAGGCGGAAAAGCATCGAAATGGGCTCAAATGGGGCGTGAAATGGCGCGAATGGCTGCAGCGGCACGCTGTCTCGTCGGGAAACGCTGCGTTGTTGCGACGCTACCCTCCACGCGGCAAGTCATCCGGCGAGCGCGGTCCGTTTGCGCCCACGCTGCTTGAGGACGCGCGCCTGCATCACGATGACCAGCAGCAGGAACACGCCGCGAATCACCGACTGCCAGTACGCCGACAGGCTGATGAAGCCAAGACCGTTCTCAAAGTTGAGCAGGTTGAAGACCAGTCCGAGCAGCAGCACGCCGGCAATCGTCATGGCGATTGAACCCTCGCCGCCGGTCAGCAGCGTGCCGCCCAGCACTACCGCCGAGATTGCGAACAGTTCCCAGCCGACCCCTTCGTTAGGCTGCCCCGCGCCGAACTGGGCCGCCAGAATCACGCCCGCCATGCCGGCCAGCAGGCCGCTCACGGCGTAGGCGGTCACCAGCGTGCGGTCGACATTCAAGCCCATCAACCGGGCCGCTTCCTCGCTTCCGCCAATGGCCAGCGAATGCCGCCCAAACCGCGTGCTGCGCAGCGCGAGCCAGCCTGCGAGCGCCGCCACGACGGCGACGATGCCAGGAATCGGCAGGCCGAACAGATCGCCCTGGCCGAAGGTGCCAAAGTTTGAATTGGCGGCGATCGACACGGCGTCGTTCTTGCCCAGCAGCAGCCCGACGCCGTGCGCGCCCAGACTGGTCGCCAGCGTCGTGATGAAAGGCAGGATCTTCAGGCGCGTGATGATCAGCCCGTTGAGCACGCCGACCAGCAGTCCGGCCATCGTGCCCGCGAGAACCGCCACCCATCCGCCATAGTTGCTGGCAAGCGCGGCCACCACGCTCGACATCGCGGCCACGGTGCCCACTGACAGATCAATGCCGCCGGTAATGATCACGAAGGCCATGCCGACCGAAATCAGCGCGAACATCGAGTTGTAGCGCCAGAACGAATTGATGTTGTACGCCGAGCCGAAGTGGTCGTAGCGCACGAGCCCGAGCACGACGAGTGCGGCGAGCGCGAGCAGGATGGGGAGATTCTTTTTCATCGCGTCGAGTCCGGAGTCTTTGAGGGCGCGGGTATGAGGCTTTTCAGCAGGTGTGGATTAGCGCGAGCGCCGTTGCACCCACACGGCCGCTACGATGATCGCCGCCTTGACGACCAGCGCAGCCGCATCGGGAATGCCGTGGGCGAGCAGCGTGTAGCGCAGCAACTGGATAATCAGCGCGCCGATCAGCGTGCCGCCGATGTACGCCTTGCCGCCAGTCAGTGCAGTGCCGCCAACCGCGACCGCCGCGATCGCATCCAGCTCGATACCGAGGCCCACCACGTTCGCATCTGATGACGAATTCACCGAGATCGAAATCAGGCCAGCAAGACCGGCAAGCGCGGCGCAGAGGGTGTAGGCGATCAGCTTAACGCGGGCGGTCGGCACACCGCATAGATACGCAGCCTTCTCGTTGCCGCCGGTGATCAGCAGGTACTGACCGAACAGCGTCTTGCGTACGACCCACACGAACAATCCGACCAGCAGGAGCATCAGCAGCACCTGGAAGGGCACGCCGCCCACCTTGCCGAGGGCGATCCACTGGAAGGCGGGGTTGTCGAATGCTTGCAGGCTGCCGTCTGTCACTACCTGGGCAATGCCGCGCCCGGCGATGAAGAGCACTAACGTCGCGACAATCGGTTGCACGGAGAGCTTCGTCACCAGCAAGCCGTTGAATACGCCACAGGCGGCTGCGGCAATCACCGGCAGCACAAAGGCGAGCGCAATCCCGCCCGGGCCGGGGATGTTCATGAACAGCATCGGCGCCAGCGCGCCGGAAATCGCCATCGACGCGCCCACGGACAGGTCGATACCCCCCGTCGCCACGACCAGCGTCATGCCGATGCCGACGATCACGATCGTCACCACCTGGGTCATGTTGACGTTGAAGGTCTGCAGCGACCAGAAGTGCTGCGTGAATAGCAAGTTGAACACCAGCATCGCCAGCAGCACGATGACTTCGCGCTGGATCGTGATGCGATGGCGCTTCTTCGCTGCGGCGTCGGATGGTGCGGATGGTGCGGATGCTGCGGATGGTGCGGAAGACACGCTCGCGGGGATCGGCGTGGTCGCGTCGTTGCGCAAGGACTTAAGCGTCATGACGGTCGCCCTCCAGCGCGTCTTCGATGTGGGCGGTCTGGACCGCTTCCGCAATTTGCGAAGAACCATCGCTGCCGTATGCGATGGCGTCCATGATGGCGGTCTCGCTCATTTCAGCACCATTCAGTTCGGCGACCGTCCGGCCGTCGCGAATCACCACGGCGCGATCCGCCACCGCAGTCAGTTCTTCCAGTTCCGAGGCGGACAGCAGCACCGCGAGTCCGTTGTCGCGCAGTTCGCGCACGATCTTGGCGACGTCGGCTTTGGCGCCCACGTCGATGCCGCGGGTCGGTTCGTCTAGCAGCAGCAGTGAAGGTTCAGCCGCCAGCCAGCGCGCGAGCAGCACCTTCTGCTGGTTGCCGCCGGACAGTTCGCGAATTGGCTGATCCGCCGAGCGCAGCTTGATGCCGAGCGACGCGATAAAGCGGTCCACGATGGCCTGCTGCTTCTTCACATCCACGATGCCGTGTTTGGAGAGCGTGCGCAGACACACGAGCGTGAGGTTGTCACGCACCGACAGTTCGGGGACGATGCCGTCGCCCTTGCGGTCTTCGGTGAGATATGCGAGGCCGCGCGCGATCGCATCCTGCGGCGACTTCAGCGCGACCGTTTCGCCGCCCACTGACAGCGTGCCCCGTTCGAGCGGATCGGCACCGAACATCAGCCGCATGGTTTCCGTGCGACCGGAGCCGAGCAGGCCGGCGAGGCCAACCGCTTCGCCAGCATGTACCGCCAGCGAAACATCGTTCACCTTGGGATGTGCGCTCAAGCCCGTTGCCGCGATCACCTGTGCGCCGCGATGCGCGAGATGGGCCTCGCGCGCGTCGCTATCGTCCTGTACGACGGCGGCAAGCGTGCGGCCGAGCATCGTCGTAACGAGTTGCAGCTTGTCCATCTCGGCCATCGAACTCTGGGCGACAGTCTGGCCGTCGCGCATCACGGTGACGCGGTCACACAATGCATAGAGTTCGTCGAGCCGATGCGAGACGAAGATCACCGCGCGGCCATCGTCGCGCAGCTTGCGGACCACGTTGAACAGCAACTCGACTTCGCGCTCGTCGAGCGACGAAGTGGATTCGTCCATGATCACCATCTTGGCGTCGGAGGAGACCGCGCGCGCCAGCGCCACCATCTGCTGGATCGCGGTCGAATAGCTGCGCACGGGCTTTTTTACATCGATCTGCAAACCGAACGATTCGAGCAACGCGGCTGCACGGTTCTGCACCGTGCGCCAGTCGATCAGACCAAAGCGGCGCGGCTCGCGGCCCAGATAAATGTTCTCCGCCACCGAGCGGAACGGCACCAGGTTGATCTCCTGGTAGATCGTGCTGATCCCGGCTTCACGCGCTTCCTTCGGCGTGCGGAAATCGATCTCGCGGCCTTCGAAACGCACGCTACCACCGCCTCGCCGGTAAGCCCCGGTGAGGATCTTGATCATGGTGGATTTGCCAGCGCCGTTCTGGCCGATCAGGGCGTGTACTTCGCCTGCTGCGACGCTCAGATTCGCGTTGCGTAACGCGGGCGTGCCGCCGAAGCTGATCTGGATGTCCTGCATCTCCAGCAGCGCGGGGCGCTCAGCGCTGGAAGAGGGCGGCGTTGGGCTGCCGGATTGCATCACGTCTGTTCTCCTGCTGCAGAATGCTGGCGGCCGGCTGCGGTGCGACCGGCTGCGGGCGGGCCCGTGGCGGGCGACCCGCGGCTGCGGCTCCGCGCGACATCACCTCATGGTAGTCCCAAGACAAAGCGAAGCGACGGCCCGTCGTGGCACGGACGCGTCGCTTCGAACCCTTCTCGTCTTCCCGTCCCGAAAGGGACCAGCTTCAGGGCGGGGGACTTCCGGCGAGGCGCGCCCCCAAAAGCCTGACTAGCTGGACGTCCGCACACTGCGCGGACGCCCGGTCTTCAGGTGCGGCACCCCTCAAGCCTGTCGGCGATCAGCTCGCGTCAATAGCCGTACTGCATGCTTTGCTGCACGTTGCTCTTGTCGTAGAAGCGGTCGGACACCTTCACCCACGTCGGGATCTTCTCGCCCTTCGCGTATTTCTGTGCGACGTCGCAGGCGAGCGGGCCGAAGAACGGGCTCGACTGCACGCTTGCGCCCAGTTCGCCGGCGGCGATGGCATCCATACCGCCCTTGGTGCCGTCGATCGTCACGATCTGGATATCCTTGCCCGGCTGCTTGCCGGCCGCCTTGATAGCGGCGATTGCCCCCAGTGCCATTTCGTCGTTATGCGCGTAGACGGCGGTCACGTCCGGATGTGCCTGCAGCAAGGTTTCCATCACCTGACGGCCCTTGTCGCGCGAGAAATCGCCGTCCTGCGAGGCAATGATCTGCATGTCCGGATGTTTGGCGATCACGTCGTCGAAGCCCTTCTTGCGATCGTTGGCCGCGGAGGCGCCCGTCGTGCCTTCGAGCTCGATGATCTTGGCCTTGCCGTTGGTGGCTTTCACCAGCCAGTCAGCGGCGCGCTGACCCTGGTTGATAAAGTCGGAGCCGATGAAGGTGATGTAATCCTGGCCCGGCTTGGCTACCGAGTGATCGACGTCACGGTCGACCAGAATCACCGGGATGCCAGCTTTCTTGGCTTGCAGCACGACCGGCGAGAGCGGCTTTTCTTCACGCGGCGGGAACACCAGCAGATCGACGTGCTGCGCGATCATGTTCTGGATGTCCGAGACCTGCTTCGAGTTCGAGCCGTTGGCGTCGGTGACGACCAACTGCCAGCCGCACTTTGCGGCGGTGTCTTTCATGCTCTTGGTTTCCGCGAGACGCCACGGATTGTTGCTTTCGGTCTGCGCGAAGCCGACCTTCAGCGGGGTCTTGTTGGGTATCTTCGGCAACGCATCGTCGGCGTGAGCCGTTGCGACGCCAAAACCGAGTGCCAATGCCACAAGTGATGCAGCCAGCGGGGTTGCGGTCAGCCGACCGACCCGTTGCCCGCGCAATTGCCGTTTGAGCGATGCCATGTCTTCCTCCAGTACCTAGTGAGGTGTGTTTGCTTTGCTTTTTAGTGTTTCTACTGCCGGTCGGCACTTCAGCGCCCTGTGACCCGACGTGCCGATTATTCCATTCAGAATTATTATCGGTCAATCACTAATAATATTAATTATGGGCTGTTTTGCCTCGGTAATTACCCTCACTGACGCACGTTCGACGAGCGGTCCGTCCAGTTTCACCATGCGATGGCGCACCGGCGCTCCCGCCGCGCGGTTCTGTTCTTCTTGCAGCAGCGTTTCGACGGCCCAGCGGCCCAGTTCATAGTTCGGCAGCACGACGGTGGACAGCGCCGGGTGGGTGTGACGGGCGATTTCCTGGTCGTCGTAGCCGAGCACCGAGACGTCTTCGGGGACCCGCAGGCCGAGCTGCTTGATGGCTTCGATCGCGCCGAGGGCGGTCAGGTCGTTGGCGCAGAAAATCGCGGTCGGCGGGTTGGGCTCACGCATCAGCGAGAGCGTCTGCTCGAAGCCGAGGCCCGAACTCCAGTCGCCGTCGCGCACCAGTTCGGGGGCGAACGGCAGATCGGCGGTGGCGAGCGCGGTGCGATAGCCCTTGAGGCGGTCTTTCGAGGCGTCCTGCCACGGCTCGCCGTTGATATAGCCGATCCGCCGGTGCCCCGAGTTCAACAGGTACTCCGTGGCAATGTGGCCGCCGGCCACTTCTGCCGGCACCACGGACGACTGGCCGCCTTCGCTGGTGTAGCAGTTGAGCAGCACCGTCGGCACGCGCGACAGCGCGGCAGGCAGCGTCACCTTGCGTGTGTAGACGGTCGCGTAGATCACGCCAAACACGTGCGGATTGGACAGCGTGGTATCGAGCACCTGTTGCTCGATGTCCGCGTTGCCGTGAGTCGAGTACACCGCCAGCATCTTGCCGCTGGCGTAGGCGGCATCGCGTGCGCCATCCACGTTGACGACCGGGTGTGGGCTGGTCGAGATTTCGTCGGCCAGGTAGACGATCAGGTTGCGCTCGTCCTGGGAGGCGAGCACCGGCTCGCGCGGCGATAGCCGGTAGCCGAGATCATGCGCGGCCTTGAGGACTTTGTTGCGGGTGGTCTCCGAGAACTTCGCGCCAGTCGCGTTGTTCAGGACAAGCGAGACCGTCGATTGCGACACGCCAGTGAGCTTGGCGATGTCTGTCATCGTAGGGCGACGTTGAGTTGATTTTTTCATTGTTCGAGCCGCGCTGCAGCGGCGGCAAAAGCACAGGATGCCGTTAGCATGATCCTTCTGACGGTACCACTAATAATATCTCCGCGGCAACGCGCGCAAACCCGTCATGTGGGACTTGCGGCAAGGTTCCGCTATCGCCTGTTTCTTGACTGAATTATTACTAATAATATTGACCTGAGCGCGTTGCCGTGCGATTCTCGGTCGCGCGGGCCATGTTGGTCCGCAGGTGGCGTTGGCGCGACGGCGTCAGCACATCGGGGCGGCACCCGTGCGCAAAACGCGCGGCGCGGCTCTCGTGAGCGCTGTCTCGAGCCCTGCTGCCCTACCCGTAGGCGGCCTTTTTTATTCTCACCATGCGCGATGTCTCCTTGAACCCGATCCGGCCAGCCTCAGCAGACGCGTTTGCGCTCCACGATCCCGATTTGATCGCGCTGGCGAGCGGCAACATGCGCGTGCTCGTTGCACCGCAAGTAGGCGGCGCGATCGCCGCGTACTACGAGGTGAGCGCGGCGGGTCCGGTGCACTGGTTGAGGCCCGCCACTGATGCCGCACTGGCTGAACGCGATCCATTACGTATGGCGAGCTTTCCTCTGCTGCCTTATTGCAACCGGATTCGCGATGCGCGCTTTGAATTCGAAGGCCGTCTCATCGACCTCGCCGACGATGGCAACCGGTTCGCGCACGCGCTGCATGGACATGCGTGGAGGCGTCCGTGGCAGGTCGGCGCCCGCACGGCGAATTCAGTGGAGTTGCATTTCGAGCATGTGCCGGATCCGCAGGCACGCGGGGACTGGCCGTTTCGATATAGCGCGCGGCAAAGGATCGAACTGGCCGGCGACGCGCTGCGCGTGACCTTGTCCGCCCACAACCTGGACGACGCGCCGATGCCGTTCGGCATGGGCCATCACCCGTACTACCCGCGTACCGGGCAAACCCGTGTATACGCGCAGGTTCAGGGCATGTGGCATGCCGATAGTGAAGTGCTGCCCACCCATCTCGGCTCGCATCCCGCAGTCGACGCATTGCGCACCGGCATGTCCGCCGACGCGTACGACCTGGACAACAATTTTGCCGGCTGGTCGCGTCACGCGACGATTGCATGGCCGGACGAAGGGCGGCAACTTACGATGACCGCGCAGACGCCGTTCGATCACATGGTGGTGTTTGCACCCGCTAGCGACGCGCTGTTGTGCGTCGAACCGGTGAGCAACACGACGGATTGCTTCAATGCCAATGACGCGCGTGAACACGTCGGCGGATGCGTGTTGATGCCGGATGAAGAGATGTCTGCGACAGTGAACTGGACGCCGCAGCGGGTCTGACGTTCAGCTCAAAACGCCCTAATCGACCCGCAAACGCGCCATATACGGCAAATGATCCGACAGCCATGCAGTTTCCTGCGCCGGCTGGATCCATTCCACCGGCCTCATGCCGCGCACGAACATCTTGTCGAGCGCGAGCGCCGGCGAAAATGCCGGAAACGTTCGCCCGGATTCGCCGAGCAGCGTGGCTACTTCATACAAACCGTGCTCGCCGAAGAGCGGCACCGAGTCATTACGCCAGTCGTTGAAATCGCCGGCCAACACGAGCGGGCCTTCAGGCGCTTCTTTCGCAATCCAGTGAGCAATCCAGTTCATCTGCCGTAGACGGGCGGCGCGCGTCAGCGCCAGGTGCGCGCACAGAAGCGTGACCGAATGCCCCGCGAAGGTGGCCCGCGCCACCAGCAGTCCGCGCTTCTCGAAGCGGTGGGCGGAGATGTCCCAGCGTCCGCTGAGATCAAGCGGATGCGGCGAGAGAATCGCATTACCGTGCCGCCACGAAGGTTTAAACACGTTAGGCCCGAGCGCAATCTGCATCTCCAGCGAGCGGGCAATTTCGGTGGCCTGGCAATGCCAGACGTCGTCCAGCGAATCGTGCAGCGGCGCGCCGAAGCCGCCGGATAGCATAGGCGACGGCATGCGTCGCGCCATCGCCTCCTGCAGGAAGTAGGCGTCGGCGTGAGTGGATTCAACCCAGCGCTGCATTGCCTGCCAGGCCTCGAAGCCAAGCGGCGTACGGCCTTTGTGCAGATTCCAGCTCACGGCGATGAAATCTTTCGGCTGCACGCTCTCGCGGATAAGTTCTTCTGGGTTTCGCATGCCGCGTTGTCCACGGTTTTCGTTGATGTCAGGGATTGTTGGCAAGGCTCGCCTGGACCCGGTACACAAGATTCGGATTCTTGTCGATGATCTGCCAGGTGACCCATTGGCCCGCCGGCACTTTCAACCCTGGGTGGTTCGCCGCGACCTGGCGGGGCTGCGGGGGCAGCTTGCAACCGGTGTCGGTTTGCTGCGCGGAGTCGTCTTCAAGCGTTTCCTGCGCGTCGATGGCTAGCGTGACCGAATTTGCGTCGGCTTGCAGCGGTGAGACCGTCACCGTACGTGACAGGTCAATACTTCCGCCAGGCGCATCCTTACAGCCGACATTGTGCTGCACCACGTGATGATGCGTATCGGTACGCGCCTGGCCGACGGTCGTGCTGCCGTCGAACGTGTCGATCTGCTGGCCGTCCCGCACCACCTGCAGCTTCCAATTGACGACTTGCTGGGCAGCGGGTTGTTGTGCCAGAGCACATAACGATGTCCCCAACAGTACGGCGACTAGACTGGTTTTCCACATGTTTGATCGCTCTCCGTTGCCTTGTACCTCGCGTTCTGCGGCCAGAATCCTGTCTGGATTTTGGCTCGGCCCTGGCGGGATATCAGCCGCCCATCTTACGCCTGATGGTCGCAGCCTCTTTCTGACACCGTAGCGGGGGTCAGGTTCAGCAACAATCCATTTCAGATGGTGACGGAAGTGGTGTCGTTCAACCCGTGGCGTGACAGTCAGTGTTAGCAGCAGACCCGCTCGGCTGCTCGCTTGCGTCCGAATATTGCATCGATACACTGAAACTGAAACGGCGCCTGATCGGCGCCGTAGCCGCAGGACCAGCACGACGGGGTGAGTCATGACAACAGCAATGGTCAAACAGGAAATCGCGGTGGCGTCGTTCAGTAAAGTCTACGACCTCGATCGGGTCGAAACCGCGCTGAACGATCTTGGCGAAGGCGCGAACGACGCGCTGCGCACCACCTACGAAAAAATGCTGAAGGTGGGCAATCTGCGTTTTTGCGTGAAGCCCAACCGGATGCCATCCATCGACGATCTGGTGGATGCGCTGCCCAACTTCAGCGAGCCGCTAGACGATGTGCGCAAGCAGGTCGCACTATGTCTCGAAACCGAGGATCGGCTCGAATTGATGCCGATTCTGCTGCTCGGCGATCCGGGCATCGGCAAGACGCATTTTGCGAAGCATCTCGCGCGCTTGCTGGGCACTTCGTACCACTACATAGCGATGAGTTCGCTGACCGCCGGCTGGATTCTCTCGGGCGCCTCGTCGCAATGGAAAAATGCCAAACCGGGCAAGGTATTCGATGCGCTGGTGCATGGCAGCTACGCGAATCCGGTGATCGCCGTCGATGAGATCGACAAGGCAACGGGCGATTCGCAATACGATCCGCTCGGCGCGCTCTATGCATTGCTGGAGCACGATACGGCGCAGACCTTCATCGACGAATTCGCCGAGATTCCGATCAACGCAGGCCATGTCATCTGGATTGCTACCGCCAACGACGAACGTGCGATTCCCGAGCCGATCCTGAACCGGATGAATGTGTACGAAATCCCGCCGCCGGATCACGCGGGCGCACGCCGGATTGCCCAATCGATCTACGATGAAATCCGCTCGACGCACGCGTGGGGATTGCGTTTTCCTGTTGAGTTGGGCGAGGCGGCACTGGATGCGCTGAAGCCTGCGTCACCACGCGAAATGCGGCGTGCAATCCTGAATGGCTTCGGTGCGGCGCGCATCCATGGCCGCGACTGGATCGGCGCGGACGATATCCGGCTGGATTACGGCAGTCGACGCAAGCCGATTGGTTTTTGAGCGTAGGCGTGGCCGTACGTTAGTGCAATTGCGTTTCGAACTGCAAGCGAAACGAACCGGCCGCATCCGCAGCTTTTGCGGCCGGTTTTTCGGAAGAGGCGAGCGTACGCATCCCTGACGGCGTACACTAATCCCGTCATGCATAGAAATCCGACCCAGGCATTTGACCCAGACACATCAACCGATGCCCGCAATCGCTGCGACTGCGGGCATTCGTTTCTGTACTGCGTCGTGCAATTTGTCCTGTGTGACGGATGCGTTCGACAACGAGCGGTATGCGGCGCGTAGCGGCCGCATGCTGTCTTCATCTTCAGCAGATGGACGAGGCAGCGCGCGGTGTGGTCGGCCGCGTCAAGGGACATGGATCAGATCGAATGTGTAGTAGTCGGCGCCGGTGTGGTGGGCCTTGCGATAGCGCGCGCCCTTGCCGCCCGTGGGCACGAAGTGATTGTGCTGGAAGCGGCCGAAGCAATCGGCGTAGGCACCAGTTCGCGCAATAGCGAAGTCGTTCACGCAGGACTCTACTATCCACGCGGCTCGCTCAAGGCGGCCTTGTGTGTGCGCGGCCGCGAGATGCTATATGAGTATTGCGAGGCGCATGGTGTGCCGCATTCGCGTTGCGGCAAGCTGCTCGTCGCGACCTCACGCAACCAGATTCCGCAACTCGAAAGCATCATGGCGCGCGGCAAAGAAAACGGCGTGCTCGACCTGATGCGAATCAGCGGCTCGGAGGCGACCGCGCTCGAACCCGCGCTGGAATGTGTGGAGGCTGTGTTTTCGCCGCGCACGGGAATTGTCGACAGTCACCAATTGATGCTGGCCATTCAAGGCGACGCCGAACGCGATGGTGCGGTGTGTGCTTTTCATGCGCCGGTTGAAGCGATCGAATCGAGCAACGGGCGTTTCGTGGTGAAAGTGGGTGGGGCGGCGCCCACCACGATCAGCGCAGCCTGTGTGATCAACAGTGCGGGCCTGCAGGCCAATGCGCTGGCGCGCAAGATTCGCGGGCTCGACGCGCGTCATGTGCCGCCGCTTTATCTTGCGCGCGGCAACTACTTCAGCATTTCCGGGCGAGCGCCGTTTAGCCGCCTGATCTATCCGATGCCGAATGAGGCGGGTCTCGGCGTGCATCTAACGATCGACCTCGGCGGCCAGGCGCGCTTCGGTCCGGACGTCGAGTGGGTCGATGCGATCAACTATGACGTCGATCCGCGTCGCGCCGAATCCTTCTATGCGGCGATTCGCGCCTATTGGCCCGCGCTACCCGACGGTGCCCTGCAGCCGGCCTACGCCGGTATTCGGCCGAAGCTCTCGGGGCCCGGTGAACCGGCTGCCGATTTCGTGATTCAGGGGCCAGCCGCTCACGGCGTTCGCGGCCTCGTCAATCTGTTCGGCATCGAGTCGCCAGGTTTGACGGCGTGCCTGGCCATCGCGCAGCGGGCTTGCGAACAGGTGGGGCGGGTCTAGTAGCCGCGAGGCGGCAGAAATGAGGCCGGCTACGCCCGGCCCTTGCCGCTTTCCAGGTCGACCCCGCGACAGCCGGAGCGCAGCTGCATCGAATTAGTCATTCTCTTATCTCTATCATTTGGGTTGTCACGCGCGACGGCTTCATTGCTATCCTTGGCGAACCGCTGTCGTTAGAACGGCGATCAGTTCAATACAAAATGGAGTGAGTCCCCATGAAATCATCCCGTCGTACGTTCCTGATTACGAGCATCGGCGTCGCGTCGACGCTCGCCTTGTCGCGCCAGGCATTCGCCGACGCACCCAAAGTCACCGAAACCGATCCGACCGCCCAGGCGCTCGGCTACAAACAGGACGCCACTCAGGTCGATAAGGCCAAGTACGCCAAGTACGCCGCCGGTCAGGACTGCGGCAATTGCAGCTTCTATCAGGGCAAGGGCGCCGACCCGTGGGGCGGCTGTCCGATGTTCGGCGGCAAGCAGGTGTCCGCCAAGGGTTGGTGCAGCGCCTACAACAAGAAGGCCTGAGATCGCTGTGCGGGCCGCGCTAGCGGCCTTGCCAGAATCTGCCGGCGCGGTCTGCGTGGCATAGATGAATCACAGACGCGCTGGTATCAAGGGTGGTCGTTTTGCAAACCACGGGCGGGCCGCTTCCAGTTGCGCGGCCAAGCGGAACAGGGTGGCTTCGCCGCCCTCGCGGGCCGCGAATTGCACACCAACCGGTAAGCCGCGCGCATTCCAGTAAAGCGGCACGGACATCGCCGGTTGTCCGCTCAGGTTGAAAAGCTCTGTGCAACCGGCCCACGCGAATGCTTTGTCGGCGGCTTCCGCAAGCATTTTTCGCAACAGCGGTTCGATGGGCATCGCGCTGACCGCTCGCATCTGCAAGCGTTCGTTCGCACTCGGTTGCATCTCACCGATTTTGATGGGTGCGGCCGCAAGCGTCGCGCACAGGATCACGTCGTAACGTGACAGCAGATCGGTGAGCCTGACGGTGATACGACGCTGTTCTTCAAGCGCGGCAGGCAAGGCGCGCTCACCGAGTTTGCGGCCAATCTGCGCCATCGCCCAGGTAGCGATCTCAAACTCGTCGCGTACGGGTTTGCGTCCGGTGATGGATTCCGCGTTCAGCACCATATCGCGCGCCGTCACTGAGGCGAGCATCAGGAACGCATGCCGCAGCGATTCGAAATCAATCCCCAGCGAGACCGGCTCAACGTGATGCCCAAGCGACTGCGCGAGTTGCGCCGCATCGTCGAGCGCGGCGCGTGCGTCGGGCGATAAAGTGGGCGCCAGCATCGGCTCGGTCACATAGGCGATGTGCAATGGCTTGCACGGATCGTTCAGCATGCCGAGAAAAGTCCCGGGTGCGCCGAGAGGTGTCTGTTGCGTTTGCCCCGTCATGAAGTCGAGCAGCAGTGCGCTGTCACGCACACTGCGCGAGACCGCATGATCGACAGCGAGTTCGCCGACGCTCGGTGGCTGCATTCCCGGAACGCGTCCGCGCGATGGCTTGAGGCCAAACAGACCGCAGCAAGAGGCTGGAATGCGGATCGAGCCACCGCCGTCCGACGCATGTGCGAGCGGGACGATGCCCGCAGCGACCGCAGCGGCTGCACCGCCGCTCGAACCGCCTGGTGTGTGGTCGAGGCTCCACGGATTGCGGCACGCGCCAAACAGTTCGGGTTCGGTATAGGGCATCTGGCCCAGTTCGGAGGTGCTCGTCTTGCCGAAGATGTTCAGGCCGGCGGCTCTCGCCAGCGTGACGACTGGCGCGTCTTCCTTTGGCACGAAATGGCGGTAGTGGCGGCTGCCCATCGACATGGGCAGGCCCGCTACCGGTGCGCCGAGGTCCTTGATCAGGTACGGCACACCCGCCAGTGGACCGTCTCCGAGTTCGTGCGAATCATCACGCGATGCGCGTTGGCGCGCGGCTTCGTAATCCTTGAGGATGATCGCGTTGATGGCAGGATTGGTGGCTTCGGCGCGCGCGATGGCGATGTCCAGCAGTTCACGTGCGCTGGCTTCACGCGTGCGGACCAGATTGGCGAGGCCAATTGCGTCATGGGCAAGATAGTCGGATAGCACGCCGGATAGCCCCGCTTGGACAATAGTTAGTTTTAGACAGTGCAGGCGGCGGCGCGCAGAGCGCACCCGCGGCGCATACCGCGATTCGCGGCGTTTTATCTGCTATGCATTTGCTGGGGAAGGCACGCGGCACGCAATCAACCGCGCGCCGCGCCTACAGCTTAACCGCTCAGACGGAATCGTTTACAGACGTTCGCCGAGGAACACGAGTGTACGACCGTGTGCCAGCGCAGCAGCATGCTGGTTGTACGACGCGCGGTCGGTGCAGTTGAAGCCGTGATCGGCGTTCGGATAGATGTGGAACTCGGCATCGCCACGGCCAGCGAAACGTTCCTGCACCTGGCCGACCGCGTCCATCGGAATGCCGTGGTCGAGTTCGCCGTAGTGGAACTGCATCGGCACCTTGATTTTGTCGGCCTGATCGAGCAGATTCTGGATGCCGCCGCCGTAGTAGCTCACGCCGAGGTCGATCGTGCCTTGCGCTGCTGTCAGATAAGCGAGCCGGCCGCCGAAGCAGTAGCCGATCGCCGCAACCTTGCCGGTTACTTCCGGCATGGCGCGCAGCACGGCCGCGGTAGCGCTGATATCGCTGACGGCGAGGCCCACGTCAGTCTTCTGCAGGATTTCGATGCCCTTGTCACGATCAGCGCCGGCATAAGTCAGTTCGACGCGCGGTTGAGTGCGCCAGAAAATGTCCGGCGCGAGCGCCACGTAACCATCCTGCGCGTACTGATCCGCAACCGCGCGGATGTGGCTATTCACACCGAAGATTTCCTGAATGATGATAACGGCCGGGCCTTTGCCGCCTTTGGGCAGTGCGAGGTAACCCTCGAAACTGTCATTGCCGGCCGGAATGTCGATCCATCGGGAAGTCACGCTCACGTCGCTCTCCTTCATATAGCGGTTGTTGCCTGCGGGCAATGCCCGCAGCGGGCGCCCAGTTTGCCACTAAAAGAAACGCCTTGCAGCGAGTCCGCGAGCGGTGCAGGGACGCGCATCCCTGACTGCCGTGTGGCCGCAGCCATGGTCGCAGTGGTTAAGACAGCTCGGCTTGCCGCACGTCGCGGGAAAGGCAAAGGTTTGCTGTGCTCAATGCGCATTCAGACCATTATCGGAATGGGCGGGTAAGACCTTTAGACGGACCTCACGAAACAATACGCGCATAGCGGAAACCCGCATGAGCACTCGCTTTGCAGGGCATGTACCTGATTGACATTCGGCCTTGTGGGATAAACGCTATTGGTGTTGATCCCACTTACTCAAAAAAATCCCACAAATTAATTTGATAGCCTACACTTGCGCGCAAGTACGCATGGCCGTCTGCCATAAACAGGCTGGTTCACGTACGGCCAAGTGCATAAACGATGCAACCGGCGTGGTCGTCCACGGGATTGTTCGACACGAGAAGGAAGCGGGGCACAGGGCGATTACGTTGTTTTTGGGACCGAAACTGGAGACTTACATGAACATCAAGATTCAAAAGCTGTTGCCGATCAGCGCTGCGGCCATGTTGTTTGCGTCGATGGCAACGGGCGCGGTGGCGGACGAGGTCGTCAAGATCGGCCACGTCGCACCGCTTACCGGCGGTATTGCTCACCTGGGTAAAGACAACGAAAACGGCGCTCGTCTGGCCATTGAAGAAATCAACGCCAAGGGTCTGACGATTGGCGGCCAGAAAATCACGCTGCAACTCGACGCACAAGACGACGCAGCTGACCCGCGTACGGCAACTCAAGTCGCGCAGAAGCTGGTTGACGACAAGGTCGTTGCAGTGGTCGGTCACTTGAACTCGGGCACGTCGATTCCGGCTTCGAAGATCTATAGCGATGCAGGCATCGTGCAGATCTCGCCGTCGGCAACGAACCCGGCTTACACGCAGCAGGGTTTCAAGACGACCTACCGCGTTGTGGCAACCGATGCGCAACAAGGCCCGGCACTGGCTAACTACGCAGCCAAGGATCTGAAGGTGAAGAGCGTCGCGATCGTCGACGACTCGACCGCTTACGGCCAAGGTCTGGCAAACGAATTCGAGAAGACCGCGAAGACGCTCGGCATGAACGTGATGTCGCATGACGCGACTAACGACAAGGCTGTCGACTTCCGCGCCATTCTGACGAAGATCAAGGGCGAAAACCCTGACGCGATCATGTACGGCGGCATGGACGCAACCGGCGGCCCGTTCGCCAAGCAAGCCAAGCAACTTGGCCTGCGCGCGAAGGTTCTGGCGGGTGACGGCGTGTGTACCGACAAGCTGTCCGACCTGGCTGGCGACGCAACCGACAATATCGTCTGCTCGGAAGCCGGTATGGCGCTCGAGAAGATGGCTGGCGGCAAGGCGTTCGAAGCGAAGTACGAAAAGCGTTTCGGCCAACCGATCCAGATCTACGCTCCGTTCACGTATGACGCTGTGTACATCATCGTCGACGCCATGAAGCGTGCAAACTCGACGGATCCGGCGAAGATCCTGGCAGCAATGCCGGCGACCGACTACAAGGGCGTGATTGGCGAAACGACGTTCGATTCGCACGGCGACCTGCAGCACGGCGTGATCTCGCTGTATGACTACAAGGGTGGCAAGAAGACCCTGCTGGACGTGGTCAAGATGTAAGTGTTTGCCGCACGACGGTGGGCTTTTCGCCTGCCGTCTGCTGAATGTTTAAGGCGCGCGTTCTTCCGGAACGTGCGCCTTTTCTTTTGGGTTCTTGCATGAGACGCTATCAATCGGACGAATCGTAAGGGGAGACAACCGTGACCCGATCAATCGACGACTGGCGTCGCTGGATAGCGGAAAATATCCTCTTGGGCGCGCCGCCACCTGCACTGCATGCGGCACTCATCGACCATGGTTTCAATGCGGACGAAGCGGCGCTCGAAATCAATACTGCGCTCGCAAGTCCCTACATTCAAGGTGGTGCGCGCCTTCGCAATCGTTTGCGCAAGCGTGACTGGACCTTGTCGGTGTACGGTGCGCTTGGTCGCATGCGCGTCAACGGCGCTACAGTCGAACGCCGCGAGTGTTTGTCGCGCGATGAGTTCTTTGAGCAGTACTACTTTCAGAACCGACCGGTGATTGTCACCGGTGCATTTGATTCGTGGCCGGCGCGCTCGCTATGGAGCTTCGATTACTTTCGCGCGCGTTGCGGCGATTGCGAAGTCGAAGTGCAGTTCGGCCGCGACTCCGATCCGAACTACGAGATTAACCAGCCGAACCTGAAACGACTCATGTCGTTTCGCGAGTACGTCGATCTCGTCGAACACAGTGGCGTCACGAACGACTTTTATATGACGGCGAACAACACGTCACAGAATCGTGCCTCGCTTGCTGCACTGTGGGCGGATGCGCCGACCATCAGCGAGTATCTGAACGCTGATTCACCCGATACTGGTTTCTTCTGGTTTGGCCCAGCGGGAACACGGACACCGTTTCACCATGACCTGACCAACAACTTCATGGCTCAGGTGATCGGGCGCAAGCGGATCAAACTGATCCCAATGTCGGATACGCCGCGCGTTTATAACTTCCTGCATTGTTATTCGCAGGTGGATGGCCATGCGGTCGATCTCACGCGATTTCCGGCCATGCAGTTGGCGAACCTGATCGAATGCACGCTGGAACCTGGTGAACTGCTGTTTCTGCCGATTGGCTGGTGGCATTACGTCGAAGGTCTCGAAGCGTCTGTGACGATGACTTATACGAACTTCCTCGCCCGCAACGATTTCCATGATGGCTACGATACGTATCACGAAGTGTAGCCATTTCGAGTGGATGGCCGGTGTGTAACGTAACGAGCCGTGTGATGTTTCCTGCTATACCGCGCGCCGCCGATTCCCCTGCCGCGCCGGACCCGATCAGAGCAGATCAGATCCTTAAACGACGCAACACCTTCGGCCCAGCGAACGCGATCAAAGCCGCGCACACGGCGACCACCGACAGCCCGATCGGCAAGCTCGTCACCTGCGCCACCCCGCCGATGATCACAGGTCCGAGCAGCAGCCCGAAGTAGGCAAGACCGGCAACGTGCGCAAGCCCTTCGGCCGCGTGGATGCCTTGGACCCGAGCGGCGGCTGCGAACAGCACCGGCATCATGTTGGCGAGGCCGAGGCCCATCAACGTGAAACCGGTCATCGCAGCGACCGAATAGGGCAGCAGCAATGCGCCAATCATCCCGGCGAAGGCGAGGGACGCGCTCGCCATCACCAGTTGCGGCGCGCCAAAG
>NZ_JBAURZ010000300.1:0-14038 GCF_049581445.1 Paraburkholderia sp. | reverse complement strand
GGGCGTATCGCCGCCGCCAGTCGCGAGCACGATACCCGCGCGCAGACCCAACGCGGCAGCCGCGTCGTTCGACAACACCCCGCCCGCCGCATAGGAGGGCGAGAGCGGCGCGAACCAGTCATGCGGCAATCCGAGGCGGTCGAGTTGCGCGCCATCCCATACACCGGCTGGATTAGCCAGCGCAACGGCACAGGCGTCAGAAGGATCGGTCAGCACCTCGCCGCCCAGTGCGACGCGCAACCAGTCTTTCGGCTGCAGCGCCCAGCGTGTAGCCTGCGCGGACTGCGGCTCATTCAGCACGATCCAGCGCAGCAGAGGACCGGCCATGCCAGGTGCGACAGGGTTGGGTTGCGGCGTGGGCCACGCATCGAGCAAACCGAGCGCGCGGGTGTCGGGCCACAGCATGGCCGGCCGCACGGCATTGCCTTGCGCATCAGTCAGAACGACGCCGTGCATTTGCCCGGAGAAACCAATTGCCTTGACCTGCGCGCGTGCGTCAGCGGGCAGCCTGGCGGCCGCTTCACACAGCGCGCGCCACCATATCTGAACGTGGGTCTCCGCCCAACCGGGATGGGGCGTTTCGATTGCATACGCGACGCTGGCCGCCGCCCGCTCGTGGCCGCTTTCGTCGACGATTGCGAGTTTGAGTGAGCCGGTGCCGAGATCGATGCCGAGAAAGCTCATGAGGGAAAAGTATCGAGGTAAGCGGTGTGATGGATGGCCGGAAAGACGCGTTATTTTGCGGCAGCATTGCCTTGAGCGTCGCAGCGCCGCGGCACATCGGAAAACCCGCCAATCGCGGGTTAACCCACCCGTGCGGCGAGCGGCGACGAAAAAGGACTATGCGTGCTTTCGAATACGCTTCATCGATTCTCACACATATCACTTCGCATCACCCCATCGGCCGGAAGCCCATTTCGCACCGCCGCAAGGGGCTCACAGCCCGTTTGCATGGGATGCGCATTTCTATTGCCTTTCAAAAGCCCCCGACGCATATGATCGTCGCGAAGCCGGGAATAGGCCCCAGTGGTCTTGTGATGGCTTTTCTCTCCGCATACCTTGGAGTCATCCCAAAACGAGATGGTGGAGAGAGACAAAATGCAATCGAACACGGTTCACCCGTGCGACGAGCGACTGCCCGCAGGCCAGTTGCTGACGCTCGGTATTCAGCACGTCCTCGTCATGTACGCCGGCGCGGTTGCGGTGCCCCTCATCATCGGCAGCGCGCTCAAACTGCCCAAGGATCAGATCGCTTTCCTGATCAGCGCTGACCTCTTCTCCTGCGGCATCGCCACGCTGATCCAGACGCTCGGCTTGTGGATCTTCGGTATCCGCCTGCCGGTCATCATGGGCTGCACGTTTGCCGCCGTGGGCCCGATGGTCGCCATCGGCACCAACCCCAGCCTCGGCATTCTCGACATCTTCGGCTCCACAATCGCGGCCGGCGTGGTGGGCATCCTGCTCGCGCCCGCCGTCGGCAAACTGTTGCGCTTCTTCCCGCCGGTCGTGATCGGCGTCGTCATCTCGGTGATCGGCCTGTCGCTGATGGAAGTCGGGATCAACTGGGCCGCCGGCGGCGTTGGCAATCCCGATTACGGCAATCCGGTTTATCTGGGCCTGTCGCTGCTCGTGCTCACGCTGATTCTGTTGATCAACAAGTTCGGCAAGGGCTTCGTTGCGAACATCTCCGTGTTGCTGGGGATCGTCGCGGGTTTCGTGATTGCGGCGCTGCTCGGCCGCGTCAACATGGAAGGCGTGACGGCCGCACCGTGGGTCGGCATCGTGATGCCGTTCCACTTCGGTCTGCCGCACTTCGATCCGCTTGCGATTGCGACGATGGTTACGGTGATGTTCGTCACGTTCATCGAATCGACCGGCATGTTCCTCGCGGTCGGCGATATGGTGGATCGTCCGGTTGATCAGAAGACCCTGGTGCGCGGCCTGCGCGTCGATGGTCTGGGCACGCTGATCGGCGGCATCTTCAACTCATTCCCGCATACCTCGTTCTCGCAGAACGTCGGCCTGATCGGCGTGACGGGTGTGAAGAGCCGCTTTGTGTGCGCCATGGGCGGCGTGATTCTGGTCATGCTCGGCCTGTTCCCGAAGATGGCTCAGGTGGTGGCATCCGTACCGGCCTTCGTGCTGGGTGGCGCCGGCATCGTGATGTTCGGCATGGTCGCGGCAAACGGTATCAAGGTGCTGTCGAAGGTCGACTTCGTGAAGAACCACCACAACCTCTTCATCGTCGCCGTCAGTATTGGTCTCGGCCTCGTGCCGGTGGTGTCGCCGAACTTCTTCTCGAAGCTGCCCTCGGGACTCTCGCCGCTGCTGCATAGCGGGATTCTGCTCGCCTCGGTTTCGGCGGTCGTGCTCAACCTGGTGTTCAACGGCGTGAAGGGTGAACGTGCGGCAAAGAGCGATATCCGCCGTGCCGGGAAAGATTTTGACGGCCGCACCGGCAATGACCAGCCGGGTACAGGCGACGAAATGCTGCGCGCCGCTGACCTGCATTGAGCATGTGACGACAGTGCCCGATGCTTGCACGCAGCATCGTAACTGACCCGAACTGCGCCAATCTTCAATAAACGGCGCGCAACAAGAAAACGCCACGGCAAGCCGTGGCGTTTTTTCGTCCGCGTCACGGACCCTCTGCAGGCCCGCTCTCGCCAATTCAACCGCTAGTTGACCGCCGGCGCGGGCGCCGCTGCCGGTGTACTCGTCACACTGTAATCGACCGGTGCGTCGGCGGGACGCGGCTGGTCGCCATCATGCTCGATCCAGCCACCGCCCAGGTACTGATACAGATCGACCAGGTTGGTCAGCCGTTCCACACGGGCCGAGATCAACGCCTGCTGCGCTGAATACAGATCGGTCTGTGCCGTCAGGACGGACAGGTAGCTGTCCACCCCGTTCTTGTAACGCAAGTCCGACAGATCCAGGCGCCGCTGTTCCGCGAACACATCGCGCTCCAGCGCCGCAATCTGCTGATCGTACGTGCCACGCGCAGCAAGCCCGTCCGCCACTTCGCGGAAGGCCGTCTGGATCGTTTTTTCGTACGTTGCGATCTGGATGTTCTTCTCGACGTTAGCAAGATCGAGGTTGGCTTTGTTCGTGCCGCCCGTGAAGATCGGCAGCGAGATCTGCGGCGAGAAACCCCACGCCGCCGAACCCGGCTTGAACAGACCACCCAGCGTCGGACTCAAGGTGCCGAAATTGCCCGTCAGCGAGATAGCCGGGAAAAACGCGGCGCGTGCCGCCCCGATGTTCGCATTCGCTGCCAGCAGGTTTTCCTCGGCTTCCATGATGTCCGGACGACGCGTCAGCAGATCGGACGGCAGGCCCGCCGGAATGTCCGTGAGCAGGTCCTGGCTGTCGAGCGGCATGCTCGGCGGCAGATCTTCCGGCAACGGTTCGCCGACCAGCAGCACCAACCCGTTCACCGCCTGAGCGCGCAGGCGCGCCTCAGCCTGGTAGTTAGCGTTCGCCTGCTCGACCACTGTTTGCGCCTGACGCAGATCAAGTTCGCTACCCGTGCCGTTGTCGAACTGCAACTTGGTGATCCGATAGGACTCCTGCGCCGTCTTCAACGTGTTCTCGGTGACCTTCAGCAGATCGTCATACGAGAGCACGGTCACGTACTGGTCCGCCACCTCCGACACCAGCAGGATTTCCGCTGCCTTGCGGGCCTGCGTCGTGGCCAGGTACTGCGCCAACGCCTGATCCTTCAGGCTGCGGATGCGGCCGAAGAAATCGAGCTCCCACGACGCGTTCACGCCGACCGAATACTCGTTCGAGATGGTCTGGTCAAAGAACGACAGATCTTTCGGCGTACGCGACTTGGTTTGCGACCCGGCCGCGTTGATGGTCGGCATCAGACCCGCACGCGCAACCTGATACTGCGCTTGCGAAGCCTGCATGTTCAGCACCGACACGCGCAGATCACGGTTGTTCTTCAGCGCAATTTCGATCAGCCGTTGCAGGCGCGGATCGTTAAAGAAATCGCGCCAGCCGATATCAGCCGCTGACTGACCGTTGGCACTACGCGCGCCACCATTGGCCGCGCCAGGCTGCGTCGCATACACGCCGCTAGCCGGGAACGCGGCCGACACCGGCGGAGCCGGCCGGTCGTACTTCGGCTCCATCGTGCAAGCCGCAGCGAAGAACGCGACCGCCATTGCTATCAAAGAGTGTTTTTGCATCTCAATGTCCTTAGCTGGCCGAACCGTTGCCCGAGCCGCTGCCGCCCTGCGGGTCATGCGGATGGTGCTGGTTATAGTGTTCGAGCGCCTCATCCGGGTCTTCCTTCTCGCCGCCGAACTTCGCGCGAATCACAACGAAGAACATCGGGATCATGAAAATCGCGAGGAAGGTGGCCGTCAGCATCCCGCCGATCACACCCGTACCAATAGCGTGCTGGCTCGCCGAGCCCGCGCCGTTACTGATAGCCAGCGGCATCACCCCGAGAATGAACGCGAGCGAGGTCATCAGAATCGGACGCAACCGCAGACGCGCAGCTTCCAGCGCGGCCTCGATTGGACCCATTCCCTGACCCTGTTGCAGTTCGCGGGCGAATTCCACGATCAGAATCGCGTTTTTCGCCGACAGCCCCACCGTGGTCAACAGACCCACCTGGAAGAACACGTCGTTCTCGAGACCGCGCAGCGTGGCCGCGAGCAGTGCACCCAACACGCCGAGCGGCACCACCATGATCACCGAGAACGGGATCGACCAGCTTTCATACAGCGCGGCAAGACACAGGAACACAACGAGGATCGAGATGGCGTACAGAATCGGCGCCTGCGAACCCGACTGGATTTCCTGGAACGACAGACCGGTCCATTCGTAACCGATACCCGCCGGCAGCTTCGCCGCGAGCGCCACCATTGCCGCGTTTGCCTGACCCGTACTCTTGCCCGGCGCTGCCGCACCCTGGATTTCCACTGCGGAAATACCGTTGTAGCGCTCCAGCTTCGGCGAACCGTAAGTCCAGGTGCCCTTGGAGAACGACGAGAACGGCACCATCGTGCCCGCTGTATTGCGGATGTACCAGAGGTTCAGATCTTCCGGATTCATCCGGAACGGCGAGTCAGCCTGCAAATACACCTTCTTGATCCGGCTGTCCGTGTCGAGGAAGTTGTTCACGTAGGATGATGCCCAGGCGATCGAGAAAGTCTGGTCGATGGTCGCGAGCGACACGCCCAGCGCGGACGCCTTCTCATGGTCGATCGTCACGTTGAACTCCGGCGTGTCGTTCAGGCCGTTCGGACGCACCTGCGCCAGCATCGGGTCCTTCGCAGCCATGCCGAGCAGCATGTTGCGCGCTTCCATCAGCTTCTCGTGGCCCACCCCTGCACGGTCTTCAAGTTCGAAGTCGAAGCCGGCAGCCGTGCCCAGTTCCGGAATGGACGGCGGATTCACCGGATACACCAGCGCGTTCTTGTAGCTCGCGAAGTGCATGAAGAGGCGACCCACCAAGGCCTGTACCTTTTCATCGGCGCGCTGGCGTTGCGAGTAGTCCTTCATCCGCACGAACACCAGACCCGCGTTCTGCCCACGGCCCGCGAAGCTGAAGCCGTTCACTGTGAACACGGACTCGACAATGCCCTTCTCAGTGGTGAGCAGGTAGTCGGAGATGTCCTTCAGCGCATGCGCGGTGGTTTCCTGGGTCGAGCCCGACGGCGTCTGTACCAGCACGAACATCGTGCCCTGGTCTTCATCCGGCAGGAACGACTTCGGCAGACGCACGAACAGCATGCCCACCGCGACGATCACCACCAGATAGATGATGAGCCAGCGGCCTGAACGCTTGATCACGTGGTGCACGCCGCTGTGATACTTGTCACGGCTCTTCTCGAAGGTCCGGTTGAACCAGCCGAAGAAGCCCTTCTTCTCTTCGTGATGGCCTTGCGGAATCGGCTTGAGGATCGTCGCGCACAATGCCGGCGTCAGCACCAGGGCGACCAGCACGGACAGCACCATCGCCGACACGATGGTCAGCGAGAACTGCCGGTAAATTGCTCCCACCGAACCGCCCGAGAACGCCACCGGCACGAACACCGCCGACAGCACGAGCGCCACGCCGACCAGTGCACCGGTAATCTGGTCCATGGCCTTGCGGGTCGCATCGCGTGGAGATAAGCCCTCTTCGGCCATCACCCGCTCGACGTTCTCCACCACCACGATCGCATCGTCCACCAGCAGACCAATGGCGAGCACCAGGCCGAACATGGAAAGCACGTTGATCGAGAAGCCCACCGCGCTCATGATCGCGAACGTACCGAGCAGCACCACCGGCACCGCGATCGTCGGAATCAACGTCGCGCGCAGGTTTTGCAGGAACAGGTACATCACGAGGAACACCAGCACGATACCTTCGAGCAGCGTCTTGACCACTTCCTCGATCGACAGGCGCACGAACGGCGTCGTGTCGTACGGGTACTTCACGACGAGGCCGTGCGGGAAGTACTTCGACAACTGGTCGATCTTCGCGCGAACGGCGTTGGCGGTAGCCAGCGCGTTGGCACCCGTCGCGAGTTGAATACCGAAGCCGGCCGTCGGCACACCGTTGTACTTGGTGTCGAAGTTATAGTTTTCGCCGCCCAGTTCGATACGCGCTACATCCTTCAGCAGCACGCGCGAGCCATCCTGGTTCACCTTCAGCAGAATGTTGCCGAACTGCTCCGGCGTCTGCAGCAGCGTGGCTTCACTGATGGTGGCCTGCAACAACTGCCCTGGCACCGACGGCGTACCGCCCAGCGACCCACCCGACACCTGCACGTTCTGGTTCGTGATGGCCGTCTGCACGTCAACCGGCGTCAGGCCATAGTTGGTGAGCTTGTTCGCATCGAGCCAGATCCGCATCGCGTACTGCGAACCGAACAGCGTGACCGTTCCCACACCGTCGATCCGGCTAATCGGATCTTCGACGTTCGAGGCGACATAGTTCGCCAGGTCGTACTTGTTCATGCTGCCGTCTTCGGAGTTGAAGGCCAGCACGAGCAAGAAGCTGCTGCTCGACTTGGTGACCTTCGTCCCCTGCTGCTGCACTTCCTGCGGCAGAAGCGGCGTGGCGAGCTGCAGCTTGTTCTGCACCTGCACCTGCGCAATGTCAGGATTGGTGCCGGCTGCAAACGTCAGCGTGATGGTAGCCGTGCCCGAATCGTCCGAGGTGGACGAGAGGTACAGCAAGTGGTCGA
Organism: Paraburkholderia sp.; assembly: GCF_049581445.1. GTDB lineage: Bacteria > Pseudomonadota > Gammaproteobacteria > Burkholderiales > Burkholderiaceae > Paraburkholderia. Next base: position 6,842 of record NZ_JBAURZ010000300.1, on the reverse strand, counting down.
GACCACTCATCTGCTGCTCGATCACCTGCGTGACGGTGTTTTCAACCGTCTTTGCCGACGCGCCCGGATACGTGGCGCTGATCTGGATGGCCGGCGGCGCGATGGTCGGGTATTGCGCGATCGGTAGCGTGAAGATCGACGCAATGCCCGCGAGCATCAAAATGATGGCGATCACCCATGCAAAAATCGGGCGATCAATAAAAAACTTTGCCATGAAACAGGCTCCCTGTTATTGCGCGCCCGATGCAGCAGAACCAGCTTGAGCCGTCTGTGCAACGTTGGCGGCCGACGCACCTTGAGCAGGAGCGCCGGAGGCGACTGCACCGGAGGCCGGGGTGGCAGGCAGCTGGGCCGCGACCGTCTTGACTTGCATGCCCGGTCGTACCTTGTCGGTGCCTTGCACGATCACACGGTCACCCGCGTTCAGGCCGCTATCGACCACCCAGTTCGAACCGTAAGTGGACGACGTGACCAGCTGGCGCAACGCAACCTTGTTGTCCGGACCGACGACCAGCGCGGTCGGCGTGCCCTTCTGGTCATGCGTGATGCCGATCTGCGGCACGACGATCGCGTGGTCGTTGGTGCCTTCTTCGATGCTGGCACGCACGAACATGCCTGGCAGCAGCACGCCATCCTTGTTCTGGAACAACGCGCGCACCGTGACCGAGCCCGTGCTCTGGTCAACCGTCACGTCGCTGAACTGCAGCTTGCCCTTCTCCGAATAGGTCCGGCCGTCTTCGAGAATCAGCGTGACCTTGGCAGCGTTCGGACCAGTCGTCTTCAGACGCCCTTCCTGCACTTCACGGCGCAACTTCAGACCGTCGAGACTCGATTGCGTCAGATCCACGTACATCGGATCGAGCTGCTGGACCGTGGACATCAGCGTGGCCGCACTCGCCTGCACATAAGCGCCCGGCGTGACTTGCGAAATGCCGACCTGGCCGCTGACCGGCGAGAGGACGTCCGTATAGCCGAGATTGATCTGCGCGGTATCCACCGCTGCCTTGCCCGACGCCACGTCCGCGACTGCCTGGCCTTCCGACGCCACGGCGTTGTCGTAGTCCTGCTTGCTGACTGCATTGGCCGCGACCAGCACCTTGTAGCGGGCGGCCTGAGCCGTGACCGAGACGAGATTTGCCTGCGCCTTGGCGAGCGTGGCCTTGGCGCTATTCAACTGGGCGATGTACGGCGCCGGGTCAATCTTGTACAGACGTTGACCGGCCTTCACCATGCTGCCTTCGGTGAATTCACGCCGCAGCACGATGCCGTCCACCCGTGCGCGCACTTGCGCCACGAGGAATGCGTTGGTGCGGCCCGGCAATTCAGTGGTAACAGGTACGGTGGTCGGTTGGACGGTGACGACGCCGACTTCCGGCGTTTGTTGCGGCGGCGCTGATTGTTTTGGTCCGCACGCTGCCAGCAAAACGGCAGCCGTCGCGGCACTGATTAAGCGGAATGGAACCCGTTCGACGCGCATGGAGCGACCTCTGTCAAGGCTGAGAGAATGAAAAAGTGCGCGCATCCCTACCCCGGGGCACAGCAGCGCACACATGCGTCTAACGACGCAAGACCGGAAGCCCAATGACGCGAACTTGCTGGGACATCCCGAGCGATATGTGCAAATACCGGGAAATGCCGCGCGGCGCCGCCGTTCAGGCGCGGCGCATTAGCGTTTTGAAAGTCAACAGTGACGGACATTAGCCGCTCGTCACGGCATGGGCTATCCGACCGATGGGGTGCTATTATATATACATGCGCGAATGCATGTAAAAGTGTGTTTCACTACATTTATGGCATGTCCTCGGCAATAAAGGTTCGCAAATCACGCAACAACCAGACAGATTGGTACGCGTCGCGTTTAAAAAGCGGCTGTGTTAGCCGTAAACATTGTAAGTTACACGAATATGGTCAGAAGGACCAAAGAAGAGGCGCTGGAGACGCGCGCGGGCATTCTCGATGCCGCTGAGCGGGTGTTTTTCGAAAAAGGCGTGTCACGCACGTCGCTGGCCGACATTGCTCAGGCTGCGGGCGTCACACGCGGCGCTATTTATTGGCACTTCGCCAATAAAGGCGATCTCTTCACCGAAATGTTCGATCGCGTGCTGTTACCGCTGGACGAACTGAAAGCTGCCTCAATCAACCCGGAAGAAGCCGACCCGCTGGGACGACTGATCGAAATCTGCACCGTGTGCCTGCGCGACACAGCGCTCGATCCGCGGCGGCGCCGCGTGTTCGACATTCTGTTTCTGAAGTGCGAGTTCGTCGAAGAGATGGGCCCGGTGATGGTCCGTCATCAGACCAACATGCGCGAGGGGCTGGGGAAGATCGAGGCGGGCTTGCGCAATGCGATTTCAAAAGGACAGATGCCAGCCGACCTCGATGCGAAGCTGGCAGCCACCATGATCCATGCGTTCGTGGGTGGTTCGCTGCGTGACATGCTGATTCTGCCGGACGCCACCAATTTCGAACTGCACGCCCAGCAGATGGTGGAAGGCCTGTTTGACGCGCTGCGGCTGAGTCCGGCGTTGCGCATAGGCGGCGGTCACGCTCAGCTTTGACTGAACCAGTGCGCGGCATACAACAGCAACGCAACCAGAAAGATCATCGCCGCCCACGCCCATTGGGGCATCGCATGCGGCGTCGGCTCATGATGCGACACGCTATGCGACGCACGGCCAAACGGCGTACTTGCCGCCCGCCCGGTGAGCGTGCCGCCGTGATCGTGCGAGCGGGCGCGCCGAGCCATGCCGCTCAGGTTAATCGGCCGCAAGAACACATGCTGGCGCCGGGTGTGCGGGCGGCGCGCCTCGTTCGGACCTTGTCCATGCTTGGCCTGCACGACAGCGCAAAATTCGGTGAAGAAATCGTCGGCCAGTTCGTGCAGCGCGTTCTCTAGCTGCCGGGTGGGCAGCTCGGCAAGCGGTCCTGCCAGCGTGGCCCATACCGAATAGTCAATCCGGGTGCCGGGCCCTTGGGCTGGGCCTGTGTCGTCCGCCCGCAACGTCACGTCGATCTGGCCGCGCAGCGAACCCACACCATCGGCGCGCGCCTTGAAGTTGAGAATGCGATGGGGCGCCTCGGTTTGCGCGGCGTTTTTGCTAGCAACGTGGGCGCGTACTTCGTAGCGGGCACGCAAAGGTCCGAGCGGCACAGTAAGCGTGAGCTCGTATTCGCCACGCGAAAGACGGCTAAACGACTCGCAGTTGTCGAGGCTCGCGCGGAGCAACGCGATGTCCTGCAACGCATCCCAGACCTCAGATCGCGCAAGTGGAATTCGCAACGCGTTATTCAGTTCCATGGCTGCCTCCCCCGATGACCACGCGAGTATCCAGGATCAGGATGTCTGATCGATGCGGTCAACCCGCGATGTGTAAAACGCGAGATATCCCTTGATCTGCTGGACCTTGTCGAACGGATTCTCATAGCACCAGACAGCGTTCTCGACGAGACCGTCTTCGGTGCGCAGATGGAAATACGACGCGTCGCCCTTGAACGGGCAATGTGATGTGTGGTCGGACCGTTCGAGCCGCGCCATATTGACATCGCCGCGTGGAAAATAAAACACCTCGGGCAAACCCGTCTCCGCGAGCGTAAGCGCAGCGTGGGTGTCGGCCATCGTCACCCCCTGGTGGATTACCCGAACCCGGTGGCGGTTAAGCGTGATGTCGATACGATGGCCGCCGCCCGTTCCGGTGGATCCGGCGCCGCCGTGAGCGGCCGAACCGCCCGCGGGACTTCCGTTGGTCGTCGAGGCATCGCTCATGTCACGGCTCCGGTTCAAATGAAACCTGCGGCGAGGCGCAGGGGCAGCGGCTATAGCAGATTGCGGCGGCTTACATGAAAAAAGCCACGGTAAGATCCCGTGGCTTCATTATCGGCCAAACTTCGGCGGTTTGCGCAGCGTTGCTGTGCCCTAGCCCACGTTTATTGCTCGTTCCAGTAGAAGGCCGCTTTCGCGCTGCCCGCGGCCGATACCGTGACCGACTTCTGCTGCTCGGCGCTCTTGTAACGGGCGTGCACGGTATAACGCCCGGGACGCAGCTTGACCAGCATGTACGGGCCGCGCGAGGTAGCGTCGAGGGCGTCCGCGCCGTGCGCGTCGACGATCTGCACATGCACGTCAGCGAGGAAATCGGAGCCGGGGCCGGTGAAGCGGAGTGCCAGCGGCCAATGGCTTTGCGCGTGCTGCAGCGCCTTGGATTCGTCACTTCCCACGCCGCCCGACACATACGACACGTCGCCTTGCTGCTGGATTTGCGGCATGCCGCCGCCGTTGTCGTTGCCTGCGCTGGTGCTGTCGGTGGTGTTGCCACCTGTCGTGTCGTTCGTCTGCGCCCATGCGCCGCCTGCTAGACCGAGCGTGAGCGCTGCGGTCACGGCCGCCGTCATGAGCTTGCGGCGATTACCTTGAATTTTCATTGCTTCGCTCCTTTGTCTTTGTGTTCAGAACCGAATCGTCCGGACAGCCCCTACCTGCAACTGCCGTGCCCGGATGAGCACAAGGGCTGGCGAACGCTACTTTTGCTTCCCCGCACCTCATTGGCGCGCGGTCTGCCTCAGCAAGCTTTGGACTGAATTCACACAAGGAGCCGGTCCATCGGGAATTTATGCAAATGGACCGGCAAGTCTTACGTCACCCGAGATCGACCGGCACAAAGATCTGCGAGTTGTCACGCTGGATCAAGAGCGCAATGCTGTTGCCTGCCTGCGCGATCATCTGCTTCAACTGATCGACGCTGGTCACGGGACGTCCGTTGACGGCAAGAATCACGTCGCCCGGCTGGATACCGGCGTTCTCGGCTGCGCCGCCCGACTGCTGGACCAGCAGACCGTGCGAAACCGAAGCGCTGTCCTTTTCTTGCGGCGTCAGCGGCCGCACGGCGACACCCAGGCGGCCCTGCATCTGCGCGGGCGTGTTGCTGTTGTCGTTCGAGGCCAGCTTGGCATCGGACATCGAGCCAATCTTCACCTTGATCTCCTTGTTCGCCTTGTCGCGCCAGACGGTCACGGTTGCCGTGCTGCCAGGAGCCAGGCTCGCCACCTGCGACGGCAGATCGGTCGAATCCGATACCGGCGAACCGTTCACGGCGGTGATCACGTCACCGGGCTGCAAGCCAGCCTTGGCAGCCGGGCCGCCCGGATCGACCGAGCTGACGAGTGCGCCATTCGGCTTGGCCATGCCGAACGAATCGGCGAGTGTCTGATTCAGGCCCTGCACCGCAACGCCGAGACGCCCGCGGCTGACATGGCCGGTCTTGACCAGATCGTCCTTGACCTTGATCGCCTCGTTGATCGGGATTGCAAATGACAGCCCCTGGAAGCCGCCGGTTTGCGAGTAGATCATCGAGTTGATGCCGATCACCTCACCCTGCAGATTGAACAGCGGGCCGCCCGAGTTACCCGGGTTGACCGGCACGTCGGTCTGAATGAACGGGGTGTAATTCTCGTTAGGCAGCGAGCGCGACTTCGCGCTGATGATGCCCGAGGTCACGGTGTTGTCGAAACCGTAAGGCGAGCCGATTGCCACCACCCACTGGCCGACCTTGCTCTGGTTCGGGTCGCCGATCTTCACGATCGGCAGATTGCTCGCGTCGATCTTCAGGACCGCGACGTCCGACTGCTTGTCAGCGCCCACCACCTTCGCCTTGAATTCGCGCTTGTCGGTCAGCTTGACGGTGACCACGTTGGCACCGTCCACCACGTGCGCATTGGTCAGGATGTAGCCGTCGCTGCTCACGATAAAGCCCGAACCAAGGCTCGCGCTCGGCTGGTCAGATTGATCGCCGTCGCCACCTTGGGCGCCGGGCATGTTGCCGAAGAAGTGCCGGTAGAACTGGTAAAACGGATCGCTCGGGTCGATCGGTAACTGCTGTGCGTTGCCGCCGTTCTCACCGCCACGCAGGGCAGTCTGCTTGACGACATGCTTCGCGCTGATGTTGACCACGGCCGGACCATAGGTTTCAACCAGGCCGGAGAAATCAGGAATCCCGGTTTTGGCCGCAGCTTCCGCAGGCATCAATGCGGCGGCTTGTGCCGGCGAGATGATCTGTGGCGCCGGGACATCGCGATGTCCCGCCACATAGCCGGCAGACAGCGCGACGGCAACCGCTACGGCAACAGCGCTGCGGGAGAGGGTTTTCGCATTCATCGTGTGCTCCTGACAGGGAGAAAGGCTTTAGGGATGGGATGAAGCGTACGGGCTGTCACTTAAAAGAGTCTTAAACAAGTGAACACCCGTAATTCCGCTCGTTTTCCCCTACACTGCCCCGTATTTCAGAAGCGCACGCTCACCAGCAGCCCCCCCGCAGGCGAATCGCCTAGCGTCACACTTGCGCCATGCTGCAGGGCAATCCGGCGCACGATGGCAAGGCCGAGGCCAGTGCCGGTGACGTCTGTCCGTACACGGTTCGCACTTGCTCCGGCGCGATAAAAACGATCGAACACGCGTTCGCGTTCGGCCGGCGGAATGCCCGATCCGCTATCGGCAATCCGCACCACCGGATGACCGTCTTCGACCACCAGACTCACGTCTACGCGCCCGCCTTGTGGCGTGTATTTGGCGGCGTTATCGACCAGGTTGTTGAACATCACGCGTAACGCTTCGGCATTGCCGTTGACCGTGGCCGCGTCGCTTTTCTCGATGCCGAGATCGACGCCGCGTTGCTGCGCAAGCGGGGCGTAAGTCAGCACGCAGTCTGCAAGCAACGCGTGCAGATCGATGGCGTTGGTCTGCGTCTGTCCGTCCGGTTCAGAGCGGGCAAGTGCCAGCAATTGCTCGGCAAGACGGGTTGCGCGTGTGACGCCCGCCTGCAGGTCGGCCAGCGCCTCGCGCCGGGTGGCGT
>NZ_JBAURZ010000299.1:0-8585 GCF_049581445.1 Paraburkholderia sp. | reverse complement strand
GTGTTGCCGGCGCCGGAGCAGCCGGTGCCATGCCAAACAGATTCTTCAGCCAGCCAATAAAGCCGCCGCCAGCCGGCGTGACCGCTACAGGCGCGGGCGTAGCCGCTGCAGTCGGGCGAACCGGCGCGCTCGGCGCCGGCTTCTCAGGCGTAATGCCCTTGACCGCCGCTTCCTGCTTCGGCTTCACTTCCTCGGTGCGCTTGCTGTAGCCGGTTTCCGATTCCAGTTCGCGGGCCGCTTCTTCGGCCATCTTCCATGAGGCGCGCGGCTCGTCGAGGCGTGCATCGTCGTGGCGCAGGCGCTCGAGCTTGTAGTGCGGCGTGTCCAGGTGCTTGTTCGGAATCAGGACGACATTGACCTTGAAACGCGACTCGATCTTGTTGATTTCGGCACGCTTCTCGTTCAACAGGAAGGCGGTCACTTCGACCGGCACCTGGCAATGGATTGCCGCGGTGTTTTCCTTCATCGCTTCTTCCTGAATGATCCGCAGGACTTGCAGCGCGGACGATTCGGTATCGCGGATGTGGCCCGTGCCGTTACAGCGCGGGCAGGTCACGTGGCTGCCTTCCGAGAGGGCCGGGCGCAGACGTTGACGGGACAGTTCCATCAGGCCGAAGCGCGAGATCTTGCCCATCTGGACGCGCGCGCGGTCGTGCTTGAGCGCGTCTTTCAGGCGTTGTTCGACTTCGCGCTGGCTCTTGGCCGACTCCATGTCGATAAAGTCGATCACGATCAGGCCGCCCAGATCGCGCAGGCGCAACTGGCGGGCCACTTCGTCGGCGGCTTCGAGGTTGGTGCGCGCGGCGGTTTCCTCGATGTCGGCGCCCTTGGTGGCGCGCGCCGAGTTCACGTCGATCGCGACCAGCGCTTCAGTGTGATCGATCACGATCGCGCCGCCCGAAGGCAACGGCACCGTGCGCGAGTACGCCGTTTCGATCTGGTGTTCGATCTGAAAGCGCGAGAAGAGCGGCACATCGTCGTGATACCGCTTCACCTTGCTGACATTATCCGGCATCACGATATCCATGAAGGCGCGGGCCTGATCATGGATTTCAGTGGTGTCGATGAGGATTTCGCCAATATCCGGCTGGAAATAGTCACGAATCGCGCGGATGACCAAGCTCGATTCGAGATAAATCAGCATCGGCTGACCGCTCGAACCGCTTTGCGACGCGGCTTCAATGGCGCGCCACAGTTGCATCAGGTAGTTCAGGTCCCACTGCAGCTCTTCGGCGGAGCGGCCAATACCGGCCGTGCGCGCGATGATGCTCATGCCTTCCGGCAGTTGCAGTTGCGCCATGGTTTCGCGCAGTTCCTGACGGTCGTCGCCTTCGATCCGGCGCGACACGCCACCGCCGCGCGGGTTGTTCGGCATCAGAACAAGATAGCGGCCGGCGAGCGAGATGAAGGTGGTGAGGGCGGCGCCCTTGTTGCCACGTTCTTCTTTTTCGACCTGGACGATCAGCTCCTGGCCTTCGCGCAGGGCGTCCTGGATGCGCGCGGAGCGCATGTCGACGCCGTCACGGAAATACTGGCGGGCGACTTCCTTGAATGGCAGAAAACCGTGACGGTCTTCGCCATAGTTGACGAAACAGGCTTCGAGCGACGGCTCGATGCGGGTGATGATGCCCTTGTAAATATTGCCTTTGCGCTGTTCGCGCCCGGCGGTTTCGATGTCGATATCGATGAGTTTTTGCCCATCGACGATGGCAACGCGCAGTTCTTCCTGCTGCGTCGCATTAAACAACATGCGTTTCATTGAACGGCTCCAGAGCGGCTTAGCGTGCCCACGCCTTCACGTTTGTCAGACGCAAAGAACGATCAGGGCAGCGGCATGCCGCGCCTTATTGTGTTTTCACAAGCACGCTGGAGCGGGAAAAATGGCGGGGAGAATTGCCTGAGAGGGCCCGGTCCGTCAAAAAAGGACACGGTGCCGCAGGGCACATGCGAACACGGCTTCAAATAACGACCCGACACGCCGCGGGTTCTGCCGGCTGACCTACATACGCCTTCATCCACTCGCGCCGGTGCGCCAACTGGGCGCGTGACCGGAGGGTCGAAGGTTGCGGTCATGCCGCAGCGGGAAGTTCGCGCAAGGGGCGCGTCTTTTCTCGCCGGGGGTGTCTCGCCTCATTTTGACGTCGCCATGTCTTGTACTTTCTACAAGACGCCTCGGGCGCACGCCGTATTTTCGCAACCGGAAGCCTCGTCCTGCAGGGCGTCAAACCGCCCGTTACCAAGGCTCGCAGTTAAATTCTTTTTTACCAAAATTCCGTTACCGTCGGAGTTGACCTTGACCGAACGCGCCTGTGGGCGCCGTCCCTGCCGGGTGCTGACTCCGTGCGTACAACGTGTTGCATCTCGTTATGCGGGTGAGCAACCAGACCCGGGCGCAAGTAAAATGACTGTTTATCGCTTGCACCTGCGCAATCCGCCGGAATTCCGGACAATGCGCCGGCCGCCGCAGACTGCTGGGCAAATTATATTCAGAATGAAAGAGTTAGGCAAAATATCCCAGAAATCGGTCGCAAGTGACCAGGTCTCGATGATCGAGATCGACGACAGCGCGGCCGGACAGCGCATCGACAACTTCCTCTTACGCGTCTGTAAAGGCGTGCCGAAGAGCCATATCTACCGCATTTTGCGCAGCGGGGAAGTGCGCGTAAATAAGGGCCGGGTCGATGCTCAGTACCGGCTTGTTCATGGCGATCTGGTGCGCGTGCCCCCCATCCGGGTGGCCCAAGGCACCGAGGCCACCCGCGAGGCGCCTGTTCCGGCTGCCAATTTCGAAATTATTTTCGAAGATGAGCACATGCTGGTTATCGACAAGCCGGCGGGCGTCGCGGTGCACGGCGGCAGCGGGGTGGCGTTCGGCGTGATCGAACAGATGCGCGAGGCGCGTCCGCAGGCGAAATTCCTCGAACTGGTGCATCGGCTCGACCGCGAGACGTCGGGTGTCCTGATGCTGGCCAAGAAGCGCGCGGCGCTTGTCAACCTGCATGAGCAGATCCGCGAGAACCGCATGGATAAGCGCTACTATGCGTGCGTTCATGGTGAGTGGGCGAGCGACTGGGGGCGTCGGCGGGCGGTCAAGGAGCCGCTGCACAAGTATCTGACCGCTGACGGCGAGCGCCGCGTGCGGGTCCAGGCTGACGGTTTGGCGTCGCATACGGTGTTTAACCTGGTGAAGCGGTGGCCAGACTACGCGCTCCTCGAGGCGGAACTGAAGACGGGCCGCACGCATCAGATACGGGTCCATTTGGCGCATCTGGACCTGCCGATCGTCGGCGACGCCAAATACGGCGACTTCACGCTGAACAAGGATCTGGCCCGCACGAATGCGCGTCCGGGCCTCAAACGCATGTTTTTGCACGCGTATCGGCTCAAACTCGCGCATCCCGCAACCGGCGCAGTGCTGCAGTTCGAGGCGCCGTTGCCGTCCGAATGCCGGCGCTTTGTCGATCAGCTTAATGAAATAAATCAAGGGTCAAACCCGGAGACGGACACGCATGGCTAGAGAGCAATTTGATCTGATCGTCTTCGATTGGGACGGCACCTTGATGGATTCGACCGCGCACATCACGCGCAGCATCCAGTCGGCCTGCCGCGACCTCGGCTTGCCGGTGCCGGCGGACGAAGCGGCGAGTTACGTAATCGGCCTTGGCCTGCGCGACGCGCTGCAAATCGCCGCTCCGACCCTCGATCCGTCCGAGTACCCGCGCCTCGCGGAACGTTACCGCTTCCACTATCTGGTGAAGGATCAGACGACTGAGCTGTTTGCCGGTGTGCGCGAAATGCTGCAGGAGTTGCGCGATCAGGGGTATCTGCTGGGCGTCGCAACCGGCAAAAGCCGAGTGGGCCTGAACCGGGCGCTCGATCAGGCGCGGCTTACCAGCCTCTTTGACGGCACGCGTTGCGCCGACGAGACCTTTTCCAAGCCCCATCCGGCGATGCTGCATGAATTGACCCGCGAATTGGGGCAAGATCTGGCGCGCACGGTGATGGTCGGCGATACGACGCATGACCTGCAGATGGCGATCAACGCTGGTGTGGCCGGGATTGCCGTGACTTACGGCGCTCACCCGGCTGCCTCGCTGTCGGCACTCGAGCCCCGGTTTGTGGCGCCAAACGTGAGAGCGCTGTCAACCTGGTTGCGCGAGAACGCATGAGCGAGCTCGCCATGGATCCGGTGCGAATCTGCGCCTCGGACGACCTCATCGAGGGCGGGGAGGGTCTGCGGCGGGACGCAAAGTACGCCGGTGGCGACGTGGTGGTGTTTTTCGTCCGCTACGGCGGCGCGGCATACGGCTATCTGAACCGTTGTGCGCACGTTCCGATGGAACTCGACTGGGTTGAGGGTCAGTTCTTCGAATCTTCAAGTTTATACTTGATGTGCGCCACGCACGGCGCAATTTACGCGCCGGACACCGGTAAGTGTGTCGGCGGTCCGTGCCGTGGCGGCAGGCTGCGTCCCGTTCAGGTTGAAGAACGGGATACACCGGATGGCCGCGCGGTATTCTGGCTGCCGGACGCCGACCTGCGTCCGGTCACTCCCTGACTCTTTGATCTGCGACGCATGTCCGACAATCTCACTCCCGATTCGAATCAACCGCGTACGCCTGCCCCGTCTAACGAACCGGGCTGGGAGCGTGCCGCGCTCGAACGGATCGCGCTTGCTGCGATCAATGAGCAGCGCGCGGCACGTCGCTGGAAGATTTTCTTCCGCTTCGTCTTCATTATTTTGCTGTTGCTGGTGATCTGGGGCGCGTTCGATTTCTCCGGCGAAAAGGTGGCGACCACCGGGCGCCATACCGCGCTGATCTCACTTGATGGAGAGATCGCGGCGGATACCAATGCGAACGCCGACGATGTCGACTCAGCGTTGGAGAGCGCATTCGACGACGCCGGCACCGCGGGCGTGATCCTGAGTTGCAACAGTCCGGGCGGCAGTCCGGTGCAGGCCGGCATCATCAATCGCGATATCACGCGGTTGCGGGCCAAATACCCGTCGATTCCGTTGTATGTGGTGGTCGGCGACATGTGCGCATCTGGCGGCTACTATGCCGCGGCGGCTGCAGACAAGATCTACGTGGACAAGGCGAGTATCGTCGGCTCGATCGGCGTGCTGATGGATAGCTTTGGCTTCACCGGGTTGATGGACAAGCTCGGTGTCGAGCGGCGTCTGCACACGTCAGGCGAAAACAAGGGCTTTTACGACCCGTTCTCGCCGGAGACGCCGAAGATGGACCAACATGCGCAAGAAATGCTGGACCAGATTCACCAGCAGTTCATCGACGCAGTGCGCCAGGGCCGCGGCAAGCGCCTGCATGAAACTCCGGACATCTTCTCGGGGCTGTTCTGGACGGGTCAGCAGAGCGTGGACCTAGGTCTTGCCGATGGTTTCGGCGACGCCGACTACGTGGCCCGTGAAATCATCAAGGCGCCGGATATCGTCGACTATACGGTGAAGGAAAGCATCACCGATCGTGTGGCGCGCAAGTTCGGCGCGGCGGTTGGCGGCGCGGCGGTTCACGCGATGGTGCTGGGCGGGAAGATGAGTCTGCGCTGACGCGCCTGGGCTGACGAGCGACTGGTGGCCCCGGGAGCACTGACTCCGGGCCGACGAGCGTCCGACCGGGGCGCATGGAGCGGGGCGGACGAACTTGGGGCTGACGAGTTGCGGGGCACGCGGCCTATGGCTTCCGGGCGATCGAGCAGTTGGCCCGTAGCTCGAGCCCCTAAGCCCCCAAGCGATCTGGAGGAGCGGTCGACCGTCGTGGCCGTGGCCCGCGGCAGTCGTTCACAGTTCGGTTAAACGGCCAGCAGCAGGAAAATCGCCGGACGCTTATGCAGATCAATCGGCTTCGCCTTTTTCCAGTCCGCCACTGAACGGCTGGCGATCGTCTCGCTTTCCAGCGTCAAATCCACTGCCACGCAGACGAGCGTTGACGGCGCGCAGGTCGCCAGCAGCGTATCGAGCAGCGCCTTGTTGCGATAAGGCGTCTCAATAAAAATCTGGGTCTGCTTCGCCTTGCGCGATTGCTGCTCCAGATCACGCAGCCGCTTGGCCCGCTCGGTGGCATCCACGGGCAAATAGCCGTGAAACGCAAAGCTCTGGCCGTTCAGGCCGGAAGCCATCAAGGCAAGCAGAATCGAACTCGGTCCGACGAACGGCACCACCTTGACGCCGCGCTCGTGCGCGCGGCGTACCAGTAGCGCGCCCGGGTCGGCCACGGCCGGGCAGCCGGCCTCGGACACGAGTCCCGCGTCCGTGCCCGCCAGAATGGGCGCCAGCAGTTTCTCGATCTCGCCCGCGGGCGTGTTCACATTCAGTTCGCGAATCTCGATTTCCTGAATGGGCCGTTCAGTGCCGACTTTCTTCAGGAACGCACGGGTCGTTTTCGCGTTTTCACCAATGTAGTAATTGAGCGTGGCAGCGCGTGCGCGTACGGGTGCGGGCAGCACGGCGTCGAGCGCCTCGGTGTCGCCTTCGCCGAGCGTGTTCGGAATCAAATACAGTGTGCCGCTCATCGCGCCCCCAAAAGTGGAAAACCCGCTGCCAGCAGCATGCTTGTCAACGCGATCAGCGGTAGTCCAATCAATGCGGTTGGATCGTCGGATTCGATTGCCTCAAGCAAGGCGATGCCGAGCCCTTCTGATTTGGCGCTGCCCGCCACATCGTAAGGCGTTTCGGCGCGCAGGTAGGACTCCAGTTCGACGTCCGACAGATTGCGGAAGCGCACCGTCGTAATCACGTCGAGCGTTTGCGCGTCGCCACTGCGGCTGTCAAACAGGCACAGCGCGCTATGGAACAACACCTCGCGGCCACGCATTGCCTGGAGTTGCGCAAGCGCTTTCTCATGCGAGCCGGGCTTGCCGATTTGCAGGCCATCGTAAGTGGCGACCTGATCGGAGCCGATCACGAGGGCGTGTTCGCCACTCGCGAGACCGGTGGCGACCGCCCGCGCTTTGGCTTCGGCGAGGCGCAGGGCCGTCGCTTCGGGGGTTTCACCCGGCTGAGGGGTCTCGTCGAGCGCCGGCACGACGACGTCGAACGGGACGCGCAGGCGCTCGAGCAGCTCGCGGCGGTAGCGTGAACTTGACGCCAGGATCAAGCGTGGCGGGCGGGAAGGGGTATCCGGCATAGTGAACGAACAGGGAAAGAGGGCAGGCCGCACGGGCCTAGGCGTGTGCGGGCTTAAGTGTTTGACTCGAAAAGACAAAACGGATATGATTTTGGGCTTTTCATCGGTATGTACTTGTTGTTGGCACTGTTACAGGCGCCTTCAGCCTGGCTGCAGATCGGACGTCCGCGGGTTGTCACTACTTGCCGCGTCCATGTGTAACAAGGCCTCATGCCGATTTACTCCGGCTAAATCCGTGCCGACGCAGGAGCGCACATGACTGAACATCCTGGCAAACCTGCAGGTCTCGCCGACCCGCATGATCTCGATCTCTTCGAATTCGCGCGTAGTGGGCGACAGGCCGCGGGTGTCGTGCGCGTCTCGCAACTGCCGCGCATGTTAAACGAAGTCCCGGCGGAAGCGCCAGACGGCGATAGCGCGTTCACCTGGCAGGCCGAAGGGACGACGCAGCCGGAATTGCAGGACGACGGCACCGAAGGTCCGCAGCCTTATCTGAGGCTCGCGGTTCACGGGTCGGCATGGCTGGAGTGCCAGCGGTGTCTCACGCCGTATGAGCAGGCGTTCAACGTCGATGCGATTTACCGGATCGTCAACACCGAGGCGGAAGCCGAAGAGTTTCCGCTCGACGAGGATGAAGTCGATGTGATCGTGGGTTCAAGCCATTTCGATCTTATCGACTTGATCGAAGAAGAGCTGCTGCTGAATTTGCCGCTGGTGCCTAAGCACGAAGTCTGTCCCGAAGTGCACGAGTCTCTCGTGTCAGGGGGGGCGGGTGATGAGGGCGAGGGCGACGAAGCTGCGGCGGACGAAGCTGGAGAGGGCGGTGAGCCCGATCGGCCTAATCCGTTTGCGGCGCTCGAGGCCCTCAAAAAGGGTGATGCTGGCGACAAGAAGCACTAAACAGTTGCATAGGAGCGCGATGCGGCGCGTTGGCCATACGGCCAGTGGCGATTGCAGTATCGGGCTGTGTTAGAATTCGGAAAATTTTTAGGAGTTATCATGGCAGTCCAACAAAACAAGAAGTCGCCGTCGAAGCGCGGTATGCACCGTTCGCACGATTTCCTCAACGCAGCGCCGCTGGCAGTTGAGCCGAGCACGGGTGAAGTGCATCTGCGTCACCACGTGAGCCCGAACGGCTACTACCGTGGCAAGAAAGTCATCAAGACGAAGAACGACTAAGCGTACGACGCTTATCGCGTCTCGCGTCACCGTCTTGAATTACGGTCGCTCGCGCTTGACATTTCCTCGGTACGACAAGAAGGCGGCATTTCACTGCCGCTTTTTTGTGCCTGAAATTCGTCGCACTCCATGACTGTAAAGATCACCATCGACTGCATGGGAGGCGACCACGGCCCGGCCGTGACGGTTCCCGCTGCCGTCAGTTTCGTGCGTTCGCATCCCGACGCACACCTGCTGCTCGTGGGCATCGAGCCCGCGATC
>NZ_JBAURZ010000298.1:0-5796 GCF_049581445.1 Paraburkholderia sp. | reverse complement strand
AGCCAGGACTCTCGTGTCGCGCAAATCCGCGCCGCACCGCCCGCGTCCGGCAAGCGAGCCGGGTCCAACCGCTGCCGCGCCGTCCCGCGACGACAGTATTCAGCCCGCGTCACCCCGCCAGCCGGTTTCCGGCGGCATCGACGAGTAAGGAGATAGGCATGCAATTCGACAAGCGCGCCTGGCTCGATCGCATCAAGAAGATGTTCATCGGCTTCGACCGCCCGCTCGCGTTGGCGGTGTTCCTGCTGATGTGCGTAGGCATCGTCACGCTGTATAGCGCCACGCTCGACATGCCGGGCAAGGTGGAAGACCAGCTGCGCAACATCATGCTGACCTTCGTGCTGATGTGGGCGCTGGCCAACGTGCCGCCCACCACGCTGATGCGCTTCGCGGTCCCGCTCTATACGTTCGGCATTGCGCTACTGGTGGCGGTGGCGATGTTCGGCCTCACGCGCAAGGGGGCCAAGCGTTGGATTAATGTCGGTGTGGTGATCCAGCCGTCCGAAATCATGAAGATCGCCACGCCCTTAATGCTCGCGTGGTACTACCAGCGCCGCGAAGGCGTGATGCGCTGGTACGACTTCCTGGTCGGCCTGATTATTCTCGTCGTACCGGTGGGCCTGATCGCCAAACAGCCTGACCTCGGCACCGCAGTGCTGGTGTTCGCGGCGGGGCTGTTCGTCATTTATTTCGCGGGCCTCAGCTTCAAGCTGATCGTGCCGGTGCTGATGGCCGCGGTGATCGCGGTCGCCTCCATCGCGACGTTTCAGGACAAAATCTGCCAGCCAGAAGTGCAATGGCCGCTGATGCATGATTACCAGAAGCACCGCATCTGTACGCTGCTGGACCCGACCTCGGATCCACTCGGCAAGGGCTTCCACACCATTCAGGCGGTGATTGCGATCGGCTCCGGCGGCCCGCTCGGCAAGGGCTGGCTGAAGGGCACCCAGGCGCACTTGGAATTCATTCCGGAAAAACACACCGACTTTATTTTCGCGGTGTTCTCCGAAGAGTTCGGGCTGGCTGGAGGGATTGTGCTGTTGGTCCTATATATGGCGCTGATCGCGCGAGGGCTGTACATCGCGGCGAACGGCGCGACGCTGTTCGGGCGATTATTGGCCGGCTCGCTCACGATGGCCTTCTTCACCTACGCGTTCGTCAACATCGGCATGGTGAGCGGCATCTTGCCGGTGGTCGGCGTGCCGCTGCCGTTCATGAGCTATGGAGGCACAGCGTTGATTACACTTGGGATCGCGACCGGCCTCATCATGAGCGTGGGCCGTCAGAAGCGGTTGATGCAGAGCTGACGCGACGCTTGCCGCGGTTGACGTGACGTGAGACCCAATGACAAGGGGCGCCTTAGCGCCCCTTGTTCGTTTACCGCCGCATCACTGCGGTTTCGCCTCGTGCTCGTCGCGCAATTGCGCGCTCAGTTGCTGAAACTTGAGCTTGGCCGCTGGATCACCCTGCGCCGCAGCCGCCGCATAGTATGCGCGCGCCACGTTCAGATTCTTGTCCACGCCGTCGCCACCGCGCTCATAGAACGAACCGGCTACGTATTGCGCGGTCATGTCGCCGCCCTCAGCGGCCTTCTTGTACCAGATGAACGCCTGTCGATTGTCGCGCGGCGTGCCGCGCCCGTCCAGAAACTGATTCGCCAGCGCGAGTTCGGCTTGCACATGTCCCTGCTCCGCGGCCTTCAGAAACCAGCGATGGGCTTCGGCCGGGTCGCGTCCCACAAACTCACCATCGTCGTACATCTTGCCGTACACGTACTGCGCGTGTGACATGTTGGCGTCGGCGGCCTTGCGCAGCCACTTCTTGCCTTCGTCGACATTGGCGGGGGTGCCTTCACCATTGAGCAACATCATCGCGTAATTGAATTCGGCCAGCCGGTTGCCGCGCTCGGCAGCATGGTGAAACTCAGTGAACGCGGCGCTCATGTTGCCCGCGTTGTAATCGGCCACAGCGGTCTGCGTTTCCGGATCGTCGGCTTTTGAGGCCTTTTGTTGCGCATACGCCGTAGCGGACGCTGCGGTTATTGCCACACATACGGCGGCGGAAATAGCCGCGCGCACCCCATACTTCGAAACCAACCTCATGACCGAACCTCCTGAAGCGCCTGACGGGTCGCGCGCACCAGCCACATGACGTCGGCCGCCAGCGCGATAAAACGAAAACCGGCGTCGCGATACTGACGCGCGCCGGCCGAATCCATAGCGAAAATACCGGTGGCGATGCCTGCCTTCTGCGCCGCTGCGACGACATGGGAGGTCGCTTCCTGCACCTCGGGGTGTTTGGAGTCGCCGAGATGGCCAAGACTCGCGGCGAGATCGGCAGGTCCGATGAAGAGACAATCGACACCCGGCGTCGCGGCAATCTTGTCCACCTCCTGCACCCCGCGGGCCGATTCAATCTGCACGATCGTCGCGATCTGCGCGTTGGCCGTTTGCACATAATCCCGGCGCATGCCATACGAACCGGCGCGAACGGCACCCGCCACACCACGCAGGCCGCCGATCGCCTCAGGCGTCGGGTATTGCGTCAAACGCACGGCGTGCGCCGCTTCTTCCGCGGTCTCGATGTTCGGGAACATCAACGTGCGCGCGCCGGCGTCAAGCACGCGCTTGACGAGCCAGCCTTCACTGGCCGGCACGCGAACCACTGGCTCACTCGGCAAGTGCGCTGCAGCAATGGCGCGCAACTGGCTCGTGACATCCGCGCTGTCGATCGGCGCGTGCTCCATGTCGATCAGCAGCCAGTCGAAACCGGCGTGCGCGAGCGCCTCGGCGGCGCTATCGCTGCCCAGCGACAGCCACAGGCCAAAGAGCGTATCGGCTTCTGCCAGACGTTGCTTGAGGGGATTGGTGAAGGTGCTCATCGCCGCACTCCGTGGCAACCTGCGACGTTGCCTGGAGTGCAGGACAGACGGCTTACGCCGCTGGTTTGATGCCTGCTGGACAATAGGGTGACCGGCATGTCTCGCTCCGCTTGGTTATTGAAACGATCATACCGTGACAATAACGCGGGCGCTGAGCGGCCTCTTAACAGCTTAATCGCGGACCACGTCGGCCCAGCAGTTCGGCGTTTCGTAGAGACGCACTTTGTGCAAGCGCAGGTTCACGCCGTAGTGAGCGTCGTAGACATTGGCGAGGATGTTGAACGCGACGGCAGCGAGGTTTTCGACTGTCGGGATGCGATCGAGCACCACCGTCTTGTGTCCCGGCATCGAATCGAGAAAGCCGCGCACTTGCGTGTCGCCTTCGTAGACAAGAAACGCGTGATCCCATCGGTCGACGAGATGCTCGACCGCGAGCGACTTCACATCGGCAAAGTCCATCACCATGCCGCGATCCGGCGCACCTTCGGTTTCGACGAGGTCGCCTTGCAGCGTGACTTCGAGGACGTAGCGATGCCCGTGCAGATTACGGCACTGGCTACGGTGATCGGGGATGCGGTGGCCCGCATCGAATTCGAGTTTTCGGGTAATCGTCAGCACGGCAAATCAGGGAATGTTCAGATACTTGTGGGTCTGCATCGACAGGCGCCATTGCGGATGGCGTTTGCACCAGTCGATCGCGAGTTTCGTGTTGAGGTCGCGCGACGGACCGTCCATGGGCTGGACGAGGAAATATTCGAAGTCGAGCGCCGCGTATTCGGACAACCGCTGGTTGTCCTGCGGGATCACGACTTTCAGTTCGTTGCCCTTGGTGACGACGAGCGGCGCATCAGCCTTCGGGCTCACGCAGATCCAGTCAATCGTATCCAATACCGGCAAGGAGCCGTTCGTTTCAATGGCAATCTCGAAGCCTGCCGCGTGCAGCGCGTCGACGAAAGGCTGATCCATCTGCAACATCGGTTCACCGCCGGTACAGACGACGAAGCGTTCGCGCTCACCTTCAGGCCATTGCGCCGCGATCATCTGCACCAGTTCTTCGGCAGTGCGGTACTTGCCGCCGTTCTCGCCGTCCGTGCCCACGAAGTCCGTATCGCAGAAGCGGCACACCGCCTCCGCACGGTCTTCCTCGCGGCCCGACCACAGATTGCAACCGGCGAACCGGCAAAACACCGCCGGGCGGCCGGCATTCGCACCTTCGCCCTGCAACGTGTAGAAGATTTCCTTGACCGCGTACGTCATGCTGCTTTCTGCCTGGCCGCAAGGGCCTGATTAGTGTTGCCGCTGCCCCCAAGACGAACGGGGCAAACGGATTCAAACGGGTTCAAACGGCGATTCCGTGACTTTCTCGCCGGCCAGATACGCCTCGTAGCCGCGCTTGCGCAAACGGCAAGCCGGACACTCGCCACAGCCAAAACCCCACGCATGCAATTCAGCGCGCTCGCCGACATAACAGGTGTGCGTTTCGACGCGAATCAGCTCGACCAGATCGTCTCCACCCAACTCGTGCGCGAGACGCCACGTATCGGCCTTGTCGAGCCACATCAGCGGCGTTTCGAGCAGGAAGCGCGTATCCATGCCGAGATTCAACGCCACCTGAAGGGCCTTCATCGTGTCGTCGCGGCAATCGGGATAACCGGAGAAATCCGTCTCGCACATCCCGCCCACCAGCACCTGCAAGCCGCGCCTATAAGCGATCGCCGCAGCGATCGTCATGAACATCAGATTGCGGCCCGGCACGAAGGTGTTGGGCAACCCATTGGCGGTAGCCTCGATCTGGATCTCGCGCGTCATCGCGGTATCGCTGATCGAACCGAGCACCCCCAGGTCGATCATGTGATCGTCGCCAAGGCGCTCGGCCCACGCGGGAAAGGCCCGTACAACCGCGTCGCGAAAGCCTTCGCGGCATTCCAGTTCGACCCGGTGCCGCTGCCCGTAATCAAAGCCGAGTGTCTCGACCGTTTCGTATCGTTCGAGCGCCCAGGCGAGGCACGTGGCCGAGTCCTGACCGCCGGAAAACAGCACCAGAGCGCTACTCTTAGCGTCGTTGCGGATCACCGTGAAACTCCGTGAATGATGAGTGCCGCGTCGCGCTGCGCGATGTGCGCCATGCAGCAACGCGGCGCGACGCGTGCCGGCGTTGCAACCGGCTCAAGCAGTATAGGCCGCGCCTTTCGCGTGCAGAGTCGCTGGCGCTTATACCGCTGATCGTCGGGCGCAAGGGTTGGTGCGCGGTGCAAAGGACTTGTCAGGCAAACGCAGCAAGTCCTTGAACTGGCGCGATTTTATCACGCGAGGCCCAATGCCGCCGGGGCCGCCTCGACAAGCCACACCGCGCCGCTCTCAACGAAGGACACCCGTCAGAAAAGGAAAAGCCCCAGGAATCTTGCGAGTTCCTGGGGCTGAATCCTGGTGGCCTGGGTCGGAATCGAACCAACGACACGCGGATTTTCAATCCGCTGCTCTACCAACTGAGCTACCGGGCCAACGAAGAAGCGAGAGTATAACAAAGGGTTTTAAGTGGCTCAAGCCCTCTCTCTCAATTTTTTGCCGGCGCGAACCGGAAACCGCCAGCCCGCGCGCATTCGCGGGCGATTTTTACTCGCCTTTGTTCTTGCCGAGATCGACGCCGAGCTGCTTGAGTTTGCGGTACAGATGGGTGCGTTCGAGCCCCGTCTTTTCGGCCACCCGCGTCATGCTGCCGTTCTCGCGCGCGAGGTGATACTCGAAGTACGCGCGTTCGAACGCATCGCGTGCGTCACGCAATGGAATATCGAACGAGATGGAGGCCGTTTGCGCCGCCATTGCGCCACCGCCAAGCGGGTCGCCGGAGAGCATTGGCAACGAGGCCGCCGAGGCCACCGCCGACGGACTGGCGGGCACCGCAGGCTTGGCCGCGG
>NZ_JBAURZ010000297.1:0-25107 GCF_049581445.1 Paraburkholderia sp. | reverse complement strand
TCAGCTGCGCCGTTACACTAGATATTGATAGAACCATTGTCGCCTTCGATCACGCCCGTACCGTTGGTCGAGTCACCGCTGATGTTGATCGTGCCGTTATCCGTCACGTTCACGTCCCCGTCGATCGCCGTGCCGTTGCCATCGGTCGAATTGCCCGTGATGTCAGCTGCGCCGTTACCCGAGATGTTGATCGAACCATTGCCGCCTTCGATCACGCCCGTACCGTTGGTCGAGTCACCGCTGATGTTGATCGTGCCGTTGTCCGTCACGTTCACGACACCGTCGATCGCCGTGCCGTTGCCATCGGTCGAATTTCCCGTGATGTCAGCTGCGCCGTTACCCGAGATGTTGATCGAACCGTTGCCGCCTTCGATCACGCCCGAACCATTGGTCGAGTCACCGGAGATGTTGATCGTGCCGTTATCCGTCACGTTCACGTCACCGTTGATCACCGTGCCGTTGCCGGTCGTCGAGTTACCCGTGATATCAGCCGAGCCATTACCCGAGATGTTGATCGAACCGTTGCCGCCTTCGACCACGCCCGAACCATTGGTCGAGCCACCGGAGATGTTGATCGTGCCGTTGTCCGTCACGTTCACGACACCGTCGATTACCGTGCCGTTGCCCGTCGTCGAGTTACCCGTGATGTCGGCCGCACCGTTACCCGAGATGTTGATCGAACCGTTGCCGCCTTCGATCACGCCCGAACCATTGGTCGAGTCGCCGGAGATATTGATCGTGCCGTTACCCGAAACGTTGATCGAGCCATTGTCAGACACACCCGTGCCATTGGTCGAACTGCCACTGATGTTCACAGTCGTATTGTCAGCGACGTTCACGTCCGTAACAACCTTGACACCAGTGCCATCTTGCGAACTACCATTGATGCTTAGTGAGCCGTTATCGGTGATGTCGTGAGTTGCCCCGTCGGTTACGCCAGTGCCGGAATTGGAATATCCGCTTATTGTCACGCTGGAGTTATCCGCAATGTTTAGGACTCGATTCCGGTCTACGCCCTCTTTCACGCCAGACGCTGAGTCTGAGGTGCCACTAAGGTTGGCAGTACTATTCCCAGATAAGACCAGGTTGGGTGCAAAAACACCCATCCCGCTGTTAGCTTGGCCAGTGATGTCCAAAGAAGCGTTGTCGGACAGCACTATAGTCGACGCTCCGGAATAGCCCCCCTCTCCCTTAGCCTCTATGTTCAGGTGTCCGTTATCGGCGACGGTGAAAGTGCCCCAATCGGTTACTGCATATGAATCGCGTGATGAGCCATTGATGTCAACGGTGGCGTTTCCAGAAACATAGATCCGAGGAAAAGGATTTCCCACACCGGGGCTGAAAGTATCACCAGTCACAGGGCCACTACCTGCACCCAAGCTTACGCCACTCGTTGTATTCGAAGTGCCATAGATATTCAGGCGGCCATTGTCGGTGGCGTTGACGGTGATCGCTGCACCAAACATGCCGTTGTTCGTCGAGCTAGCCCCACTCAGATTAACGATAGCATCTTGAGCTACCGTGAAAACCGATGCAGTGCTATGACCGGCGTCGCCAACCTGAAGACCAACTCCGCTGACCGAAACGCCGGAGATGTTAGCCGATGCAGTGTCACCGACGTTTGTCTGACTTCCATACTGATACCAAATACCGCGACCGCTGACAGAGCTTCCGCTTGCATTAAATTTTGAGTTCTGCGTCAGGTTCAGGTTACTAACGAAAAACTGGATGCCATCGCCTGCGTTAGATGTCCCGGTCACCGACATGGGGCCGTTGCCGATTTCGGTGAAATTTCCAGCAAGCACAACGCCTGAACCCGTGTCAGCCGCGCCAGTGATCGAACCGCCGCTGATATTCGTCACCGTACCATTGAACTGGACGGCGTTGCCAATCAATCCCGTTCCACCTGTCGTATTACCGGAAACAGTGAGATTTCCGCCGTTCAGGTCGATAGTTCGGCCAGCGATCTGACTCGCAGATCCGTTGACGCCGCCCATCGCTGCCGTCATGTTCAGGTTGAGCGCATTCGACGATGACGCGATATTGCCATTCAGCGCGATGCTGCCGTTGGCCACCAGCGTCAGATTCGCTGCCGCGCCGCTCGTCTTCGTGATATCCGCACCGGATGCCTGGATGATATTCCCCGCCGCCGTGCCCGCGCTCGCCGTCGTGATCGTCACGTCCGTGCCTGCGTTCAGCGCATTGCTGATCGTCGTGTTCTTAACGGTCGCGCTCGTGTTCGAGCCACCGCTGAACCCGCCCGTCACCGCACCGCTGTAGTTCGCATCCGCACCCGTGCTAATCGTCACGTCCGTCGGGTCGATCAACCACTGACCAGCCTTACCATTCGCCGCAGCCGCGCTAACCGCACCTTCCACATCGAGGTTATGCCCCGACGTCTCAACAAAACCACCATTACCGTGTGCAGAACCCGCATTGACCGTCGCACCCGCATCCACCTGCGTGTAGTTCGCGAAGTTCACGCCATCCTGCAACATGCCCGCTGCTTGCGTACCGGCGAGCTGGTGCAGGCTGTCGCCGCCCATGATCACCTTGCCGCCAGCCGCATCGCCGCTCACGTCCACGCTTGCGTTGCCCAGCAGACCCACGCGGTCGCCCGACAGCACCACCGTGCCGCCAACACCACCGGCCGCATTGTTCGACGCGTCGATCTTGCCCGTCACCGCCACGTCACCCGTGTTGCCCGCATCGGCAACCACCGTGCCGGCGCGCACCACGCCCGACAGGTTCACCACCGTGTTCAGCAGCGTGTCCTTACCACGCGCAGTCAGCAGCACGCTGCCGTTCTGCGCCACGATGCTGCCGCTGTTATCCACGAGTGCATTAGCCGACGCGTTGGTCAGCGTCAGCGAGATGCCCTGGCCGTTAGGCAGCGCAACCGTTGCGCTGTCGCCTGCGGCGAGCGCAACCTGACCACCCTTGGCCGTCGAGATCGTGCCCGTGTTGCGCACCTGGTCGCCCATCAGGACCACGAAGCCCTGTGCCTGGATCGAACCATCGTTCACCACGCCGGCGTTCGTGCCCGTTGAGCTCAGTGCCAGCGGGTTGCCCGCCATGAATGCATTCGGATCGATCGCTTTCGTCGTCGCCAGCAGCGAGCCGACGTTCACCACTGCGCCCTTACCAAACAGCACGCCATTCGCGTTCTGGATCAGCACCTGGCCGTTAGCCAGCAGCGAACCCTGAATGTTCGACGGCACGCCGCCCACCACGCGGTTCAG
This sequence comes from Paraburkholderia sp., assembly GCF_049581445.1. Classification (GTDB taxonomy): domain Bacteria; phylum Pseudomonadota; class Gammaproteobacteria; order Burkholderiales; family Burkholderiaceae; genus Paraburkholderia. Next base: position 21,865 of record NZ_JBAURZ010000297.1, on the reverse strand, counting down.
CGCCTGCGCCTGGGTGTTCGGCTGGTTGAACTGCACCGTGTTGCCCTGGCCGACGTTGAACGTGTTCCAGTCGATCACAGTGCGTTGGCTGCCCTGGTCGATCGTCATCGTGTTGCCGTTGGGCTGGCCGATGGTCGCCTGACCCGCTACCACGTGACCGTTGGTCGGCAGCGATTGTGCCGAGCTGATGGACGGATCCAGAGAAAGCAGCGCGAGCGCGGCTGCCGTCAACGACGACACCACGCTAAAGCTGACGCGCACTTCAACGACACCAGCGCTCTCGCCAGGCTGTTTGCCCTGGCTCTTTACGTTTTCCGCAACCGCGACGAGCATACCCAGACGCTTGCTAAACACCCGACGAAACCGATTCTGATTCATGGTTTAAATCTCTAAAAAGTAGGAAATAGATCGCAACTACTGGGTCTGGCCGTCCTGGCTCAAGGCAAAGCGCTGCCATGGCAGCCGTTTGAGCGGCTGCCATTGGCCATGTCCTGGCCAGGATGAGTTCGGAGGGAAAGGGCCCGTTTCGTAACGGACGGCGCAACCCGGAAAACGCCTCGCTGATGCAATAACCGGCGACGTATCAGCGAGCACTCCTGCTGTCACTACCGTCTTGAAATGCCGAAATGCGTTGGCGAATCCTGATTAGTATGTTGAGCTTCGGAGGGGGAGGAACCTATCGGCCTATTCCTAATTTCCGACCGCCGCATTGCGATTCGTCTATATTCGTCAGACGAATTCTCAATGGGTCGCCGGTCGGGAAGCGGCCGAATAAGACGCAAGACGAAGACAATGGCGCACAGATTCCGGTCGCAGAACCAAAAAAGGCGGTGCCAATGGCACCGCCTAATCCTTTCCACCACCACAACTCTCACCCACACGCCATTCGTATCACCCGATATCCACAGGGAAATTTTCTCGTGCTAACGTAATGGGCAACTCGAGTCCACCAGGTCCGCGAAGTCCGTCTCCGACTGACTCCGGCGTGCGGCCCAGCTCAAACGCAGTCTCGGGCATGTTCGGCTACCGAAGCGTTCACAGGTTCGGCGCGGGTATATCCGGCCAGCCAAAAGATGACACCGCAATACCCCTCGCCGTGGACGTCCGGCCGCGCGAGACCATGCAGCAAACCGCTTCCGTCACTTGACCGCGTGGGCTTTTGCCCGTGCGGAGTTCGTCCTGTCACGGAAGTGCAAGACTGGATCGTCAGAATCGCGGTCACAACGAAAAAAACGTGCTACGGGGCAAGAGCGTGATCAATAAATATAAGGTGCTGTTTCTCTGTCGTGAGAATTCAGCTCGGAGCATCATTGCGGAGGCTTTGCTGCGCGAACTGGCCGGCCACCGGTTCGACGTATTCAGTGCGGGGGCTGAACCGGCTGCGCGTGTACACGCGCTCGCCATTGCGCAACTGCGCCCGGGCGTGTCCGAGCTTGGCCTGCTGGCGCCGAAAAGCTGGCTTGAATTCACCGGCGAATGGGCACCGCGTATGGATCTGATCATCACGATGGATGAGCGCGTCGGCGAGAATGTCACGCCCGCCTTTCCGGGCGAGCCGCATTTTCTCAAGTGGGATTTCGCCGATCCACTCGCCGAAGGCATGACGCCGGACGAGCGCACCCGGTCCTTCGAGAAGGTGTTCTGGCAAATCGTGCGCCGGGTCACGCTGTTTATGGAGCTCCCCCGCTACGCGTCGTCGCCCGCCGCTCTCCCTCCCGCGCCGCTTGAGCCCGTCCTGCGCGACAGCGACGTCGTCTGTTCGGGGTGAGCAGCGGGCACGATTGCCCACGTCACCTGTGCGACCCACGCTGAATAGTCGTCGCTCGCCAATGCGCCCGCATACCGCGCACATGCAACGGCATCGTCCTGGCTTATAACGGCGTTACACCGGGGCCGCGCCTGCACGCATCCGCAGCACGCCAACGTTTGCTTCCAGTCGCTACTTACTTCGCCGGTCCCTAAGCGTCACCAGCAAGCGGTCAATTGCACACTCCCGTCGCGCAGCGCACAAACTGAATGGTTTCAGCCACTTGTGCCGCTTTCCCGCAAATTGTCCACAGCCTTGCGAACAGTTTGTGTGGACAACTTCTCGTCCGACGCGGCGGGATGGCACTGCCCATGCAGTAGGTGAAGGGCTAAGCCCCTGTCAATGCAACTGCACGGGACCTGTGCCCGAATTGCGCGCACGGCCACCATAAAATCCGCAAGTCCTGCAACGCGGGTCGATGTCGAAAGGGCTATCCTGACGCCATCATGAGGCCCTCTACCGAACGTGATTACCATCGGCGAATCGCCCGCGTCGTCGAGGCGATCCTCGCGGATCCTGGCGCGCCGCACACATTGGACAGCCTTGCGGCAGTGGCGCACCTGTCGCCGTTTCACTTTCATCGCATTTACCGGGCGCTGACCGGCGAAAGCGTCGTCGAAACCGTTCAGCGCGTGCGCCTGGCGCGGGCCGCCCACCGTCTGACTGTCGCCGACGATCCAGTCGGCGACGTCGCGGCGAACGTAGGGTATGAGAGCCCGCAGGCGTTCTCGCGTGCGTTTCGGGGCTTCGCGGGGGTAAGTCCGAGCGCATTCCAGATGCGGCAAAAACGCCTCATCACGCCGTGGGCGGACGCGGCTCCCTCTGCGACTGCGGGGCCGGTGCCCAAACGCACCGACGCACCCCACGTCGAACTGGTCGAACTCGCGCCGTTCGATGTGCTCTGTCTGCGTCACCACGGACCGCCGGCCACCATCAGCCAGACGTTCAGAACGCTCAGGAAGTTGTGGCCGCAACTAGTCGGTGACGGGACTGCGGGAAGATATGACGGCCCCACCCTCGGTATTTGCTCTGGAGACTCGGAGGAGCCCGCCAGTTTTTCGTACCTTGCCGGAATCATTCCGTCCACGCCGATCGAATCGGCCGGCGCGTTTGAGATCGTGCGTGTCGAAGGCGGTCTCTATGCGACGCACCGGCTCATCGGTCCATACGCGCTGATTGCCCCGACGTTTCAGGCGCTATTCGGCGGCTGGCTGCCGCATAGCGGCTACGAACCCGATGATCGTCCAGCGCTGGAGTTCTATCGGGACCTGCCGTCACCCGATCCGCGTCACGAGCGCGTGACCGATCTCATGATTCCGCTCCGAAAGGACTAACCATGCTGCGTATCTTTCTTAGCGCCCTCGCTTTCGCGTCGGCGTGCTGGATAGCCGTTGCCTGCGCCGCCGACGATGCCACTGACAGCGCCGCACCGTATCACGTGGGAGAGACCGTGCGTGTGGTTCATCCTGCCGTGGCGCGTGATTGGCGTGGGGCCAAGACTGAAGCGCTGGTCACACGCATCTGGTACCCGGTCGCGGCGGCGAGCCCCGAGCAACCGCGTGAAATCGGCGCGCCCGGCGCTCCGCTCTTTCGAGGCCACGGGATCGCCGCCAACGCGCCGCTTTCCGACGCTCGCACGAAATATCCGCTGCTGCTGTTGTCGCATGGAACGGGTGGGAGCGCGAACAGCCTCGACTGGCTGGCATCCGCGCTCGCGGCACACGGCTATATCGTCGCCGGGGTCAATCATCCGGGCAATAACGCATCGGAACCACTGACGCGAGAGGGCTTCATGTTGTGGTGGGAACGCGCCACCGATCTCAGCGAAGTGCTAGACGGCCTGCTGGTCGATCCCACCTTGGGTGCGCATATCGACAGGGACCGCATCGGTGCGGTGGGCTTCTCGCTTGGCGGCTATACCGTCCTGGAACTGGCGGGTGCGCGAACCCGCCAGCAACGATTTCTGGACTTTTGTGCGTCACCTGCAGCCGATGCAATCTGCAAGCCGCCGGAAATGGCTCGTGTGAAGGACAAAGCACCGACGCTAGCCACCCTCTCGCCGCAGACGCTGGCCTCCATGGCGCGCTCTGGGGACTCCTATCGGGACCCGCGCGTCAAGGCCGTCTTTGCGATTGCGCCGGCGTTGGGAGAAGCCTTTGATGCCACATCGTTCGCTGATGTAAGCATCCCCCTGATGCTCGTCGCTGGCACGCAGGATTCGGTCGCACCGGTGGACACGAACATCCATCGCATCGCCAGCCTGATGCCTGACGCCAAGGTCAACATGGTGCCAGGCGCCGCCCACTACACCTTCCTCGACGACTGCCTGCCTGGCGTGGTCGATCAACTCGCCGGGCTCTGCAAGGATCCTCCGGGCGTAGATCGCGAGGCGGTTCACGCGCAGACCATCGACTGGGCGCTCGGATTCTTCGCAAGCACACTGCCTGCGAAGCCGCTTTAAAGTGGCGGCATATGGGCAAATGGAATCGTGCCGTTCGGCTGTTACGCAGTCGCTCGTTCAGGCCCACCGCATGAGCACAATGGCAAGAACGCGGCCACGGTTCGCCACGAAACCGCTGCCTCTTACACAGCGAAAGAAGCCTGAGGAATCCCAGGCTTTTGGCGCCACAAAAAACCGAGCCGCGCGCCGAATTACATCAATTCGCAGCCGTTCGCATCGCCCGATATTCGCGCCGCACGATGTCCATCAACTCCGCCACGGACGTGCTGGCCGCTTCCTTCTCATAGGTCACGCGGCCGCGCTGCATCAGCATGACGCGATCGGCGATATCCAGCGTCTGCGCATAGTTGTGCATGATCATCACAATCGACAGGCCGCCCTTTTCCTTCAGACGCAGCACGAGATCGATGATCAGCCCTGCTTCGCGAGCGCCCATTGCGGCGAGCGGCTCATCGAGCAACAGGATCTTCGCATTCGAATTGACCGCACGCGCCACGGCAATGGCCTGGCGCTGTCCACCGGAAAGCTGCTCGACCGGCAAATCAACCGAAGGCACCCGCACGCCAATTTCTTCAAGGCACTCGGCAGCGCGCGCGCGCATTGCCCGGTTGTTCAACAACCGGAACGGTCCCGGGCGAATGATCTCCCGATTCAGAAACATGTTGTGATAGATGCTGAGCGAATTGGCGAGCGCCAGATCCTGATAGACGCATTCGATACCCAGCGCCCGTGCGTGATCGACCGAGCGCAGCAGCGTTTCCTCACCGTTGATAAAGAGCTTGCCGCTCGTCTGCTGGTGAAAGCCGGTGAGTATCTTGATCAGCGTCGACTTGCCCGCGCCGTTATCGCCCAGCACGCCGAGAATTTCACCTGGCTTGAGTGTCAGCGCCACACCGTCGAGCGCCGTGACCGCACCGAAGCGTTTGACTATCTCTTCGCCGCGCAGCGCATACGCCACCTCGGACATCACGACTCTCCCTTACTTACGCGCGAGACGCACGACGTGGATGTTGAAGATCATCGCGGCGAGAATCGCAGCGCCGAGAATCATATTGAAGGTGAACGCGTTGATACCGATCAGTGTGAAGCCGTCGTTCAGAATGCCCAGCACCGCCGCGCCAATCAGGCCACCGATGATCGTGCCCGACCCGCCCGCGAGCGGCGTGCCGCCGATCACGGCTGCGGCCACGGCGAGAAACATGATCTGATTGCCGCCGGCTTGCGGATCGATTGACGTGATGCGAAAGCCTTCGAGAATGCCGGTAAATCCAGCGAGAACAGCGGCAATGATGAAGTTGCCGAGTTTCAGCCGCTTCACGTTGATACCCGCTTCGCTCGACCCTAATGGATTGGCTCCGGACGCAATCGTATGCAAGCCCCATCGGGTATTGCGCAACAGAACGTGCATGACCGCTGCGATGCCGACGGTCCAGATGATCTCGCTATATCCCCAGGCGCCCATGAACGCGGCGAAATCTGCGCCATCCGGCGTGGACACCGGCGTGCCGCGCGAGATGGTCAGCGTGAGACCGTTGATGAAGAACAGCGTACCGAGCGTCGTCACGAACGAAGGAATGCGCATGTACACCGTGACCGCGCCGTTGATCAGCCCCACCACGCCTGCGGCAAAGACGCCGACAATCACCGCGATCCAGGTTGGCGCGCCCGCCTCGTGTGTGAAATGCATGATGAACGGAGCGAAGGCGAACAGCATTCCCGCGGAGAGATCAATCTCGCCGCCGATCATCAACATGATTTCGCCGCACGCGATGATCGCCACCGGCGCGATGAACTGCGACAGGTTTTCGAGGCTGGCGCTCGTTAGCAGAAAGTCGTGATTGGCGATTTCGAAGTAGGCGGCCAGAATCAGCGCGACCGCCAGAATGCGAATCTCACTGGAGCGCGCGATCGCGCCAGGCCCGCGCCTGGCGCGATCGCCGGATTTCGTCGTATCCGTCACGGATGTCATTACGACTTGATCCCACCACTACGCGGCACGATTTGCGGCTTCGTGCTCTTGCCTTCGTAGCGCGTTTCGGTGTTGAGGTACGGATCGACCGTGCCCTTGGTGACAAACTTCAGGCCCGTGTTGATGTTGGCCGGTCCCACCAGTCCACCCGAGGCAAGGAACGTGAACGCTTCCACCACCGTGTAGAAGCCTTGCACGTACGGTTGCTGGTCAATCGTGAAGTCGAGGAAGCCGTCATGAATCAGCTGCACGGTACGCGGCAGCAGGTCGAAGCCGCCGCCATGCACACCCTTGGCCGGCAGATTCGATTCCTTCATCACTTCGGCCACGCCCTGCGTGCTGCCCGCGTCGACCGCGAACATGCCCTTCAGGTCCTGGTGCCCGAGGTAGAACGACTTGATCTTCGAGAGTTCTTCGTTGACGGTAGCGCCCGTTGCAATTGTCTGCACGTCGATCTTCTTGCCGGATTTCTTGATCGCGTCCATCGCGCCATCCAGCCGTGGCTGGATGTTCAACTGACCCGGTGTGGCGATAAAGAGTGCGACGATACCGCTGTCGACCAGACTGGCAATGCGCTCGCCCATCTGATAACCGGACAGGTACAGATCCTGACCAATGTAGGCAAGCCGGGGGTTGGTGCTGCCGCGTGGCGCATCCGCGTTGTAGGCGAACACGGGGATGCCTGCGTCCAGCGCTTTCTGGATCGGCGCGTCGAATGCCTTGGGATCGACGATCGGTACCGCAATGGCATCGGCCTTGCCGGCAATGGCAGCATTCATCGCGTTGACCATCTCGCCGACGTCGGCGTTCGCTGAACCTGTCCACTGGTAATCGAACCCAAGCAATGCTGAGGCATCCTCAATGCCGTACTGCGTGGGGACAAAGAAAGGGTTCGTCGTAACGTGGTTGACGAACACGATCTTCCAACGCTTGTGCGACGGAAACGGTGCTGCATCTGCGGCCATTGCCGGTGTGACTACGCCACCGAGCGCGCCACCGAGCAACGCCATCGCAGAGGCCAGACCCGCGCCTTGCAACAGGCCGCGCCGCGTGCTCTGCACTTCGCCCCGTCCTTCGCTTTTATCTTCCCGCTCCTCGGCCATCTCATTCTCCCGTCTTTCAGTTATTCAAACTTACTGTTTATGACGGCGCTGGCCGGGAAAGCGCCGGTGCCGGGCATCACCACGCCCCAATGGAACCGCCTGCTCGAACGCATGCGATTCCCGCACGACGATGCACCGAAAATGCTATATCACGCATATCCGGCTATTAATCGATGTATACCCTTAACTAGTCGGACTATTTACGAATCTGCACAACGCATCCTGCACAGGATCGAACGTTGCAAGCATGCCTTTCAATGAAATTCAGTTGAGCTTGCAAAGAGGCGTTGCCGCTGGAGCGCGAGACGCACCTGAATGCTTCGCATCCGATGCAGCACCTTGCAGTGCAACATGATTCGCAAGGGAATATAGCCAGCGTTTTGTGCGGGTCCGGCATCACGTGGACGGATGGTCTGTGACTCCCACGCTCCAGGCCGCGAACGGCAAGCCGCATTCGGCGAATAGTATTACTATCCTTGGTAGTCAAGGAGGAAGCCCATGAAGGACGCCAAACGCCCGTTACGCTCTGCCCAATGGTTCGGCACAGCCGATAAAAACGGCTTCATGTACCGCAGCTGGATGAAAAACCAGGGTATTCCTGATCACGAATTCCAGGGCAAACCGATCATCGGCATTTGCAATACCTGGTCGGAACTCACGCCTTGCAACGCGCATTTCCGCAAGCTCGCCGAGCACGTCAAACACGGCGTGCTGGAAGCGGGCGGGTTTCCGGTTGAGTTTCCGGTCTTTTCCAACGGCGAATCGAACCTGCGCCCTACTGCGATGTTTACGCGCAATCTGGCGAGCATGGACGTTGAGGAGTCGATCCGCGGCAATCCGATCGACGCCGTCGTGCTGCTAGTCGGATGCGACAAGACCACCCCTGCGCTGCTAATGGGCGCGGCAAGCTGTGACGTGCCTGCAATCGCGGTCACAGGTGGCCCAATGCTCAACGGCAAACATCAGGGCCGCGACATCGGCTCGGGCACAATAGTCTGGCAATTGAGCGAACAGGTGAAGGCCGGCAAGATCACGCTGCACGATTTCATGTCGGCGGAAGCGGGCATGTCACGCTCAGCGGGCACCTGCAATACGATGGGCACCGCGTCGACAATGGCCTGCATGGCTGAAGCGCTCGGCGTCACGCTGCCGCATAACGCCGCAATTCCAGCGGTGGATTCGCGCCGCTATGTGCTCGCTCATCTGTCGGGTATGCGTATTGTGGAGATGGCGCTGGAGGACTTGCGCCTATCGAAGCTGCTGACTCGTGAGGCGTTTGAGAACGCGATTCGCGTGAATGCCGCCATCGGCGGCTCAACCAATGCCGCAATTCATTTGAAAGCGATTGCGGGTCGCATTGGCGTGAACCTCGAACTCGACGATTGGACCCGCATAGGCCGCGGCACACCAACAATCGTCGATCTGCAGCCCTCGGGGCGCTTCCTTATGGAAGAGTTCTATTACGCAGGCGGCCTGCCCGCCGTCGTGCGACGCCTCGGCGAGGGTGGCCTGTTGCCGCATCCTGCCGCGCTGACGGCGAACGGTCAGACGCTGTGGGAGAACTGCAAGGACGCGCCGCTGTATAACGAAGAGGTGATCCGCCCGCTCGATAATCCGCTCGTCGCCGATGGCGGCTTATGCGTATTGCGTGGCAATCTCGCGCCGAACGGCGCCGTGCTTAAGCCGTCCGCATCGACACCCGAATTGTTGAAGCATCGCGGCCGTGCCGTCGTGTTCGAGAATTTCGAAGACTACAAGGCGCGCATCGGCGCGCCCGACCTCGACGTCACCGCAGAGTCAGTGCTGGTGCTGAAGAACTGCGGCCCGAAGGGCTATCCCGGCATGGCCGAAGTCGGCAACATGGGCCTGCCGCCCAAGCTGCTGGAGCAAGGCGTGACCGACATGGTGCGGCTCTCGGATGCGCGCATGAGCGGCACCGCATACGGCACGGTGGTGCTGCATATCGCCCCCGAGGCACGCGCTGGCGGTCCGCTCGCCGTCGTGCGCGACGGCGACTGGATCGACATGGACTGTCACGCTGGACGTCTGCATCTGGATATCAGCGACGCCGAACTGACCGCCCGTCTTGCGCAGTGGCGCGAGAATCAGCAACCAGCCGCTGCGGATGCAAGCGGCTATCGGCATCTCTACGTTGAACACGTATTGCAGGCCGATCAGGGATGTGACTTCGATTTTCTGGTCGGTTGCCGGGGCGCGGAGGTGCCGCGTCATTCGCACTGAATGAGTGTGAACGGCGGCCGGATCATCAACCGGATGTGCGGGCCGCTGTTTGACGAACGTTACGCCGGATGGCCTCGCCCAACTTCGAGAATGCTTTCGGCGTCCGCGCTGGCGTTTTCGAGTTGTACGAGGCTCGCCTGGCGCGCGCCGAGCGGATCGCGGCTCTGAATGGCCGTGAGTATTGCCTTGTGACGCGGCAATGAAAGCGCATGGGTGTCGGGGTGACGGCTTGTCAGCTTGATCGATTCGGACAGCGCCAGCGACAGCATATTTCCAATATGCGCGAGCAGATCGTTGTGCGTGGCTGCCATGATGGCGCGATGAAACTCGAGGTCGGGCTCCAGCAGCGCGGCGGCGGTTTGCGCGTGCTCCATGCGTTCATAAGCGAAGGCGATGCGGGCCAGATCTTCACTGGTTGCGGCGCTCGCCGCCAGCGCCGCGGCCGCCGGTTCGATGACGCGGCGCACCGTCAGCAGCGAGCGGAAGAATTCGCCTTCCGGCACGCTGCTTAGCGTCCAGTACAGGACGTCGGGGTCGAGCATATGCCACTCTTCACGCGGCCTCACCACGCTGCCCACGCGCGGCTTTGACACCACCAGACCTTTCGCCACCAGCACACGCGTCGCCTCGCGCAACACCGGGCGGCTTACGCCATAACGCTCGCACAGGTCCGCTTCGGCAGGCAGCCGTTGGCCTGGCTGAACCTCGCCGCTGACGATACGCATGCCGAGTTCCTGCACGATGCGACCGTGCAGGCTCTTGCGTTGTTGCAGATGACGATAGTCCATATGACGAGATCGCAGGTCATGCCCGTGAGACGGCACCTCGGCAGCAGCCATCCGTTTGCCGAACGGGGCGGCTCATGATGACGTATTGGTGCCCGTTCAAGCATAGCACGCATGATCTCGCGTGAGACAGCGACCCCGCTGTTGGCAGGCCCCAGCCGGCAGACGGCGCAACCTGCGAACGTGTCGGGATGCTAAGCGTTTGTTCGCGGCGTAAAACCGTTAGACGTGGTGGCCCGCTTCGCCACCCGTCGGCCCCGCCGCCTTGAGCGGATCGGGTGCATCCTCCAGCGCGGTGTCGTGATGCAGCAGCAGCACCGCCGCCACCCCGACGAGTCCAGCGCCCGCCAGACACAGCAGACCGGCTCCAAAGCCGCCAGTGCTGTCCTTGATCCAGCCCATCGCATACGGGCCAAAGAAGCCCGCCAGGTTGCCAAGCGAATTGACCGCAGCAATGCCGCACGCCGCCGCAGCGCCGGAAAGGAATGCAGCAGGCAGCGTCCAGATCACCGGCAGACAGCCGAAGATGCCAAAGCCTGCAATCGACAGCGCGATCATCTTCAACACGGGATTATCCAGCCCCGCCGACGCGCCGATCCCGCCAGCGGCCACCAGCAGGGCAATCGCCACGTGCCATTTGCGCTCCAGCTTGCTGTCCGAGTGCCGTCCCCACAGCACCATGCTGATCACCCCAACGATATACGGCAGCGACGTCACAAAGCCCGTTTGCAAGTTGGTCAGCCCGAAGCCTTTGACGATCTGCGGCAAGAAAAAGCTCAGACCGTAATTGGTTGCGTTTGCACCGAAATAGATCAGCGCAATGGCCAGCACGCGCGGGTTAAAGAGCGCCTCGCGCACGCTGAACTTGCGCACCGCTTCGCGCTTGCTGCGCTCGTCGGCTAGACGGTTCACCAGCCAGTCACGTTCGTCCGTTTTGAGCCAGGTGGCATCGGCGGGACGGTCAGTCAGGTAGATCAGCACTGCAATGGATAACAGCAGCGCGGGCGCCGCTTCGAGCAGGTACACCCATTGCCATCCGGCCATCCCGCCAATCCCGTTCATTCCCAGCAGCGCCCCGGAAATCGGCGCGCCAATCACGGTGGAAAGCGGAATCGCCGCCATGAAATAGCCGACCACGCGTGCCCGATACATCGACGGGAACCACAGCGTCAGCAAAAAGATAATGCCTGGGAAAAACCCCGCCTCGGCGATACCGAGCAGCACGCGCAGGGTATAGAAGACATGAGCTGACGAGAGCCCCGTGTAGCGCGCAATAGCGGGAATGAACGCCATCGCCCCGGCGAGTATGCCCCACGTAAACATGATGCGGGCAATCCAGCGCCGCGCGCCGAATTTCTCCAGCAGCAGATTGGACGGTACTTCGAAGAAAAAATAAGCGATGAAGAAAATGCCCGCGCCAAAACCGAATGCGCTGGCCGATAAACCCAGGTCCTTGTTCATCTGCAGCGCAGCAAACCCCACGTTTACCCGATCAAGGTAAGCCACGAAATAACACAGCATCAGAAACGGTATCAGCCTTGCCGTCACACGCGCCAAAGTACGGGTTTCAATCTCCATGAACGCTCTCCCTTTACGAGAACCTTATGCGGATTTTTCGGGGCTTGAGCGGTGATCCGCTCCAGGTAGCAACAGAGTAGTCGTCCAGACGCCGGGCGAAAAGCGATTTCTGATTGCCAACGGTTACCGACTCGTTCGGCTTTCATGGAAATTCATCCGTGCTGCCACATAGTGAGAATCGCTATGGATAACTCAGCTGTCAGCGCGGTGGTTCGCGTTTTAAGACATCACGGGTTCGCACCCTTAGCTCGCAGGCCGGGGAAATCCGAGAGCATCGGCTTTTGCGCGCAGGTCGGCGAAACGATCGGAAGACGTCGCGACCTGCGCATTGTCGATGCTCGACACTGAACTTGAAGGCGCAGGTGCCGTCGCACCCGCACACAGGCCGCCAAAGGGTCCTTGGGCCACGTTGATAGCGGGCACGTCGGTACGTGCCGCATTGGTAAAGTCGAGTGCGTACGCGAGATTGACGGTGGCGGGGTCATTGCCGCGCACGCCGAGCGGCGCGAGTCCAAACCGCCATTGCAACAGTTGATGAATCGAACTCGGATCGAACGGATAGCGCGTCACACCACCCGCCGCCACGCGTGGACCCAGCAACGCGCACGGCACGCGAAAACCGAGCCGCCCGTCATTGCCAAGCGCGAGTTCGTCGTTGCTGATCGGCCGGATAGGGGGCACCACGTGTTCAAGGAAGCCGCCCCACTCGTCGTAGACGACGATCATCAACGTGCGATTCCAGTTCGGGCCGCTGGAAAGCGCGTCGTAGATCTGTCCAAGCAACGCCTCGCCATTGCGGATGTCCGCATGCGGATGGTCGTCGCTCGAAATACCCTCTGATTCACCGGTAAAACTCGGGTCGACCATACAGAACGGCGGCAGCGTACCCGCCGCGGCGTTCGAGAGGAAATCAGAGAACAGATGTGAAATGCCGAGATACTTCGCGCCATAAAGCGCAGTGAACGGCACGTCGTGATAGTAGTAATTGCAGCCGACATTCGCCGAGTTCAACCGGTCCCAGATGGTCGGCAACTGCGACGTATCGAGACTGTCATCGAGTCGGTCCGTTGCGCCGCTGTGCAGATAGATCCGGTTCGGATAGGTGCTGGTGAGGATGCCGCTGAAATAGAAATCGCCAAGCGTGTAGTTGCTCGCCACTCCACTGAAAAACTCCAGGTCGCTTTGGGCGTAGTAGCCGATGGGCAGCAGGTCGCCGCGATCTTCGCTGGTGTCCGGCGTGAGCAGCCAGCCATTCATCGCGCCCGATGCAAGGTGCGTCCGGCCGCCCTGATAACTATGATTCGGGTCCTGATACTCGCAGGCCTGATAGCCATACGACGAATTGGCTGACAGCAGGAAAGGCGTTTGCGCCGTGCCGAAGGCATCGGTAAATTGCTGATTAGCGGGCCGACCCTCAGCGCCAGGCAGCCACCCAAGGAAGTGATCGAACGAACGGTTTTCCATCGTTACCAGCACAATGAAATCGATGCCGGAGTTTGCCGGATCAGGCAAAGTTTGACGCGGCAGACTGTAGCGATCACCCCCATCGGGAGACGGCACATCGACAATCGAGGCGGCTTGTGCGCTGCCATTGGGCACATTCGTCCCACCCCCGCCGCAAGCGGGCAACGCGAGACTTCCCGCTGCCGCCGCTACGCCTGCCAGAAAGCTGCGGCGATCGAAACCGCCGCGGCCTCCGCCTCCTTGAGTGGGATCGCTCATCTCCGTTGTCTCCTTGTTTCTTTCTTAAAGTCGCAAGCGAAACCTCAGCACACGTATCTATGACCCATTCACGGTCGCCACGATGCGCGGCCCGACCCATCCGGTAAGTTCAACCCTTCAGACTCAGGCGCACGGTACGCGCAAGTTCATCAAGCTGAAACGGCTTGCGTAGGATGCTGCACTGCCGAACCGCCAGACGCGAGACATCGACATCAGCATACCCCGTGGCGAGAATCACCGGCAGATCATCGCGCATTTCGCGCGCCGCCGAAATCACATCAATGCCGTTCATGCCCGGCATCGCAAAGTCGACCATCAGCAGATCCGGCGTGTCATCGGGCAAGCGTGCGAGCCCCGCCTTGCCGTCGGGTGCTTCAGTCACCACGTAGCCGAGCATCTTGAGCGATTCGACCAGCATGGTGCGCACCTCACCGTCGTCCTCAACCACCAGGATGCGCTTGATCCCTTTCACGTTCTGCTCGACAGCAGACGTTACTTCGGATTCCGATGCAACTGGCTCACGCAAGGGCAGCCACAACTGCACGGTCGTCCCGTGCCCTTCTTCGCTCATCACCCGTGCGGTGCCGCCGGCCTGGCGCGTGATGCCATATACCTGGCTCAAGCCGAGACCCGTGCCCTTGCCGATCGGCTTGGTCGTGAAGAATGGATCGAAGACGCGCGAGATCACGTCCGCAGGAATCCCCGAACCGGTATCGGTGAACTCGGCCACCACATAATGCCCCGGCTCGAGCGTCGGGTCCGGCGCGGCGCGTTGTCCGACGCGCACATCCAGCGTGCCGCCGCCAGGCATGGCGTCGCGCGCGTTAATGGCCAGATTCAGAATTGCCAGCTCCAGCTGATTGGCGTCCGCCTGGGTCCACAATTGTTCATCATCGAAGCGCGTAACAAACTGGATAGTCGAGCCGAGCGAGACTGTGATGATGTCGCGCATACCCTGCAACAGGGCGACGACGTCCACCGCCTTGAGGTCGATGTTGCTCGTGCGCGAAAACGTCAACAGCTGGCCGGTGAGCTTGGCGCCGCGTTCAGTGGCGCGCTTCGCGGTGGCCGCCATGGTGCGCACTCGCTCGTCGCCGCTGACACGTGCGATGAGTTCCGCGTTGACCATGATGACGTTGAGCAGGTTATTGAAGTCGTGCGCAATCCCACCCGTGAGTTGCCCTAACGCCTCCATCTTTTGCGACTGCACCAGCACGGCCTGCACCTTGGCGCGCTCGTGAATCTCCTTCATCAAGCGGTCGTTGGCGGAAGCGAGTTCATGCGTGCGCTCGGCAATCCGCCCTTCGAGGGAATCGTTGAGGTGTACCAACGCGTCCTGGGCTTCGATACGTTCGGCCAGATGACGGCGCGACTCGTACTGGCGAATACGCGCCCGCAGCGACGAAGCCGCTGCACGGCGCAGCGTTTCGGAATTAAGCGGCCGCTCGAGCACCACGACATTTCCCAGACGCTCAAGTACCTCCAGACTGTGGGCGGAACGACGCCCCATACGAGTGCCCGCCAGCACAATAATCGGAAAGTCGGACCATGCGGGTTGCCGCTCCAGCCAATCGAACAGTTGCGGCGTATGCCCGGATGCGAGCGCCTCTTCGGTGATCAGCGCCGCGCCTGCGCCCCGGTCCAGTTCCGCGTGCAGCGTCTCGACGTCGGTGCAGCGGACGCACTCACGCGTGTCCTTGGTGAGGACCTCAGCGATCACATCCGCGTCACGGCCGAACGGTGCGAGAATCAGGACACGGCGTTCCATGACGTGATCAACCGGCACTGGCGATCACGCTGTCCGTCGAGGCGAGCATCGCGGTATTGCCCTTGTAGGATGGCAACCCGGTTAGCACGCCATCGAAATTGCGCAATGCTTCGCCCACCTCCACGCCATCCGCGCTCAGCCGGAACTGGCGAATCGAGCGCTCGTGTGCATTGGCCCGGCTCTTTACGGCGGCAATCGCGGTCAGCACTTCGCCCTGATGTTCGAAGTAACGGAACAGAACCACCACGTCGCTCAGGTAGCTAATGTCGATGTCGTTCTGCACCTCACCGATGATGCCGTGCTGACCAAGCACCAGCATGGTGACGATGCCCTGCTGGTTGAGATACCCGAGCAGTTCATGCATCTGCAGCAGCAGATAGCGCTCTCCGGGCATAGCCTGCAGGTAAGCATTGAGACTATCGATCGCCACGTATTTCATACCGCGATTCTCGACCGCGTCGCGCACGTCGCTAGCGAATTCGCCCGGCGACAGTTCGGCCGGATCGATCTGCCTGACTGTCAGCAAGCCCGCCTCGATATGCGGCCTCAGGTCCATGCCGAGCGTCGCGGAACGCAACAGGAGCGTGCTGAGGGTTTCGTCGAAAAGGTAGTACACACAGCGCTCGCCGCGTTTGAGCGCAGCAGTCAGGCACGACACCACCGTGGTGGTCTTGCCCACGCCGGACGGCCCGATCATCAGCACACTGGTGCCTGGAATCAGACCGCCGCCAAGCAAGGTGTCCAGGCGCCCGGTGCCCGTGCTGCGTATCACCGGATTGAACTCAGTGTGATGCTCCGCTGCCACCAGGCGCGGATACACCTTGATGCCGCCGGTATCCAGTGTGAAGTCGTGATATCCCTCGCGGAACTTGATGCCCCGCATCTTCGCGATCCGCAACCGGCGCCTGTTGCCGCCGTAATCGTGCGCCATGCTGTCGAGGCTGATCACACCGTGAGCAATACTATGCAATTGCAGATCGCCCGGCTCCGACGAGTTGTCGTCGAGCAGCAGCACCGTGCATTCGCGCGTGGCCAGATAGCGCTTAAGGGCAAGAATCTGCCGGCGATAGCGCAGCGGGTTCTGCGACAGCAGCCGCAACTCGGACAGACTGTCGAGCACGATCCGCACAGGCTTCAGTTCATCCACCTGCGCAAGCACGTCCCGTACGGTTTCGCCCAACTCCACTTCGGCGGGCTGCAATACCGTCTGTTCGAAGCGCGGGTCAAGTCCTTCGTCCGACAGCAGCTCGACAATCTTGAACTTGCTGACGTCCCAGCCATGGCTTTGCGCTACGGCGATCAGTTCGGAGCGGGTTTCGGACAGCGTGATGTACAGGCCCGACTGCCCCTGAGCGGCGCCGCGCAGTAAAAACTGCAACGCCAAGGTAGTTTTGCCTGTCCCGGGTGCGCCTTCAACGAGGTACATCCGATGCGGCGTCAATCCGCCGCCCAGAATGTCATCTATCCCTTCGGTCCCAGTAGAGAGGCGTGTTACGCGTGGTTTATCCGTATTTTCAATCATGATGTAAACGTCATGACCCGACGTAATAGTTTGAATGGGCTGGTCCGGCAAACGCCCGTCGTGACGCCGCTCGCCGGACCAGCGCGACTGTTCGAGCAAATAGCGGGCCAGCCGCGAGCGGCCAATTCAACCACTGCGCTCCGCGCTTTCATACGAGGCACAGCTCTTTCGGCGCGACAACGCGCGCCTGTTTGCCCCCCGGCGTGGCGTCACCACGACCGGGCGCTCCCTCGAAATTCCAAATTCAGTTTTGCCAATCTCCTACCCATTTCACGACGCTTTCGCGGGAACGTTCCGCACTGCAACGTTTCCTAAACGAAGCAAGACGTCGCCTCACCCAGCACAACCCCGTTTCACCCTGCGCATAGCTGCCAGAACCCGCCGCCCGGACTCGCGAGGAACTGAATGGAATCACGCATAGGACGCTCGATCGAAGTGGACTTTTTCCGCGGGATCGTGCTGATTGTCATCGTGCTGGATCACATCCCCGGCAGCGCGTTATCGCATTTGATGCTGCACGCCTATGCGTTCTGCGATTCGGCTGAAGTGTTCGTGTTTCTCGGCGGCTATGCCTCCGCTGCGGCGTACACCGCGGTGCTAACGCGGCGTGGCGCGAATGCGGCGCAGATGCGCTTTATCAAGCGCTGCTGGGAGATTTACCGGGCGTACTTGCTGACCGCCGTGTTGACGCTCGTCTCCGGTGCATTGCTCGCTTTCTTCCATCTGAACCGGCCCATGGTCGAGATGACCGGCTGGCCGCCGTTCGCCAGCCAGCCGCTGCGTGAGGCGCTCGACATCCTCGTGTTGCGGCGTCAGCCTTACTTGTCGAGCGTGTTGCCGATGTATGTGATCTTCGCGTTGTGTGTGCCGCTGGCGGTGCCGCTCGCGCGGCGTTCGGCGATCGCCGCTGTGCTGCTGAGCGTCGCTATCTGGGCCGCCGCGCGGTCGCTAGCCGTGTTCTTCAGTATTGACGACGTCGGCGATTGGGCTTTCAATCCGTTTGCATGGCAACTGATGTTCGTGCTTGGCATCGTGAGTCGCGTGCACCCGGTCAGCGAGCGCTTTCATATGTCGAGGCCCGCGCGCTGGCTGGTACACGCTGGTCTCGTCGCAGTGCTGGCATTCGCGGTGGTCAAACTGTTCGTGCTGACGCAACCGCTACCTGGCACGCTTAAACAAAACCTGTCGGTGGATCGGGTGATCAACTTCCTCGCTATAGCATGGCTAACGACGCGACTGGTGCGCCTGGGCAGCATCGCCTGGCTCGCGCAGCGCTTGCCCGCTGTCGTGCGAGTGGGACGCACGGGCCTCGTCTGTTTTGTCACCGGCACGCTCGTGTCGTTGATCGTCGATACAGCCACGCCGCGCGCCTTTCACGGCGTCGCGGGCGTCCTTGTGGCGCTCAGTGGTGACCTCGTTGCGATCACTGCCATGCTGGTCATTGCGCGCTGCTGGAGCGACTGGCGCCGCGATGCATCGCGCGCCGCCGTCAGCGGTGCCGGGTGCGGATGAGCGCCAGTGCAGTAAGGCGCGCGAGCGGCGCAAAGATACGTTGCCAGCGCGCGGCATGCTCGATGGTCTGCGCCACGCTTGTCATCATGACCATTAACGCCACGGCGGCGTCACAGCAAACGGCGCTTGCCGCACAGTGTGCAGCCCTTGCCGGCGCCACAGTCGAGCCGCAAGGCATCGGGCTTGCCACACGTGGCGCACAGGTCGACAGCGCCACCCTGATTCCCGCCACCGCCACAGGTAATCAAAGCGGCGAATACTGCCGCGTCACGGGCAGCATCAAGGCCATTCTGGCGAGTACGCCCGACATCCATTTCGATCTGAACCTGCCCTTGCGCTGGAATGGCCGCGCTTTGCAGATTGGCGGTGGCGGCTATGACGGTATCGTAGTGAGCGGCACGGGCGTCACGCCGTTCTCGCCGTTTCACGCGCCGCTCGCAGAAGGCTACGCGACCTTCGGCGACGACTCGGGACATACCGGCAATTCAGCGCTAGCAGTGTTCGGCCTCGTGGATGAAGCGGTGGTCAACTTCGGTTACGCGCATCTGAAGAAAACGCATGACGTCGCGCTCGCGCTGATCGATCGCGTGTACGCACGGCGCCCGGAGCACATGTATTTTGGCGGCGGCTCGACAGGGGGCCGCGAAGGCTACACCGTATTGCAGCGCTTTCCTGACGACTACGATGGCGTGATCGCCAACTCTCCCGCACTCAATTTTTCGGGTGTGCGTCTGCTGGGCGTGGCGCTCGGACAGGCGGAATACGCGACACCCGGTGGCTTCGTGCCGCCCACGCTGCTGCAACGCGTCTATCAACGCACCCTTGAAGTATGCGACAAGCTCGACGGCGCAGCCGACGGCATCATTAGCGACGTCGAAGCCTGCCGCCTGCATGAACCCGAGATAATCGATTCGCTGCGCTGCACCGCATCCACGGCACAAGGCCCGAGCGACACATGTTTGACCGATCCGCAAATTGCGACATTGCTGGTACTGCGCGACGGGCTGTCACTGCCCTACCCACTGTCATGGAACGCGAACCACTATGCGGGCTACAACGCGTTCCAGGGGACACAATTCACCGGCATGCTCGGTCTTGCGCGTAATCCTGAGCGCCTACCGTATCCCACCTTCGTGGCGAGCGGCTACCTGTTCACTCAGGGCGACAGCTACCTCCGCTATTTCATCACCCAGAACGCGAAGTTCGATTCGCTCAGTTTCGACATCCAGCATCCGGGCCGTTACCGGCAACAACTGTTTGCGCTCTCGCAGACCATCGGCTCCATGGACACGGACCTCACACGATACACGGCGCATGGCGGCAAGCTGATCACGCTGCAGGGACTTGCGGATGAAGTGATCAGCCCCAATCAGACGATCGCGTATTACGACGCGCTGATTGAACGCTATGGCATCGACAAGGTGGATTCGTTCATGCGGCTTTACATGGTGCCCGGCTATCAGCACGGCAACGGCGTATTTATTCCATCCGTGGATCTGCTCGGTGCGCTGGATAACTGGGTCACGCACGGCGTATCACCAGAGACGCTCAGCGCCACGGATATCGCTGCTGCCACCAATGGCCGAACGCGCCCGTTGTGCCGCTATCCTATGTTTCCGCGCTATCTTGGCAAAGGTAATGTGAACGAGGCGCGCAATTTCACCTGCGCCGAACCGTGAGCACAGCGGGTAAGGCCGGCTTTGGTGCATGAATTGGCCCCGTCGCGCCAGTACCGTTCAATCCAGGCAGGCAAGCAGGCTTACTGTCAGTCGCGGCGGCTTGACTTCATTGAATTTGGGCCTACCGTAAACATCAACACCGTGCGCGTTTGCCGGGAATCGAATGCGCAAAATCGGGAACTCGCAAGGAAAGACCATGGGCAACAGATATGACCGCTCACGCCTGTCGCGGTCGTTCACCTATAAAGGCATTCAATACCACCCTGGCATGCTCTTCGTTCTGGCCGCGCAGGTCGTCTGTCTCGCCGCCTTTTCGTTCGCCGCCAACCTTCTCGACAATGACAAATGGCTGTCAGTCACACTCGGCTTCAGCCTGTTGTTCGGACTGATCCTGTCGCTCGGCTTCTTCGGCACATGGAGCCAGTTCCGCGACGATATCGACCTGTGGACCTTCCTGAATACCAATCCGGTCGAAGCGGCGGTCGCAATCGCCACCGCCGGTGAAGTCATCGCCATCCTGATGGTGGGACCCACGACCTGAGCATCGTGGGCACGCACCGATCATGTGCATGCGGTTGTGCGGTGCCGCGTAACCGCGTCACGGAATCAGCCAGAGCGCAACGCCGTAAATGACCAGCGACACCACAAACGTGACCGCCGTATAGCCCATCACGCGCTGGATGCGAATCCCCGCAATCGCCACCACCGGCACAGCCCAGAACGGCTGCAGCATGTTCGAAACGTTTTCGGCCATCGCCACCCCCATGGCGGTGCGTGGCACCGAGGCATGCAGGCTCAGCGCCGCCGGCAGAACGAACGGCCCCTGCACCGCCCAGTGACCACCCGCGCTTGGAATCAGCAGCGTGATGATGAGCGAGCTCAGATAGCTCAATACCGGCAGCGTCACCGGCGTGGCAATCGCCACGAAGGTCTTGGCAATCGCTGAGGCGAGGCCAGTCCCCGTCATGATGCCCATGATGCCGCCGTACACCGGGTACTGCAGCAGCATCGAACCGGTCTGACGCGCGGCGCGGCGAATCGCGTCCGCATAGGCGATCGGTGTGCGCTGCAACGCAAGTCCGACCAGCAGGAAAATCAGAATCGTGGTGTTGATGTCGAGCTCGAAGCCCTTGGCATGCCATGTCATGGCCAGGTAGCCGATACCCAGCACCAGCAGTATCAGCGTGCCCAACATCGAGCGCTCGGCGCGGGCCGCAAACGAGGTCGGCGCGGCGCCGCGCGCGTGCGGATCCGCCTCTTCAGCGGGCGCATTAGCGCCGGCTTCGGGCGCGGTCTCGCTAAACGCCACCACGTGTTCCGGCTTCGGATGCATCTTGATGAAGATTGCCGTCATGACGACCACCACCAGCACGGTCGGGATGAACACGAACGGCGCGAACACGGTCTGGCTCAACGGAATGACCTGGCCCGTGGCCTTCTCGACCAGGTTCAACGCATTGCCATGTGAGGCCTGCGAAAGCGCGATCGAGCTCGACAGGCCGCTATTGCACACCGACCACGCCGAATAACTGCCCGCCACCAGCCACGCGAAATCCACCTTCACCCGTTTGGCTATTTCACGCGACAGCAACGCACCGACGATCAGCCCGAGACCCCAGTTCAGCCAGGCGGCCACACCAACGATTGGGAACACCAGCAGCGCCGCGCGGGCCGGCGTACTCACGCCGGCGGCCATCGCACGCAGGCCGCGCTGGACG
>NZ_JBAURZ010000296.1:0-3504 GCF_049581445.1 Paraburkholderia sp. | reverse complement strand
CCTGCACGCGCCAACCACCCACCACCGTCTGCAACTGGCGCGTCTGTTCTTCGAGCGAGGCCGCAGCCGCAGCCGCTTCTTCGACCAGCGCGGCATTCTGCTGCGTGACTTCGTCCATCTGTACCACGGCGCGGTTGACCTGCTCGATGCCCGTCGACTGTTCTTCGGACGCCGCGCTGATCTCGCCCATGATGTCGGTCACACGACGCACGGCCTGGACGATCTCTTCCATCGTCGAACCGGCGCGGCCCACGAGTGCCGAACCACTTTGCACCTTGTCGACCGAGTCGCCGATCAGTTCCTTGATTTCCTTCGCCGCACTGGCGCTACGCTGCGCGAGGCTGCGCACTTCGCCGGCCACCACTGCAAAGCCGCGGCCCTGTTCGCCGGCGCGTGCCGCCTCGACCGCCGCGTTCAACGCGAGGATGTTGGTCTGGAAGGCGATGCCTTCGATCACGCCGATGATGTCGACCACCTTGTTCGAACTGGTGGCGATGTCCTGCATCGTGTGTACGACCTGGCCCACTACGTCGCCGCCACGCGTGGCGATGTCCGACGCGTTGACCGCCAGTTGGCTCGCCTGGCGCGCGTTCTCGGCGTTCTGCCGAACGGTTCCCGTCAGTTGCTCCATGCTCGACGCGGTTTGTTGCAGCGATGCGGCCTGCTGTTCGGTGCGCTGCGACAGATCGGTATTGCCCATCGCGATTTCACGCGCGCCGGTATCGATGGATTCGGTGCTGCTGTGCACCGCCGTCACCATCGTGGCGAGACTGTCCTGCATCCGCTTGATGCCGCTGAACAGCCGGCCAATCTCATTGGTGCTCGACACGTCGACCGGCTGCGTCAGATCGCCATCGGCAATGCGTTCGAAACAGTCAGTCGCGTCCTTGAGCGGCTGGACGATCAGCCCGCGCAACGCAAGGCGAATTAGCACCACCAGCACCAGTGCGAACGCAGCCACCGCGAAAATCAGCGTCGTCATCAACGCGACGCTCGACTGCGCAGCAGACTGTTCATCCATTGAGCGCTGTTGCAAGGCCTTCGCCACCGCCGAGGCGGAAGCGTCGTAGGCGATGAACAGCGGGCTGATCTTCGTATCGGCAATCGCGTGAAAACCGGGTTGATCGTTGGCACGCAGCGCGGCGAATTCCGGATCGACGCCGTCATGCATCACCGTGGCGCGTCGCGCCGTCAGATCGTCGAGCAACGCCTGATCGAGGCCTGCCTTGGGCGCATCCAGGAACGCTTGCCAGCTCTGGTTACCCTGGTTGAGCAGATCCTGCGCACGGTCCAGCACGGTCTTCGCTTCGTCAGCGTTGCCGGCGGCGATCAGCGTGTTGTAGCGGTCCACGGCAATGCGCGAACGCAGCAGAAAGCCCGATGCGTCGTCGAGTGCATGAATGGCCACCAGATCGCCGCCCGCGATGCCATCGAGCGATTGGCTGGCGTGACGCAGCGCAGTCAGCCCGAGCGCACCGACCACGATCGTCAGCGCCGCCAGAACGATTCCGACCACGGTCAACGACGTACGAATTGACCACCTGCTTAGCATCTTGATGCTCCCTGTTGTCCAGTCATGGATACGCCGACGGCGTTTAGCCGCCGATCGACTCGATCAGTGCCATTTCGCGGCTGGTCATCAGTTTTTCGATGTCCATCAGAATCAGCATGCGGCCGTCGACCGTACCCAGACCCGTCAGATATTCAGTCGTTAGCGTCGCGCCAAACTCCGGCGCCGGCATGATCTGGTCGGTGGCGAGCGTCAGCACGTCGGACACGCCGTCCACCACCATCCCGACCACGCGATGCGCGACGTTCAGGATGATCACGACGGTCTGATGGTCGTAGTCGACGCGGCCAAGGTGAAACTTGATGCGCATGTCGACGATCGGCACGATGATGCCGCGCAGATTGATCACGCCCTTGATGAACTCAGGCGCGTTGGCGATGCGCGTGACGCTGTCGTAACCGCGAATCTCCTGCACCTTGAGAATGTCGATGCCGTACTCTTCCGCGCCCAGTGTGAAGACGAGGAATTCCTGACCGCCGGCGTCTGCCTGCGCATCGCGGCGGCCATTCGTACCGCTCGCGTTAGCAACGCTCGAATTGATGGATTGGACTTCTGCCACGTTAGCCCCCAAACGGTTGGGATGAAATTGGTTAAGTAAAAAGCTGCAAAAGGGGACGCGAGGTTACGCGAGCGCCATGGCGCCGTGGGCGGCCCGAGTCTCGCGATTCAACGCGGCCACGTCCACGATCAGCGCGACACTGCCGTCGCCGAGAATGGTCGCGGCAGAAATGCCGTGCACCTTGCGGTAATTCGTTTCGAGGTTCTTCACCACCACCTGCTGCTGGCCGACCAGTTCGTCGATCAGCATGGCGAAGCGCCGTCCTTCCGTTTGCATGATGGTGACGATGCCCTGGGTCGGTTCGGACTTGGCGTCGGCCACGGAGAACACTTCGTGCAGCGCGACGAGCGGCAGATATTCGCCGCGCACCCGCACCACGCGTTCGCCAGCAGCCACGGTGTAGATGTCCTCGGCTTGCGGTTGCAGTGACTCCATCACGAAGTTCAGCGGCAAGATGAAGATCTCGTTGCCCACCTTCACTGACATGCCGTCGAGAATCGCCAGCGTGAGCGGCAACACGATGCGCGTGGTGCTGCCTTTGCCGGCGTGCGAGGTGATTTCGACGTGACCGCCCATCGACTGGATGTTGCGCTTCACCACGTCCATCCCGACACCGCGCCCCGAGACGTCTGTTACCTGCTCAGCCGTCGAGAAGCCAGGCAGGAAAATCAGGTTCCACACTTCGTCGTCGGTCATGCTTTCGCTGACCTGCATGCCTTGCTTGGCCGCCTTGGCGAGAATCTTGTCGCGGCGCAGGCCGGCGCCGTCGTCGCTGACTTCGATTACGATGTTGCCGCCGTGATGCGCGGCGGACAGCACCAGTTGACCGGTCGAATCCTTGCCCGCCGCACGCCGTGCTTCCACCGTTTCGATGCCGTGATCGAGACTGTTGCGCACGAGGTGGGTCAGCGGATCGATGATGCGTTCGATCAGGCTCTTGTCGAGTTCGGTCGCCTGACCGAAGGTGACGAGTTCAACTTCCTTGCCGAGTTTTGCCGCGAGATCGCGCACCAGACGCGGGAAGCGGCTGAACACGTAATCCATCGGCATCATGCGGATCGACATCACCGCTTCCTGCAGATCGCGGGCATTGCGCTCCAGTTGCGCCATGCCGTTGAATAGGCGGTCGTGAAGCGCCGGATCGAAGGCGCTGGTGGTCTCGGCGAGCATCGCCTGGGTGATCACCAGTTCGCCGACCAGGTTGATCAGCTGGTCGACCTTCTCGACGCCCACGCGAATCGAACTGCCTTCGGCGGCCGCTGCCGCAGCGGGACGCGCCTTGCGGTCATTCTCCGTACCAGCTGACGATCCATTAGCCGCCGCGGCCGCAACCGCAGGAGCGGCTGCCGGACTCGGCGCCGGCGCAGCCGGTGCC
>NZ_JBAURZ010000295.1:0-6472 GCF_049581445.1 Paraburkholderia sp. | reverse complement strand
GTCGCGTCCCGTGCGCGGGCCTGCGCGACGTAGGTGCCGTCGCCGACCCGCGCATTCGCGAGGCCCTGGCGCTCCAGTTCGGCATAAGCACGGCTGATCGTGCCGGTGGTGACCTTCAATTCGCTGGCAAGCGAGCGGTGCGGCGGCAGCTTTTCGCCTGCCGGCAATTGGCCGTTGAGAATTGCTTGCGCGAAAGCGCGAGCAATCACCTGATATTTAGGATCGCTGCCCGCCTCGATCCTGGGCAGCCACGCGTTCATCGCCATGGTGCGACGGTCTCCATCTCATTGGCATGGGTGCCATGCCTATGATTGACATCATACGCAGTCGATGTCTGAAAATTGCACGCAGTCATTTACTTTAATTGAAGCGATTGAGTTGGCCGTGCCGTCTTCATAGCATGGCGTCATTCTCAATTCAATTGTGCCCCTTGATGCGGCACTGCGGCATCCATAAAGGGAGCGCCTGATGAGTCGTGAAGTACCGTTTTCCGCTCGCATCACCCGGATTGAAGTCACGCACCACCAGCTGGAGCTGGACCCGCCGTTTCCGGCCT
The DNA here is from genome assembly GCF_049581445.1 of Paraburkholderia sp. Taxonomy (GTDB): domain Bacteria; phylum Pseudomonadota; class Gammaproteobacteria; order Burkholderiales; family Burkholderiaceae; genus Paraburkholderia. Next base: position 5,916 of record NZ_JBAURZ010000295.1, on the reverse strand, counting down.
CGTGGGATAGCCAGCCGCGCCGCAAATTCCCCGCCACTATCGTTCGGGTTTACGACGATGCGGGTAATGTCGGGATTGGCTCGGGCGACGCCATGTACGGCTTCGCGGACTACCAGCACCTGTTCGTCGGCACCGATCCCCTCGATCTGGCACGTCACAGCGCAGTGCTCGACAACATCGGCTTTCACGCCGGCCGGCCTTGGCCGCTGGATATCGCCCTCTGGGATCTGGCCGGCAAGATTCGCGGCGAACCCTGCTGGAAAATGATGGGCGGCCGTAGCCAGAAGATTCGCGCGTACGCGTCGAGCGGGGTGCACCGGCATCCTGACGAAATGGCAAAGATGGCGCTGCACGTCGCCGCGCGCGGCTTTCCCGCGCTGAAAATCCGCTTTGGACGCACCCGCATCGCCGACGACCTGACCGCGCTCGCCGCTGTGCGCGACGCCGTGGGCAACCGGCTCGAACTGATGGTGGATTGCAATCAAGGCTGGCGCATGCCGTGGGATACCGCCACGCCGTGGACCGTCAGCGAAGCGCTCGAAGTCGCCCGTGAGCTCGAAAAACAGGGCGTGTACTGGATGGAAGAGCCGCTGCATCGCGGCGACTACGAAGGCTACGCCGCGCTGCGCCGCGCCACCACGCTGCGTATTGCAGGTGGCGAGATGACCCGCGAGCGCTACGAGTTCGACCAACTGCTCGCCCACGATTGCCTCGACGTGTTTCAACCTGACGTGGCCTGTTCGCTCGGCATGGAAGGCTTGCGCAAGCTCGCGCAGGTAGTCGAAGCGCGCGGCAAGGTGTTCACGCCGCACACGTGGGGCAATGGCATCGGCCTGATGGCCAATCTGCACCTGACAGCCGGTGCGGCCTCAGCCCCCTTCATCGAATTTCCGTACGACCCGCCTGAATGGTCGATCGAGCGGCGCGACTTCATGCTGAAGCAGCCCATTGATGTCGACAGTGAAGGCTGGCTCACGCTGTCCGACGAACCGGGCCTCGGGCTCGCCATTGACGAAGCCGTTCTCGCCGCAACGCAAAGTTCTCGCAGTACCTACGCTTGACGCGTCTTACGACGCACACACCAAAACCGATAAAGGAGACAGAAAAATGCAGATTAAACCCTGGATGCGCGCGGCCTGCCTGGCGCTTGCAACAAGCGCCATATGGCCCGCTGCCGCGCACGCCGGCACCTGGTGCTCGAGCGGCAAGCCTGTGCACTTTGCCGGCGTCACGTGGGAAAGCGGTTCGTTCACGAGCGAAGTCCTGCGCTACATCACGGAGAAGGGCTACGGCTGCACGACCGACACCGTGCCGGGCAGCACCGCCGCCACCGAAACTGCCCTCTCGCGCAACGATCTGCAAGTCTGGGGCGAACAATGGACGGGCCGTTCGGAGATCATCGCCAAGGGCGTCGCGGACGGCAAGGTGAAGCTGATCGGCGACACGCTGCCGGGCGGCACCAACGAAGGCTGGTACGTGCCGGAATACGTCATCAAGGGCGACCCGTCGCGCGGGATCAAGCCGATTGCGCCGAACCTCACGTCGGTCGCGGATCTGCCGAAGTACAAAGACCTCTTTGTGGATGACGAAGAACCGGGCAAAGGCCGCTTTCTCAACTGCCCGGCCGGCTGGGACTGCGAACGCGTGAACTCGCGTCTGCTGAAAGTGCTGAAGCTGGACGACAGCTACACCAACTTCCGCCCTGGCACCGGCGCTGCACTCGACGCAGCGATTTCGTCCGCTTATCAGCGCGGCAAGCCGATCCTGTTCTACTACTGGGAACCGGCAGCGCTGATGGCCAAATACAAGTTCGTCCAACTGAAGATGCCGCCGTTCGACCAGAAATGCTGGGAAACGCTGCGTGCCGACAACAGCACATCGCAATGCGCTTCGTCGTATCTGGTGTCGCATCTTAAGGTCGGCGTGTCGACGCCTTTCTATCAGGCCGAACCGGAGCTGATGGCAACCTACGGCAAGGTCAGCTTCTCAATGGACTTCCTGAACAAGACCATCCTCGAGATGACCAGCAAGAAGATCGATGGTCCGACAATGGCTAAACAGTTCCTGCACGACCACCCCGAAATGTGGAAGCAGTGGGTCCCTGCCGACGTCGCGCAGAAGGTTCAGGCCTCGCTCACGGGCGCCTGACAGGCAACAGCATTACGATGGTTTGTGCTGAATGGACGGCGTGGCGCCAGCAGGCGCCGTGCGCCGTCCGCTCTCGCGCATCGGAGGTTTCATCATGAATTCGATTTTCTTGCACCTGTCGATTGCGGACTGGGTCAACGACGTGGTTCAGTCGTTCGTCACGCGCTACGGCGACAGCTTCCATAACTTCAGCATTCTGCTGCTGCACTATCTGCTGGTGCCGCTCGAAGGCGCGCTGCGCGCCACACCGGCATGGCTGATCCTGCTCGTAGTTGGCGCGATTACGTGGAACGCGACGCGACGTCTCGGCATTGCCGGGTTCTTCGTGCTGCTGCTTTACGCGATCGGCTGCTTCGGTCTGTGGGACAAGCTGATGGAGACGCTCGCGCTGATGCTGGTGGCAACTGTCCTGTCGGTCGTATTGGGTGTGCCGCTCGGCATCTTCACCTCGCGCAGCCCATTGCTGCGTCATGTGCTGCTGCCGGTGCTCGACATCATGCAGACGTTGCCGAGCTTCGTGTACCTGATCCCGGTGCTGATGCTGTTCGGCCTCGGCAAGGTGCCGGCGATTCTCGCCACTATCATTTATGCCCTGCCGCCGCTGATCCGCTTGACCGATCTCGGCATCCGTCACGTGGACGGCGACGTCGTTGAAGCAGCCCGCGCTTTTGGCACGACACGCTGGCAACTGCTCGTGAACGTGCAGCTGCCGCTCGCGCGTCCCAGCATCATGGCCGGTATCAACCAGACAACGATGATGGCGCTGTCGATGGTCGTGATCGCCTCGATGATCGGCGCGCGCGGTCTCGGCGAGGATGTGCTGGCCGGCATCCAGACGCTCGATGTCGGCAAAGGCATGCAGGCCGGTATTGCGATTGTGATTCTTGCGATCGTCATCGACCGTATCAGCCAGGGTTATGGGCAAGACCGTCGCACGCGGCGTCTGCTGGCGATACGCAAGAAGGCGAAGGCTGCCTCGCGCATCCCCTATTCGCGCACGGCGGCAAGCGCAGTGAGTGAAACGGAAACGGACGCAGCAGATGCGAACGGCGACGCTCATGCGAGCCGCAGTAGCCTCGAAACCCGCGCAGCGAAGTAAACGTCGGCACCGCGCATCGGCATCGCGCGAAAAGCTCAGGAGACAAAAATGGCAGCGATAGAAGTCAAGCACGTGTACAAGCTGTTTGGCCCGGAAACCAGTCACGCCCGCGTGCTCGACCTGCTGCGCAGCGGCAAGGGCAAAGCCGAGGTACTCGCGCAGACCGGCTGCAACGTGGGCCTGAACGACGTCAGCCTGAACATCGGTTCAGGCGAGATCTTTGTGATCATGGGACTGTCCGGTTCGGGCAAGTCGACGTTGGTTCGGCACTTCAACCGACTGATAGAACCCACCGCCGGCGAGATCGTCATCGACGGCTCCGACGTCATCAAGCTCAATCCGCAAGGCTTGCGCGAGCTGCGCCGCTACAAGATCAGCATGGTGTTTCAGAACTTCGGCCTGCTGCCGCATCAGACCGTGCTCGATAACACCGCCTACGCACTGCGCACCCGCGGCGAAGGCAAGGCCGAGGCGTATGAAAAGGCGCGCACGTGGCTCGGCAAGGTGGGGCTCAACGGTTATGGCGAGCACTATCCGGACGAACTCTCGGGTGGCATGCGCCAGCGTGTCGGCCTGGCGCGCGCACTCGCTGCGGATACCGATGTGCTTCTGATGGACGAGGCGTTCTCTGCGCTCGATCCATTGATTCGCACGGAAATGCAGGACCAGTTGCTGCAACTGCAGTCAACGCTGAACAAAACGATTGTGTTTATCACGCACGATCTCGACGAAGCGCTGCGTATCGGCAACCGCATCGCGATCCTGCGCGACGGTACGCTGGTGCAGGAAGGGACGCCAAACGAAATCCTGACCCGTCCAGCGGACGATTACGTGCGGCGTTTTGTGGAGCGGCGCGCAGCCGTGCAGTAAGGCGGTTTGCAAGTGAGCGTACCTCGTAGACGCTAGCGGCAAGCGCCTCGGCAACGGGGGGTGGGCGGCACGCAGGGGCATACGCCGGTGGGTATGCCGCGCCGCCATACGCGGCATGCCGGGTAGAATGCAGGCGATGCGACGCACTCCGGTGCGTCGCGTGCATTTTCGCCTCGTTGTTCCCGCCGTATCTTCGCCCCCCCATGAATCTCGAAAGCGTTCTCTTCACCCAGGGTTTCGGTTCACGACGCCAATGCCGCGCGCGGATCGCAGACGGCCGCGTGACAATCGAAGGCACAGTCTGCGTCGATCCGGACGCCGATGTCCCGACCGAGGCACTGACCTTCACCGTCGACGGCATCGTGTGGCCCTATCGCGAGCATGCGTATCTGCTGCTCAACAAGCCCGCTGGCTACGAATGCTCGCGCGAGCCGCAACATCATCTTAGCGTCTTCAGCCTGTTGCCACCGCAGTTCGCGGCGCGCGGCGTGCAATGCGTGGGCCGCCTTGACCAGGATACGACGGGACTGCTGCTGCTCTCGGATGAGGGCAAGTTCGTTCACGCGTTCACGTCGCCTAAACGCAAGGTGCCGAAGGTCTATCTCGCCACCACACGCCATCCCCTCGACGACCTTCAACTCGACGCCTTGCGTCACGGCGTCCTGTTGCACGGCGAACCTAAACCCATCGCCGCCGTTAGCGCAAATGCGCGCGACGAACACACGCTCGAACTCACCGTCCTCGAAGGCAAATACCATCAAGTCAAGCGCATGGTCGCGGCGGCCGGCAACCGCGTGGAGGCGCTGCATCGAGAGCGCATAGGCGGCCTCGCGTTGCCGCCGACGCTCGCCGAAGGTGGATGGCAATGGCTCGATGAAGCGGACCTCGGAGTTTTACGGAAAGGGTAAACCGGTAACACGTCCCCCAGAAAACGGGCCGAACGCCGCAAGCCCCGCGCAATCGAAACAACCGCGTGCGCAGCCGCACGTATCTGGTTGAAATCCCACGATTTGCGCTGCGACGCAGCATGCTCTTCCTGACAACGCGCTCTATACTCGCTTAAACAAAGACTACAAAGCTTTCAGGGAGGGGCGCCATGATCGTCAACCGGACGTTCGAGATCTCGGGTGCGTTGATTGCGTTTATCTGTATCAGCGTTGCGCTGATTGGCGGTCTGATGCTCGCCATGCACCTGCGGCGCAAGTACCACCCCAGCCTGATCGGCGCCTTGATCGGCGCGTTCCTCTGCTTCCTGCTGCTCGAGGCGTTGCCTGCGCTCACGTGAGCCAGACTGAACTAGGGCGCGTGAGCCGCGCCCGTCGCGCCCGTCGCCCTCGTAGCACTGAGCAGAAAGTCGCCGACAGTCGGATAGCGCAACTGCACCCGCAGTTCGCGTTTCATCCGCTCGTTGATGAGCCGTCGCGACTCGCGCATGAACGACAACAGCATCGGGTCAATCTGCGCCTCAGCCTGCGCCCGCGTGATACGCGGCGCGCGCTCGAGACCATAGGCGTCGGCCACCGCGTCGAAATACTCGCCCATCTTGAGCACCGTATCGTCGGACGCGTGGACAATCCGCCCCGGCCTGCCAAGTCTCATCATGCGCACCAGAATGGTGGCGAGATCGTCCGCATGGATGTGATTAGTGTAGACATCGTCAGCGTCGCTCAACGCCGGCGTGTGTTTCGCGAGCCGCGCGAGCGGCAGGCGACTACCCGCATAGATGCCAGGAATGCGCGCGATGCTCGCGGCAAGCGTACCGCTCGCGGTCGCCCGCCGCAGTTGCTGCTCCGCCGAGA
>NZ_JBAURZ010000294.1:0-60758 GCF_049581445.1 Paraburkholderia sp. | reverse complement strand
GCCCCCTCCACCGCCACCACCGCCGTGAACGCTCGTGCGCGCACCGCCGCGAACACCAAACGCGAAGGTGGTCACCGACGTCGCCGAAAACGCAATGGCGAGTGCAATGCCTGTCAGTCGCATCAGTGGTTTCATTGCGCACCTCCCTGTTGGTCGTCGGCCGATGAATTGGCGGGCCGCATTGGGATCTCGTGCTCCCCTGGGCGCGGGTGGAACACGAAGGTCGCGGCATCGAACGACGGATCGAGCGTCCATTGATAGTTCACCGCGTGCTGGGGCCGCGAAGGCTGTGTCGTGTCCGTGACGACAAACCGGCACGGCAGCGGACGCGAGCCTGTTTGTATCCACAGTTCCCAGTCGAGACCGGGCTGTTGATAGGCGTAGTGGTTGCACCACTTGCCCTCGACCTTGTCGAGCCCGATAAACAGCGCGGTTGTCAGCGCCTTTTCGTCATCCGACTGTTGCCCCCAGTAAAACAGGTCGACCAGCGGCAACTGAACGCCGTACTTCTGGTCTGCGTCCGTAATCAGTTCCCTGATCGTGGGTGGGGCCGGCACCCTGCTGTAGTAGTTGTGGGTGTCGTTAAAGAGCACGAAGGTATGGCCGTCGTAGATAAAACCCTTCGGCGCGCGACTGCCCGTGACTACCACCCGGACCTTGTTGGGACGCTGCACCGACATCTCCGTGCGATGCAGAAAGCCGACGTTCTGGCCAGTAGTGAGGACCGCATCCGTCACGCTGTCCGCCACGATTCGAAAGCTCTTCAGGCTACGCAGATAGCTCCCGAGCTTGTTCAGCGCATCGACCGCCTGCTGCTGCATCTCCGGTTGCGCCTGCACCGGCTCGTCGCTCCCCGAAGCAGCTGCCTGGGCGAACGCGGCTTGCGAGCCGCACAGAGCTGCCAGCGCGGTGCCGACCATGACGATCCGCCCGACGAGCAAGGCGTGACGTTTGCCACGACGCGTAATAAACAGGTTCACAGTGTTCTCCTAAATCGCCGAAACATTGAGCTGACCGGAATACCGACCCGACTGCGTTGCCGGCATTCGCTGAAATCCAGTCGGTCCTACGGCATGCTCATACCAGGATTGCGTTTTGACGAATTGCGCCTGCGCCGCACGGCTTTTTCCTATGGATATTCCAGACGCAAATTATCTTATGCGGCAAATCAAAAGACATTTTTAGCCTATTAATCAACGACGACGAAACAAACGTTTCTGAACGGAAATACGCCGGCGCCCCGGCAGGCGGTAGCTGGGTCTGGTCCGCGCTTTATGCAGGCAAGGGAAGGCAGAGACAAACAGTCATACGACACTCCTGACACAAACGTAGTAGGCGCACGACGAACTGTGCAGAATGAACCATTTCAAAATCATCAGACGGTTTTAAGCTATCAGTGGATGCTAGCAAACGTTTTAGGGGACTTCAAGCCCCATTCAGGGAAAACACAATTTGAAATATTCACCTCGATTGTTTCATTCCAATATAACGTCCGGGTCGAATTTCTCTTCAACAGGATCATAGAAAACCGAATTAGCCCGGCAGCGCCAGTATTTTTTATCTCAACCCGACACAATCAATACAAAATGATTTATTAATATTGATATTCGCCATGTCCGTTTGCGACTGGCGCTGGCCCGGCGATCACGGGCGGTGTCCCCAACGAACCGCGCTATCTGCAGTACCCGCAATCCTGTTGCTTCACATCGTGAGCGATACGCCTCGCACACCACGCGGCAAGCCAACGCTTTGTCTGCGAACGGCGGCGTGAGCGCCCAGGCGCCGCGGTGACGGGCAACAAGAGCACTTGAACGCAGATGCGGCAGATGCTTCGCCGATAGCCCGACTCTCATGGACGGTCACTCCGATGCCCTTGCGAACCGAAGCGCTTCCGACTGTTGCACGAAGAATCAGCGCGGGCCAGATGCTCATGGATGGCTCATCGGTCAACGCGGTGGCCGAGGCGCTGCATCTGTCCACGGCCACCGTCAAGCGTTACAAGGCCATTCTTGAAGACGGCGGCCTTGCTGCGTTGAAGCAGATGAGCGTCGGCGGGCGCTCCTCTGCGCTGGACGCCGCTGCGCTCGAATGGATTGCGGCGGCGCTGCGCGGTTCGGCTCGCGAGCACGGCTTTCCCAGCGACGCATGGACCAACGCGCGCTTACGCGAGCTGATCGAGACGCGCTTTGGCGTGCGTTACTCGCGGGTCTACGCGTGGCAGATCGCCACCAATCTTGGGCTCGGAGACCGGCTATCGAAATCGAGCCGCTGAGCGGGGCCGTTCGACGAACAGCGGCCCCACGCCGATGGCCTCACGCGCGCCACACGTCCTTTAGTCTGCCGAACTCCGCGGGTCGGGTGTACGAGCGATACAGTTCGCCGACGGTGCCGATCGCCAGTGCCGGCTTGAGCGTCGCGCCAGGCAGCGCCTGGGTGATCCAGTCGTAGGCGTTCATATCGCGCTGCGCGGCGTGAATCGCATGGGTCAGCGCAGTTAGCGCCGCGTCGGCCGAGTGGTTGCCGAGGTCCGTAAAACATTGTTCGAAGGGGTGCCTGGCCACAAGCGTGGCGCGCAATTCGGACGGTCTTTGGCTCACATGGTGCTCCTGCACGGTTGGACCCCTCTCGTTTACCAGCCGCATGTGACAGCACGTTGAGAGCTCCGCAAGAATTGCCGCTGTCTCGACCGGATCCCGCCACTTCGTCTCTCCGCGTAGCGGGCCATCGAAGCGTGTGCACAGACAAAAAAGAGCCCCGTTACCGAGCGATAACGGGGCCAAGTCCCATGTCAAGGAGTGTCATGGAGGAGACGAGCCAATCTTAGCCGCGCCTCCGGTTTGCCGCCAACCAAGCGATTCAGCTTTGCTTATCCGGCCCCGCTTCGGCTGCATTCCACGCGCACTGCAGAGGGTGCCCGGCAGATAACCCTCCCGGCGTATATCGTTAGAACGAAAAGTCGCTTCGTGCTGCTACCATCGGTCACTAAGATGGCGGTATCGCTGCTGTTTCGGTCAAGTCTGCGCGCAGTCCCGCGCCACACCCCGAAAGCCGCCAGAGAAGGAGCATTTCGTTGACCCGTTTCGATCAAAATCGCCGGCCACTCGTTATCGGCATCGGCGGCACGACACGCGCGGCATCGTCTACCGAGCGCGCGCTGGGCTTTGCCTTGCGCGGCGCGGAAGCAACCGGCGCCCGCACCCGTCTGTTTGGTGGCACGTTCCTGCATAGCCTGCCGCACTACGCCCCTGAAAACCCGGAACGCACGGACGCCCAGATCGAACTGATCGAAGCCGTGCGTCAGGCCGATGCGCTGATCATTGCCACGCCTGGCTATCACGGCGGGGTCTCCGGCCTCGTGAAGAACGCGCTGGACACGCTGGAAGAACTGCGTGCCGACGAGCGCCCGTATCTGGATGGCCGTGCGGTTGGCTGCATCGTCACCGCCTACGGCTGGCAGGCCGCGGGTTCGGTGCTCACGTCGCTACGCTCGATCGTCCACGCCTTGCGCGGTTGGCCCACGCCGTTTGGCGCCGGCATCAATACGCTCGAGACGCGCTTCGAGAGCGTGGATACCTGTTCCGACCCGAAGGTGGTCGACCAGCTCGCGACCGTCGGCCAGCAAGCCGCGCAATTCGCCCTGGCATTTAGCGCACAGCACGCGCCTGTTGAACGAAAGCCGGCCCACAGCGCTTCCGAGGCACACAAAAGCAAGGTGCTGACGCTAGCAAGATAAGTGCTGCACCGCTCGCTGAACGCGAGCAGAAAATCACTGCCATCAAACGCAAGCCCATTGACGATACTTCTCGCGCAATGGGCTTTTTTATGCCTGAAAACAGGGGCGAAAGACTGCGCGTCAGGCGGCCAGTGTGCGGAAAACCGCGCCCGGAAGTAGCGCATGCGTCAGCGCAGGCAAACCGTACTCTCGAGCGTGTGCAAAACCACAGACGGTACAAATTGCGCGCCGGATAGTCGTCACAACGCATCCGGGACCGCCACCTCCGACCATCCGAATCCACGAAGACCGTTTCAGGTCCACTATGATTTGCTTGCGACGAAAGATTGGTTCACTCGCAAGGCCGGCCAGCCTACGCTTGACCCCGCCCGCTCATTCACCGATCGGTACCCTGCGTCTGTCATTCCTTGCAACGCACGTAGGCACGATCATCGCCATCACCATGAATCGACAACACATTCAATACAAGGGTTACGAGGTCGCTCCGGTGGCCCAGCCATTGCCGAACGGCCTGTTTGCCGCCAATCTGACCATCGAGAAAGCTAGCGCCACGCAGCATCACGCCTACTCATTCGACGCGCTCGATTATTTTTTCGACGAGGAACACGCGCTCGCCTACGCATTCCGCTGGGGACGTCTGTGGATCGACAGTCATCAGTGAGCCAGTGACGCACCGCTGTCCATTGCGTTTCGCAACGCGTTTTAAAAGGCTGTGACAGAATAGGCGGCACTCCCCGCTTGCCCTTTTTTTCGCCGCCATGTCCGACACCCTGACAGACGCAGCCGAAGATCGCGCCCTGCGTCACTGGACGTTTCGCGATCCCACGTCACGCGTGAAGATTGGTTCGGAAGCACACCTGCAGATGTTCTGCAGCATGCTTCTCGAAACACACAACCCTTACAAACCCGCCGTGATCGACTGGCCGCCATTACCGGCGGACGTGCTGGCGCGCCTCACCGCGTTGCCGATCTGGGATATGGCGGTACAGACCGAAGGACGCGCCACGATTCGCGTTGCCAGCTACGCGGCGGGCATCACCGATCCTCTATTGCGCGCCGCCCTCGACATGGATTCCGCCGAGGAAGCGCGCCACAAACTGGTGCTCTCGAAGCTGGTGGCCGCGTATGGCATCGACCTCGCCCCCGAGCCGGAATACCTGGCGCCACGCGACCGGGAATGGGCGTGGATGGTGACCGGCTATAGCGAGTGCATCGACAGCTTTTTCGCCTTTGGCCTGTTCCGCTCCGCGCAGCAGTCCGGCTATTTCCCGGAGGAGCTCGTGCAGACCTTCGAGCCCGTGATCCAGGAAGAGGCGCGTCACATTCTGTTCTTCGCCAACTGGGTGGCGTGGTATCGGTGCACCATGCCCTGGTGGCGTCGTCCGTGGCACTCGCTGCGGGTCGGCGCGATCTGGATCTATCTGGTGTGGGAACGCTTGAGCATCGCCCGAGGCATGGACGCCGACGGCGGCACCCACGACTCGAATTTTCTGCCTGCGAGCACCGAGACCTTCGGCGACGCACTCGATCCGCGAGAGCTGTTCACGCTGTGCCTCTCAGAGAACGAGCGGCGCATGAGCGGGTACGATCCGAGGCTGCTGCGGCCCACGCTGGTCCCAACACTGGTACGCTTCGCCTTGCGCTTCATGAAGCGACGCAGCCCCTGAGCAACCCTATGAGGAGACCTCACGCATGACATGGACCGTCGACGAACAGTTGGCCCTCACGGCAACCGAAGCCGTAGCAGCAATCCAGACCGGCCGGCTGAAAGCCACGGACTATGTCGCGACACTGCTCGCCCGCGCTGCCGCCCTGCAGACGCTCAATGCACTCACCGCGCTCAATATGGAAGGGGCGCTCGCCGCCGCGCGGCATATCGACAGCCTGTCCGCGCAAGCGCGCGCGGCGTTGCCGCTGGCGGGCCTGCCGGTGGTCATCAAGGACAACATCAACACCACGGGTCTTCTGACCTCTGCGGGGACGCCCGCCCTCGACGGCTTCGTGCCGGATAACAATGCGCCATCGGTGCAGCGGCTGCTCGACGCGGGCGCCATCGTGCTTGGCAAGGCCAATATGCACGAACTCGCGTTCGGCATCACCAGCACCAATCTCGCGCCGCATGCCGGCGCAGTGCGCAATCCTTATGACCCGGGACTGATTCCAGGCGGCTCGTCGGGCGGCACCGCCGCGGCCATTGCCGCGCGCATCACGCCCGCGGGACTGGGCACCGACACCGGCGGGTCCACACGTATTCCTGCTGCGCTGACGGGCATCGCCGGCTTTCGTCCCTCGGTCGGCGACGGCGGCGCTGAGCGGCGCTATCACGATCCGAATGCGGTGGTGCCGATCAGCCATACGCGCGACACAGTCGGGCCCATGGCGCGCACCGTTGCTGATCTCGCGTTGCTCGACGGCGTCATCACCGGCGACGGACCGTTGCCTCAGGTGACGCTGACGGGCTTGCGCATTGGCCTACCCGCTCCGCTCTGGGACGACCTCGAATACGCGCTTGAGGACGTGGCGCGCGCCGCCCTCAAGCAGCTCGAAGCGGCAGGTGTTACGTTCGTGCCCGTGGCGATGGACCAACTGCTCGATCTGAATGCGCAGGTCGGCTCTGCGATCGCCATTTATGAAGCGCGCGAGGACGTGCCCGCATGGCTCGTCGCCAACAACGCGCCGGTTAAAACCGTGGCAGAAGTCGCGGCCCGGATTGCCAGTCCAGACGTGCGCGATGCCTACGACGCAATTCTTGCCAACCCGTTCGCCAATCAGTATCAAACGGCACTTACCGTGCTGCGGCCGCAACTTCAACAGCACTACGCGGATACCTTCGCCGTGCATCAACTGGATGCGCTGCTGTTTCCCACCACGCGCCTGTGCGCGGTGCCGATCGATCCGCTGGCCGGCTCCTCCACGGTATCGATCAACGGCGCCGCGCCCATCAACGAAATGAACGCTTTTCTGCGCAATACCGATCCAGCCAGCAACGCTGGTATCCCGGGCCTGTCGCTGCCTGCAGGTCTGAGCGCCGAAGGCTTGCCGGTTGGACTCGAACTGGATGGCCCGCGCGGCAGCGACCGGCGCCTGCTGGCAATTGGTGTGGCGTTCGAGCAATTGCTCGGCGCGTTGCCTGCACCGACGCTCTGATGCGGGCGCGCGAAATCTCGCGGGCGGCTCAGCCGACCCGCGCTCTCCCTTGGCCCCGCGCATGCGCCCGCTTCTTCATGAAGCGCGCAATCGGGATCGTTGCGGTCACGGTCGCGGCGACGAGCTGCGCGCAAATCGCCGCGCTTGATCCGGATGCGCTATGGAAAATCGTCGGTGGACAATGCGTGCCTCAGGAGCAGGCGATGGGCCGCCCCGGCCAATGCACGAGCGTGAATCTGCCCGAGCACTATGCGATTCTCAAAGACATCAGCGGCATCTCGCAGCACTTGCTGATCCCGACCGAACGCGTGACCGGTATCGAAAGTCCCAGCGTGCTGGAGCCAAATGCGCCGGAATACTGGGCGGACGGATGGAATGAACGCAAGGTGGTCGCGGATTCACTGGGGGAACCGCTCGCCGGCAATCAGTTCGGACTGGAAATCAATTCGAAGTACCGGCGCTCGCAGCAGCAACTGCATATCCATATGGACTGCATGCGTACGAACGTGATCGAAGCATTAGCTTCGTATCACGATGCCCCGCTCGGGAAATGGAAATGGGACACGCTCGACGGCGCGCGTTACCGCATCATGCGCGTGAGCAGCCTGACCCACGCCAGCAATCCATTTCGTATCGTCGCGCGCGATCATCCCGGCTCAGAGGCCATGGCCACCCAGACGATTCTCGTCACGGGCGCAGGGCCTTCGCCTGACCAGGACGGCTGGCTCGTCGTCAATAGCGGTATGGATGTAAACGACGGCTCCGGCACGGCCGAGGGTCTGCTCGATCACCACTGCCTGCTGGCCGAAGCGCATTAGCTTGTGCATGGGCCATCATGCAGCGGCGCACTGAAAAGCAGAGGCGTGGCGAGGCGCACGCGTGGCGCACGCCGCGCCACTCCACGCCGCGCCAGCAACGCGGTCATTCCGGCTCGCCCGGTGCACCCTCCACGGCCAGGCTCACCAGCCAGCGCCGGATCACGCTTTCTTCCTCCGCATCGAAGCCGGTCAGCATCTGCTGCTCGATTGCCTTGACGCGAGCGCGGCATTGCTTGAGCAACGCTTTGCCCTGATCGGTGACATCGATATGTTGAATGCGGCCGTGCACCGCATGCGGGCGGCGCGCAATGGCGCCCGTGCGCAGTAAGTTCGCGACGATCACGCTGACCGTCTGCGGCGTCAGCATCGCGAGCCGCGCGACGTCCGCATTGGATAGCCCAGGATACGCGACCAGCATCGTCAGCACCATGAATTGTGGGGGCGTCACGTTGACGTCAGCGAGTGCGCGCTCCATGCGCAACCGGTGCGCCGCGCCTGCCTGACGCAGCAGATAGCCGATATATCCTTCTTCGCCGCGTTTCCCCTCGCCGATACGGGGGACGTCTCGCCGTTCCTGCGTGGCCGAGGTCTTGCGCATAAGTCAGAGCATTTGCCTGATGAGTGTTCGACCTCTGATATTAACCGGTAAGTACGCCACGATGGCAACGCGCCAAAATCCCCGCCGTTACGCGCTATGCGTCTTTTCGCCAATGCTTTGCGAAACAAATTGGTTCGCTCGCGGCGTGGCTTTCCGTAGTCTTGGCCACAACGCGCCTGTATGGCGCCAAAGCTTTCCCCTTTATCCAGCACCACTTGCGCAACTGATGGCGATCTACCTCGACGACACCCAACGCAAAGCCTGTCGAACGCTCAGGAGGCTTTCTAGTCAAGGGTTACAGCGAATGGTTCAGGCGGTATGGACTCACTGCGGTTGCGCATCCGGTGGCTGGCGTTAGCTCCGATCGCTTCCGCGAAAAGCCGCCAGCTTCCATCGGTTTTGCAGGTAAATTGCAGGTGAAACGCATGGTAGTTGTCCGAGATGGAGTTCGCCATGAAGCTCACCTGTCCGCTCCTGTTAAACGCGAAACCAAAAGCGAAGCCCTATAACCTCACCGACCGCGATTCGATGTATCTATACGTATCGATCGCGGGTACGAAGACGGGGAAGTTCGACTTCCGATTGGACGACAAGGCTTGCACGTACACTCTCGGGCGCTTCCGCGCCCTATCGCTTCATGACGCACGAGAATTGCGAGGCAATGCCGCTAAGCTCGTCGGGGCCGGCATCCATCCCAAAGCTCATCAAAGGCAACTCCAGCAACAGACGATTGCCCATCACAAGCACACGTTTTGTGCCTGGCTGTCGACCCTGGCATGCGGCGTGCGCTTCACCGAACAACTCCAAGGCGTCCCCGGCATGAACGTCGCTTCGACAGCTCGAAGAGCCTTTGATTTGATTGGACGGAGCATCGATCGAGACCATCTGCGATATTCGGAGGGGTCAAATGAGAACGTCATACGCCTGGTTGAGCGCAGTCGTTCTGTTCATGCTGCTTACAGGCAACGCGAATACCTGGGAAGAAACCCCGAATCTGCGTGTCAACTACCTCGCCTACCCCGTGGCCTGAAACGGACGCACGATCACAATCGGCGCACGATTTCAGGTACCGCTAAACGTAATTCCACGATGCTTCCCCGACATTCGCGTCTCAACGACGACAAAAATCAGCTTTTGACACAGGCAGTCACCGTGAACGGAATGATGTGCAAGCGCGCTATTCCTCGACAGGCCGAGTATGGTCGAGTCGAGTGTAACGCGGTCACATCGGGCTTCATCCCTCGCGCGCCCGGAGAAATCTGAAGAACTCCACCCCTTCTTGCAGGCGCCGCTTCATCATTTCCCAACTGACCAGCATCTCGCGGACGATTTCCCAGATTTTCGTCGGTCTAAAGTAAAAGCGCTTGTAGAACTCCTCCACGCTTTGATAGATCTCTTCGCGCGACAGGTGTGGATAGTCTAAAGCTGAAGCCTGTGCGCCTGTGGAGCTGACGAGGGTGATGACCTTGCTTTCTTTCAGCCATCCATTCTCAAGCGCTTGTTTGTGAAGAGTCGTGCCGGGATAAGGCGCAGCAAGCGACACCTGGATTGTGTGCGGATTGATCTCTTTCGCGTATTCGATCGTCTGCTTAATCGTTTCACGCGTTTCGCCGGGAAGCCCAACAATGAATGTGCCGTGAACCTTAATGCCGAGCTTATGGCAATCAGCGCTGAACTGGCGTGCGAAATCGGTTCGCACGCCTTTTTTGACGTTCACGAGAATCTGATCGTCGCCGGATTCGTAGCCGACGAGTAAAAGACGCAAGCCGTTATCCTTCATCACCTTAAGTGTTGAATAAGCGACATTCGCTTTCGCGTTACAGGACCACGTCACACCTAACTTTCCAAGACCGCGAGCGATCTCTTCGGCTCTTGGTTTGAAGTCGGTAAACGTATCGTCGTCAAACATGATCTCCTTGACCTCGGGCATGTTGTCCCTGATCCATTTCACTTCTTCGAGAACGTTTTCGACCGAACGGGTGCGGTAGCGATGGCCCCCGACGGTTTGCGGCCACAGGCAAAAGGTGCACCTTGATTTGCACCCGCGCCCCGTGTAGATCGACACATACGGATGCTTGAGGTAGCCACTGAAGTAGTTCTCGCTCTTGAGATCCCGCTTATAAATGGGCGAGACAAATGGCAGCTCGTCCATGTCTTCAAGGATGGGTCGGGCTTCGTTGTGCATGACGCCGCCATCGGGCAGACGATAGCTGAGCCCGAGAATCGACTCGAACGGAAGCCCTTGCGCTATCTCGCGACAGGTGAAATCGAATTCCTCGCGGCATACGAAGTCGATTGCCTCGCTTGCGGTCAGCGAGCCGTGAGGGTCGACAGCGACTTTTGCGCCAACCATCCCGACGAGTATCGTTGATCTACGTCGCTTCAAATGCTCTGCGAATCGGGTATCGCTCGGGAACGACGGGGAGCTCGTATGAATGATGACCAGGTCGTACTGCTGAGCGATATCAAGGGACGCTTCCAGGGACAGGCCATCGGCTGGAGCATCCAGGAGGCGACTACCCTCGACCAGCGCAGCGGGCTGGGCGAGCCACGTCGGATACCAGAATGATCGAATCTCGCGCTTCGTTTGGTAACGTGAGCCCGCCCCGCCATCGAAACCGTCAAACGAAGGCGCCTGCAGAAACAACGTTTTCATAGATGCTCTCAAGGAAGATAGTGTGTTTCCGCGAGACGAGTCACCCGCAGGGACCTGCCGCGCACCGGGAACGCTCGCGATCTGATACATGCCCTCTAAAAGAGCCGTTCGCCGGATACTTCGGCAAACGAAAAGACGATCAAGAATACTAGGACTAGGGAATTTTGCATCGCAAACCGGGTTTTCACCTAGTTAATTGTTAAAGGACGGACGTGATCACACTAGACGCAATTGCCGCGTAGATCGAATACGCACCGAAAGGATAGATCGCTGATGGCGAGGCGCTGAACAACTTATACCCCCAAAACCAACTCGTAATCTGTATTCTGGAGCCTGTCGAAGTTTTGAGCCTCGTCGCCGATTTGCAGAACCGCGACCTCTGGCCGTGTGCAACATCACGCGCGAGATGAAAACCAGGCTTAGTGCGGTACGCAACAACTCGACCGCCGTGCACCGCACGGTGGGACGGCCAACGGGCAACGGCGCGATTCCGCGCTTTGCAGCGCGGTTGCACCTCAGCGGGTGGCGAATATGAATGAGGGTCGAAGCGATATGCAAGGTGTGCCGGTCGGCGGCGGTCGCCACATTAGCCCGGCGGAATTCTTGCTGATGTCGGGCTTTCTTGCATACCGGGCTCACCTGGCGCCGCTTGCTGCTCGCGCTGCGGCCCGACGGATTCTTGATGCCGTTTTTCGGGCCGCGGCGGCTAGCGGGTTCGTTCACTCGGTCGTTCTGGACACGATGATGGCGGACGAGGAAAAATCTCCGTGCATGTGGACGCTTGCGGAACAGGCCACCGCTGCCATCGGCGATACGACAACATTCCTGCACGTGATTCGGGGCGCCGACATATCGTTGCAGGGCGACCTGTAAAACGAAGCCATCAAGGAACGTCCGCGCCTCCGGGGGTTCTTTCCTCCGTCCCTCCAATTCTTGACACGCGCTACTTGCGCTGTGCCACCAGTATCTCGAAGGTATTTGGAATCACTGCCGGCCGCGGGACGCTGTCCCAGTACCGATCGAACAGGCCGCGAACCAGGCCTGCACGCGGGTCAGTTCGACGTCGCCCGGTTCGGATAATGGCTTGCCCGATTCGACGCGCAGACTGGCGACGTAATCCGCCGCCAAATCGAGCATGGCGGCGCTGAAATCGCCGGTCCGATGCGATAACCCGCTAAAGGTGCGTCGCGTGGAGATCAGTCCCGCGCAACGGGCCTTGAGCGAACGAACAGGGCCACGAGCGCCAGCGTGTGTTCGCGGCAGGCGGCGAGAAAAGCGTCCAGGTTGTTCCACGCCTGGCGGCGCGCGTCGTCCGAAATGCGTCACGTCGCTAGGCTGGCCGTGCACGTGATCGCGGGTAAGCTGCATGAACCCGCCCTTCTCCTGCACGTAGACGCGGCTGTCGCCGACCCAGCCGCACAGCACGAACTGCTGGTCGTGCACCAGCAGCGCGACGGTCGAACCGATCACGTCGACCTGGCGCTCGACAGCGACGGCGCGCAACTCGGCGTTGACCTGCTGCAGGCTGTCCTCGACCGCCGCGACGAATTCGTAGACACTGCCTTCTCGCTTCAGTTCGCCCAGCCGCTCGACAATCAGCGCGCTTGCCAGGTCGCCCGCCGCATGGCCGCCCATGCCATCGGCAACCACCCACAATCCGAGGTCTTCGCGGATCAGAATCGCGTCTTCGTTGCGGTGGCGCACCTTGCCCGTTTCGGTGTGGCCCGCGGACCGGCAATGGGTCGTCATGCGCCGACTCTGATGACGGCCAGCGAGCGTTCGACACGCGTCAGCGCCTGATATGCCAGAATCGTGAGCATGATCCGAGTCGCCGCCCTGCCAATGTACAACGTCACTCCCGCCCTCGCCGCCGACTGGCGCGCGTGGCTTGGCGATGTCTTGCGCGCGGTCGACCCACAAGCCCGTATCGTCGACCCTGGCGACGACCTTCACGCATTCTGGCGACGTCCCGACCTGCTGATCTCGCAGACCTGTGGTTATCCGCTGGTGAAAGGCCTACACCGCCAGGCTCAATTGATCGCCACGCCGCACTTCGATGCGCCGGGCTGCAACGGTGCGGGTTATTCGAGCGTGCTGGTCACCCGCGCGGGTTCGTCCCTTGCCACGCTCGCCGCATGCCGGGGCACCCGCGCGGCCTACAATCAGGACGATTCGAATAGCGGCATGAACGTGTTTCGGCACGCCGTCGCGCCGCTTGCCCAGGGTGGACGATTCTTCAGCGAAACCATCCGCACTGGCTCACATCTCGGCTCGTTGCGCTCCGTGGCGAGCAACGAAGCGGACGTGGCGGCGATCGACTGTGTAACGTATGCGTTCGTATGCGATGCGTTGCCGGAACTGGCGCAGCAAGTGCGCCAGATCGGTTGGACCGCCGCCTCGCCGGGGTTGCCGTTGATCGCCGCGCGCGATGTCCCGCAACCAACGATTGAAATACTGCGCGCCGCACTGCACGAAGCGATAAGCACGCAGCCCGAACGTGCTGCGCGGCTACGCATCAAGGGATTTTCGGCGCTGTCATTGAACGACTACGCGCGCATCGAACAACTGGAAAGCGAGGCGGAAGCGCTTGGCTATGCGCACCTCGCCTGATCCGCCAGCGAGCCAGGAAGCGAAGCAACGCGTTGCGTTGCCTCAGCCTACATCCAGCACCAGTAGTTGCGCCCCATCCGCCACCTGATCGCCCACGGCATAGAGCACTTCCGACACGGTACCCGCCGCCGGCGCTCCGATCGTGTGCTCCATCTTCATCGCCTCCATCACGATTAGCGGCGTGCCCTTCTCGACTACCGTACCTGCTTCCACCAGCACGGCGATCACCTTGCCCGGCATCGGCGCGGTTAAACGCCCTTCGCCATGTTCGGCGTCCGCGGCATGGGCCAGCAAGTTTTGCCATTCGAAGGCCTGCGCCTTGCCGAGACAAAACACGTGAAACACATCACCGTCGACGAACACGCGGCCCGTGACGTGCACATCGCCCAGCGTCGCGCCAAACTCGTGCGCTCCCGTGCCGCTCCACCAGGTGAAGCTGGCGCGCTCACCCTTGTAGTCAAGCGTCGGCACCGTGCCGTCGCGCCCAAACGTGGCGACGAACGCAGTATCGTTCTCTACGTCGCGCCATGCGAGCGTTTGCTTGTAGCCACCGTTGAGGCGCCAGTGCGACAGCGCGTCCCACGGCGAGGCGCCATGCGCGGTGCCGCCCTCACGTGTCAGCAACGCCGCGCAAGCGAGCGCCAGCGCCTCGCGGAACGGCTTGTTTCCGGGCGCAAATAGCGCATCGTGATGCCGTTCGATCAGCCCCGTATCCAGATCGCCCGTCGAGAACGGCTCGCTCGTCACGATGCGTTGCAGGAATTCCACATTTGTATGCGGACCGACCACCTCGCAGGCGCGCAGCGCGCGGCTCATACGTGCCAACGCTTCGGCACGCGTAGCGCCGTGGACGATCAGCTTCGCGATCATCGGATCGTAGAACGGCGTGATCGTGTCGCCTTCGCGCACGCCACTATCGATGCGCACCGCAGCGCGGGTGCTGCCCGCACCGATGCTGAACTCGACACCCTCAGGCATACGCAAATGCTTGAGCGTACCCGTCGATGGCAGAAATCCACGGGCCGGATGCTCCGCATAAATACGCGCTTCAATCGCATGACCGTCGAGCTTCAACTGGTCCTGTGTCAACGGCAAAGGCTCGCCGAACGCCACGCGCAACTGCCACTCGACCAGATCGAGCCCGGTCACCATTTCGGTGACCGGATGCTCGACTTGCAAACGCGTATTCATCTCCATGAAATAGAACTGGCTGGAGCCGGTCATAATGAACTCAACCGTCCCCGCGCCCACATAATTCACGGCGCGTGCAGCCGCCACCGCCGCCTCACCCATCGCCCGTCGCAATTCCGCGGAAAGCCCCGGCGCAGGCGCCTCTTCCAGCACTTTCTGATGGCGGCGCTGCACCGAGCAATCGCGATCGAACAGATACACGGTACCGCCCTGTTGATCCGCAAACACCTGTACTTCGACGTGACGCGGCCGCGTCAGATACTTTTCGATCAGCACACGGTCGTTGCCAAAACTGCTGGCCGCTTCGCGCTTGCATGACGCCAGCGCCGCCGCAAAATCTTCGCTGCGCTCGACCACCCGCATGCCTTTGCCGCCACCACCTGCGCTCGCCTTCAAGAGTACCGGGTAGCCCATCGAATCCGCTTCGTGTTGCAGCAGCAGCGGATCCTGGTCGTCGCCGTGATAGCCGGGCACGAGCGGCACTGCTGCTGCATGCATCAACGCCTTGGCGGCCGCTTTCGAGCCCATGGCTGCGATGGCTGCAACCGGTGGTCCGATAAACACAATGCCTGCCGCTTCGCACGCTTGCGCGAAGTCCTCGTTTTCCGACAGGAAGCCGTAGCCCGGATGCACCGCCTGCGCGCCTGTAGCAAGCGCCGCTGCGATGATGCGCTCGTAGCGCAGATAGCTCTCAGCCGCGGTTGACCCGCCAATATGCACTGCTTCATCGCACGCGGCGACGTGCTTCGCGTTGGCGTCCGCATCGGAGTACACCGCCACGCTCGCAATGCCGAGACGCTTGCAGGTCGCGGCCACACGGCAGGCAATTTCGCCGCGGTTCGCGATCAGGATCTTGTTGAACATGAGGTGTCTCGGTGAGGTGTCCAGAGTATTACGTTTAGGACTGTTGTTCTGCCGGATGCCGCGTTCACTGGCAACGTTAATTGCGCCAAGCCGGCGCGCGTTTTTCAAGGAACGACGCAACCCCTTCGCGGCCTTCCGCGCTGGCGCGTACACGTGCAATGCGTGCGGCCGTCTCTTCGATCAGCGCCGCGTCCAGTTCGTGGCCCGCGATATCCTGCACGAGCTGTTTGCACGCGCGCACCGCATGCGGGCCATTGGCGCATAGCGTATCGGTAAGTTGCTGCACGGTCGCATCAAGCCGGTCTTCACTGACCGACTCGCTTACGAGGCCCAGACGCAGCGCAGTGGCGCAATCAAACAGTTCAGCCGTGGTGAAGTAACGGCGCGAAGCCTGTTCGCCGAGCGCGAGGATCACATACGGGGCGATCGTCGCGGGAATCAGACCCAGACGCGCTTCGGACAGACAGAAGCGCGCGGTATCCACCGCCACCACAATGTCACACGCGCAGATCAGCCCCATTCCGCCCGCGTACGCGTCGCCATTGACGCGCGCGATCACCGGCTTGTTGCAGCGGTAAATCGCCGAGAGCATTGCGGCCAGGCGCAGGGCATCAGCGTGGTTCTCCTCATCGGAGTAACCCGCCATCTTCTTCATCCAGTTCAGATCCGCGCCCGCGCAGAAGGCCTTGCCGTGCGCGGCCAGCACCACCGCACGCACGTCGTCGCGCTGGTCGAGCGCCTGAAACGCGGCAGTGATTTCCGCAATCATCGTTTCGTTGAAAGCGTTGCGTACGTCCGGGCGGTTTAGTGTGACTGTCACCACCTGCCCCGCAAACGTGACGCTCAAAGTTTCGTATTGCATCTCGACTGACTCCTTCGTCAATGCGTCACACCCAGGCGTCACATTCTGAACACGCCGAAACGCGTGTCTTCGATCGGTGCATTCATTGAGGCCGATAACCCCAGACCCAGCACGTCACGGGTCTGCGCCGGGTCGATCACGCCGTCATCCCACAGTCGCGCGCTGGCATAGTACGGGTGTCCCTGATGCTCGTATTGATCGCGGATCGGCTGCTTGAACGCCTCTTCCTGTTCCGCGCTCCAGGTGCCACCCTTGCCTTCGATGCCATCGCGCTTCACGGTGGCCAGCACTGATGCCGCCTGCTCGCCGCCCATCACCGAAATGCGCGCGTTGGGCCACATCCAGAGGAAGCGCGGCGAATATGCCCGGCCGCACATGCCGTAGTTGCCCGCGCCGAACGAACCGCCAATGATCACGGTGAACTTCGGCACTTTCGCCGTGGCGACTGCAGTCACCATCTTCGCGCCATTGCGTGCAATGCCTTCGTTCTCGTACTTGCGGCCCACCATGAAGCCCGTGATGTTCTGCAAAAACACCAGCGGAATCTTGCGCTGGCAGCACAGTTCGATAAAGTGCGTACCCTTGAGCGCCGATTCGGAAAAGAGAATGCCGTTATTGGCGATGATGCCGACCGGGTGGCCCCAGATGTGCGCAAAGCCGGTCACGAGCGTCGTACCGTAACGGGCCTTGAATTCGTCGAAAGCGGAATCGTCGACGATCCGCGCGATCACTTCACGAATGTCGAACGGCTTGCGTGTATCCACGGGAATCACGCCGTAAATGCTCTTCAGGTCGTGACGTGGAGGTTTCGGCTCCTGCAACGCCACCGGCACCTGCTTGCTGCGATTCAGATTACCGACGATGCTGCGCGCAATCCCCAACGCATGGGCATCGTTCTGCGCGAGATGATCGACCACGCCCGACAGCCGCGTATGCACGTCGCCGCCGCCGAGGTCTTCCGCGCTCACCAGCTCGCCGGTCGCGGCTTTTACCAGCGGCGGACCGCCCAGAAAGATCGTGCCCTGGTTCTTGACGATGATCGACTCGTCACTCATGGCCGGCACATAGGCACCGCCCGCCGTACATGAACCCATCACCACGGCGATCTGCGGGATGCCGGCAGCGGACAGGTTGGCCTGGTTGTAGAAGATGCGCCCGAAGTGATCGCGATCGGGGAACACGTCGTCCTGATTCGGCAGGTTGGCGCCGCCGGAGTCCACCAGGTACACACACGGCAAACGGTTCTCCGCCGCAATTTCCTGCGCGCGCACGTGTTTTTTAACGGTGACCGGGTAGTACGTGCCGCCCTTGACGGTGGCGTCGTTGCAGACGATCACGCATTCTTGTCCGGCAATGCGTCCAATGCCCGTGATCACGCCGGCGCCGGGGGCGTCGTTGTTGTACATGCCGAATGCCGCCAGTTGCGACAGTTCCAGAAACGGCGTGCCTGGATCAAGCAACTGCGCGATACGGTCGCGCGGCAGCAGCTTGCCGCGGCTGACGTGCTTGTCGCGCGCGGCCTCGCCGCCGCCCAGGGCCAGCTTTTCGACCTTGGCCCGCAGATCGGCGACCAGCGCCTCAAGCGCCGCCGCGTTAGCGCGGAAATCGTCCGAGCGCGGGTTCAGCTTTGTTTCGATGATCGGCATTGCGCGGTTCTCCTCGTGGGCGCTGTTATTCGGCGTTGCTTAGGCTGTAATTCACGCCGTAATTCAGGCCGTTTCCGAAAACAGTTCACGCCCAATCAGCATGCGACGAATTTCGCTGGTCCCCGCGCCGATTTCATACAGCTTCGCGTCGCGCCACAACCGGCCCACCGGATACTCATTGATATAACCGTTGCCACCAAGAATCTGGATCGCCTCGCCGGCCATCCACGTCGCTTTTTCGGCGGTATAGAGAATCACGCCCGCGCAATCCTTGCGCATCTGCCGCACGTGTTCCGAGCCCAGCGTATCCAGTTGACGCCCCACGGCATACAGGTATGCGCGGCACGCTTGCAACGTGGTGTAGAGATCAGCGACCTTGCCTTGAATCAGCTGGAATTCGCCAATTGATTGGCCGAACTGCTTGCGGTCATGGATATACGGCACCACCGAGTCCATCACCGCCACCATGATGCCGGTCGGGCCGCCCGCGAGCACTGCGCGCTCGTAGTCCAGCCCGCTCATCAGCACCTTGGTGCCGCCGTTCAACTGGCCGAGGATGTTTTCTTCCGGCACTTCGACGTTTTCGAACACCAGTTCGCCCGTATGCGAACCACGCATGCCGAGCTTGTCGAGTTTCTGCGCCACCGAAAAGCCCTTCATGCCCTTTTCGACGATAAATGCCGTGATGCCGCGCGGACCGGCTTCGGGATCAGTCTTGGCATAGACCACCAGCGTGTCGCAATCCGGCCCGTTGGTGATCCACATCTTGGTGCCGTTCAGCACATAGTGGTCACCCTTCTTGTCGGCGCGCAGCTTCATGCTGACCACGTCCGACCCGGCATTCGGCTCGCTCATCGCGAGTGCGCCAACATGCTCGCCCGACACGAGCTTCGGCAAGTACTTCTGCTTTTGCGCAGCGGTGCCATTGCGGTGAATCTGGTTCACACACAGATTCGAATGCGCGCCGTATGAAAGGCCGACCGAAGCCGAGGCCCGCGATATCTCTTCCATCGCGATCATGTGCGCCGTGTAGCCCATATTGGCGCCACCGTATTCCTCCGACACCGTCATGCCCAGCACACCCAGGTCGCCGAATTTCTTCCACAGGTCCATCGGGAACTGATCGGTGCGGTCGATCTCAGCGGCGCGCGGTGCGATTTCCTTTGCAGCAAAACCCGCGAGGCTGTCGCGCAACATTTCGATCTCTTCACCGAGCGGGAATTGCAAACCGGGCAGATTACTCATTGCAGTGTCTCCAGGAATTCGTAGGCGATGGGCGCCGCTGGCGCTGCGGCCGCCGTTATGTCTGAGCGCGGCGCGGGCCGCTTGCGACCAATCGCTTGATGCGACGGTCGTACAAGGCGAATTTCACGCTAGATTTACGTATACGTCAATAGGTATTTTTGAGTGATACTCAGATATGGCTGAAGCACCTGAATGCGCTACCAGTGCGTGATAAACTCGGCAAAACTACGCTTTCCGCACAATCAAATCTGAACCGGACTCATATGATGGCCGCACCGAAGGCCGCAACCAGGGCCGAACTGCCAGCCTCGCGGCGCGAGCCTACGGGACGCAAATCGCAGCAGCGCGTGAAGGAGATCCTTCAGGCCGGGCGCGACGTGTTCTCCGAAAAGGGCTACGAGCGGGCCACCACCGCTGAAATCGCCCAGCGTCTGGGCATTTCCGAGGCCACCGTTTTCAGCTATTTCCGCGGCAAGCGCGAGTTGTGCGCGCGAGTGATCGGCGACTGGTACGACGAAATCATCGAGGCGATCGAAACGGGTTTGCCCCGCGACGGCAGCGTGCGGCAGCAGTTTGCGTTTATCGTGCGGATGCATTTGCGGCTGATGCTGGTGAACGGCACCGATCTTTGTGCGCTCGTGCTCTCGGAAGGCCGTGCGCGGCATCATGAGTTGAGTGAGGCATTGACGGAGTTGCAGCGGCGCTATACGGCCCCGCTCATGCGTGTGCTGGCACGGGGCCAGGAAAGCGGCCAGATTCGTACGGATATGCCGCTGCGGCTGCTGCGTTCGATGGTGTTTGGCCCCATGGAACACGTGCTGTGGGACGCCACCCTGGCAAAACGGCGTACGGATATCGAGGCCACCGCAGAGCAGTTGATCGAGGTGTTATGGGCGGCGCTGCAACCGCCCGATGCCGCGTTAGCCGCGTTGGTGCAGTTCCGGTATGACGTGGCAGAAGCGAACCGGCGGTTAGAACAGGCGGAAGGGGCGCGGAAAGCTTTGTGAAAGCTGAAACATGGGCGCCGCCATCCAAGATGATGCCGGTGTGGTAGCTCGCCGGTTCTGACGCGAGGAACGCAATGGCGCGAGCAACCTCTTCAAGCACGCCAATCCGCCCACACCTATGCGCTTCAAATAGACTCTAAACCGCCGCGACACCCACATAGTTTTCTGCCATCGCAGTCGCAGCGGCGCGTGAAGTGGTGACATGCTCGAGTTCCGCCACCTGAAGCTGCTGCTCAAAAGGCGATGCGTCGTCGAGCCGGTGCATCATCCGCGTCATCCAGTAAGAGAAATGCTCTGCGCGCCAAATACGCTTGAGTGCGGTCGCGCTATATCCATCGAGCAGATCGCTGCGGCCTTCTTCATAGAACGCCCGCAAGGCGCCGGTCAGCACGCGTACATCGGCCACGGCCAGATTCAGGCCCTTGGCGCCCGTCGGCGGGACGATGTGAGCGGCGTCACCGGCCAGGAAGAGCCGCCCATGTTGCATGGTGGTCGATACAAAGCTGCGCATGCTCACAATATTCTTCTGGAAGATCTTTCCGTCCACCACCTTCTGACCATCGGCGCAATCCACGCGAGCGTGCAGTTCCGCCCAGATCCGATCATCGGACCAGTTCCCCACTGAATCCTTTGGATCGCACTGAAAATACATCCGCTGCACATTCGGAGAACGGGTGCTAACGAGCGCAAAGCCGCGCTCATGCCGCGCGTAAATCAGTTCATCCGACGATGCCCGCCCCTCACACAGAATGCCGAACCAGCCGAACGGGTAGACGCGTTCGTAATCTTTGCGCAGCGCTGCGGGAATCGATCCACGGGATACACCCTGCGAGCCATCGCAGCCGATCACGAAGTCACATTGCAGTTCGCACGCGGCGCCTTCGTGCCTGAAGCGAATCGAAGGTGTAGCGGTTTCGATGCCGTGAATCGACGTACCGGAGACGCCAAACAGCAGTTGCCCACCCGCTTCGACGCGCGCCGCCACCAGATCCTTGAGTACCTCGTGTTGCGCATACACAGTGATGGAATGGCCCGTCAGTCCCGTGAGATCGATACGCCGGCGCTTGCCTTCGTAGGCCAACTCAAAGCCGTGATGCAGCGCGCCTTCGGCCTTCATGCGCGCGCCGACGCCGGCTTCGTTCAGCAGATCCATCGTACCCTGTTCGAGCACGCCGGCGCGGATGGTGGATTCGATCTGCTCGCGCTCACGCGCTTCGAGCACCACAGACTCGATACCGCGAAGATGAAGCAAATGGGAAAGAAGCAGGCCCGCGGGCCCGGCGCCGATGATGCCAACTTGAGTACGCATGAATGTCTCCTGAATGCGTCGATTGATTTATGGCCTCAGTGTGCCGACTCCATGACGTATCGCGCAACGCGATATCGTGGATAACGACTATCTATATTTGAGATACACGGAGAGACCGCCCACGGCGTGAGATCGGCGCTGGAGCGTTCGCGTTTGCAGCCAGCCAACAGCGTCAGCCAGCGTGCGCTAACCTATGCCCTAGTCGGCGCGGTCCAAGGCAACAACTTCGCGCTCAACAGATGTGGCACCGAACATGCTGACGTAACCGGAGAAACAGCTCAGCCCGAAGTACGCCGGACACCGATACGCACAACGAGGAGTTTTTTATATGGCAACGCGCAAACAATCGCGTATCAGGATCGGCATAGGCGGCTGGACATTTGCGCCCTGGCGCGGGGTTTTTTATCCCGACGACCTGACGCAAAAGCGCGAACTCGAATACGCCAGCCGTCAATTGACCTCCATCGAGATCAACGGCACGTTCTACGGCTTGCAAAAGCCGGAAAGCTATATGAAGTGGCACGACGAAACGCCCGACGATTTCGTCTTCTCGCTGAAGGCCCCGCGTTACGCTACGAACCGACGCGTGCTCGCTGAAGCTGGGGATAGCATCGAGCGATTCTTCGCGAGCGGCCTCACGCATCTGAAACAGAAGCTCGGGCCGATCAACTGGCAATTTGCTACCACCAAGCAATTCGACGCAGAAGATTTCGAGGCGTTTCTGGCGCTGCTACCCAAGCGTCTAAATGACCACGCGTTAAGACACGCAGTCGAAGTCCGTCACGAGAGTTTTCGCAGTGAGGCCTTTGTCTCGCTTGCGCGTAAATATGACGTTGCCATCGTGCTCGCAGGGGACAGCGAGTATCCGCAGATTGCAAATCTGACCGCACCTTTTGTGTATGCGCGGATCATGGGGACGACGGATGCGCATGCGAAGGGCTATTCGAAAGCCGCACTGGATGCCTGGTCGGAACGCGCTCGTCTGCTGGCTGCGGGCACCGTACCCGAGGATCTGCAATCGGTACAGGTTCGCGCGCCCGCCAAAAGCGCGCGGGATGTTTATCTCTACGTGATCAGCGGCTTCAAGGAACGTAACCCCGCGGCTGCGACGGCTCTGATAGAACGGCTTTAGTTGCCGAGGTGTATGCGCGAATGCCGCACCCGCCGCGCTAATCCACCAACTCATCTGCGCGCGATAGAAACAGCTTCAGTATCGGCGACGTATTCGATTTGCTGTAGCCCACCACCAGATCGATAGTCGGTGCCTCGCCCTCGAGCGGGCGGCTCACCACCGACCAGGGCAGCAGATTGTTCGCATACTCCGGCAGCAACGCGAGACCGCGCGTGGACGCCACCAGCGACATCGCCATCGCGAGATTGTCGACGCCGTGTTCCGGCGTGACTTCGATTGCGTTCTCCTGCAGATATTGCTTGACCACCTGGTGCAGCACCGTGGCCTTGTTGGTCGCCATGATGAACGGCTCGCCGGCGAAGTCTTCTGGACGGATCGTGGTCCGCTCCGTAAGCGGATGATCGCTTGGCATCAGCACGACGAGTTTCTCCTTGCTGACCACCCGATAGTTGAGATCGTAGCCCGGTTCGGCCCGCAAAAACGCGAGGTCGAGTTTGCCGCGTGCAAGTGCATCAGCGAGGTCCGGCGAATAGTGACTGGACACGGTGACGTCGATCTTCGGCAGTTCCTCGCGCAACACCTGCATGGCGCGCGGCAGCCAGGTCATCTCCTGGCCGGTCAGAAAACCGAGGGCAAAGACCTGTTTGCTCGGTTGCGCGGCCCGCCGCGCGGCCTCGGTAGCGGCGTCCACCTGCGAAAGCGCAAGCCGTGCATGGTCGAGAAAGGCCTTGCCCGCTGCCGTCAGTTCAACGCCGCGCGCGCTTCGGCTGAACAGTTCCGCCCCCACCTCGTCTTCCAGATCGCGAATCTGGCGGCTCAGCGACGGCTGCGACGTGAACAAACGCCGTTCAGCCGCAACCGTCAGGCTGCCGGTCTCGGCAACCGCGATGAAGTACCGCAAATGGCGAAGTTCCATGGGTCCTTTGGTATTGGACATGCCTGAAAAGCATGCCCGCAAGCCTACAAAGTCTTTTTGCTTTCCGCAAGCCCCCACTAGATTACCCATCAGGCAACGACGCGGACAGCAGCCGACTCCACAAGACGGCTTAGACGACGCGGCGCTCCATGCCTGTCATCTATATCACAGAGGACCCGAAAATGGACACAACCGTCGTTTTGATCACTGGCGCAAACATGGGCACGCTCGACCAGATCGTCACGGTCGGCGCAGGCAAGACGGCAATCTGAACGCGAGCGGAAGCTAATCATGAATCCTCTTACCGGAAAAACCGCGCTCGTCACAGGTGCCTCGCAAGGCATAGGTCGCGCCAGTGCGTTGGCACTCGCGCAAGCTGGTGCTCAGGTGCTGATTCACTACGGCCACGACGACATGGCCGCCAACGAAGTAGTGCGCATGATTCAGGCGGAAGGTGGCCACGCGCAGAAGCTCGCCGCCGATCTACGCGCGGCGGACGGCCCGCATCACTTGGCGCGGCGTGTTCGCATCATCATCGGCGCCCGTCTGGATGTACTGGTTGCAAGCGCCAACATTGCCATGGACGTCAGCATCGAAGACACCAGCGTCGCAGATTTCGACGACCTGTTTGCGATAAACGTGCGTGCGCCCTACTTCCTCGTGCAGCAGTTGATGCCGGTGATGTGCAAAGGCAGCAGCGTCGTGCTGGTTTCATCGCTGGCGGCACATGCCTCGGTGGGGCAACTGTCCGCCTACGCAGCGACCAAGGGCGCTATCGAAGCGATGGTCAAGCATTTCGCGCTCACCCTCGGTGCGCGTGGCGCTCGGGTCAACGCGATTGCGCCCGGCGTGGTTTCGACTGGCTTATCGGCACTGGCTGCCACGCAAACCGGCCGCGAGGCTGCACTCAGCATGCAGGCATTCAAGCGCATTGCAGAGCCGGATGATATTGCCGCAAGCATAGCTTTTCTCGCTTCGGACTCAGCACGCTGGATCACCGGCGAGACTTTTTACGTCGACGGTGGCTCGCGACTTTAATCAGTATTACCAATCTTCTGTGAAGAAGCAGAAATCATCATCAAAAGGATCATTGAAATGACACACGGCACTCCAGTACTGAACGAATCAGGAAAGATCATGGCTCACCTGTTCACTCCGAAGAAGGTCGGCGCGTATACCCTCTCTCATCGCGTCGTGCTTGCTCCGATGACCCGTCTGCGCACCATTCAGCCCGGCGATATCCCCAGCCCGATGATGGCCCATTTCTATGGCCAGCGTGCTTCGAAAGGCGGCCTCGAAATCGTGGAAGGCGTTAGCGTTTCGGTCGTTGCGCGCTCCTATCTCGGCGCGGCCAGTTTCTATCACGATGGCCAGATGGAAGGCTGGAAGGCGATCGCCAACGCGGTCCATGCCAAGGGTGGCCGTGTATTCATGCAACTGATTCACGGCGGCCGTCAGAGCCACGTTGAAATGACCGGCGGTGTCGATCCGGTTGCGCCGTCGGTTGTCCCCTTCGATGGCGTCGCGCTGACCAAGGACGGTTTCGTGCCCGCATCCCGGCACCGTGCGCTCGGCATCGGAGAGATCCCCGGCATCATCGAAGAGTTCCGCGTAGCCGCACAGCGCGCACTCGACGCCGGTTTTGACGGCGTCGAACTGCACGGCGCCAATGGCTACCTCGTCGACCAGTTCATTCAGGACGGCACCAACCAGCGCACCGACGCTTACGGTGGCCCGATCGAAAATCGTGTGCGCTTTCTGCGCGAAGCCGTCGAAGCGCTGATCTCGGTATGGGGCGCCGACCGTGTAGGCGTACGCATCTCACCGTCAGGCGAATGGGGCGGTATCTCCGATAGCAACCCGGAAGCCACGTTTAGCTACGTTGCGAAGGTGCTCGACGAGTACAAGATCGCCTACCTGCATGTGATCGAACCGCGCATCAAAGGCGATGACACGCTCCATGCAGACCATCCGCCAGTTGCAGTAAAGTATTTGCGTCCCTTCTTTTCTGGGCCGATCATCGCCGCCGGCGGGTTTGACGGCGTCAGCGCAGAAGCGGTAGTTGCTTCGGGCGATGCGGACCTCGTGGCGTTCGGCCGGCACTTCTCGTCGAATCCCGATCTGCCGTACCGTCTGCAGTACGATCTTCCGCTCACGCCGTATGTCCGCGCAGCGTTCTGGGGCGGCAGCGAACAGCACTACTCCGATTTTCCGACGTACGAGGAGACTGCAGAGGCTTGAAGCAACCGCCAGATGCAGCGCTCTCTCTCCCTTCACTCTGTTCTAGAGGTTCATATGTCACGCACAATCAAGTTTGCACAGGCAGGCGGCCCGGAAGTCCTCGAATTTGTCGAGACCCAGGTCCGCGCGCCGGCTCCTCACGAAGTTCGCATCAAGGTCAAGGCCATCGGCATCAACCGGGCCGAATCGATGTGGCGGCTCAACGACTATATCGAACCCGTCAAATTCCCAGCGGGTCTGGGGTACGAGGCAGCGGGCATCGTCGATGCGATTGGCTCCGAGGTAACGGGCTTCGGCGTAGGCGATGAGGTAAACCTCATCCCATCGTTCTCGATGAACGACTATGGCACGTATGGCGAAGTGATCATCGCGCCGGAACATGCGGTGGTGAAGCATCCCAAGTCGCTTTCGTATGCTGAGGCAGCATCGGTGTGGATGATGTTTGTCACGGCCTATGGTGCGCTGATCGAAGATGCAAAGATCGGCGAAGGTGATTACGTCATCATTCCAGCGGCGTCGAGCAGCGTAGGTCTCGCGGCCATCCAGATTGCCAATTACGCGGGGGCCACACCGATTGCGCTCACACGCACCTCGGGCAAGCGCCAACAATTGCTGGACGCAGGCGCCAAACATGTCATTGCCACTGAAGAGACCGACCTGGTCAAGGAAGTGATGCGCATCACCGATGGCAAAGGCGCGCGCATTGCATTCGATCCGGTTGGCGGCCCGACGCTGACCAAGCTGCTCTCAGCGCTGTCCTTCAACGGCACCGCGTATATCTATGGCGCGCTCAGCCCGGAAACCACGGCTTTGCCGGTCCTCGACATGATCGCCAAGATGACCAGCGTGAAGGCGCACAACATCTGGGTCACCAGCGGCGACGAAACACGCCGCAAGGCTGCGGTGGAGTATGTCCTCACAGGGCTGGAAAGCGGCGCACTCAAGCCGGTCATCGACCGCGAGTTCACGTTTGATGAAATGGTGGACGCGCACCGTTATCTGGAGCAGAACGGCCAGTTCGGCAAGATTGTCGTTACGGTGTGAGCCGCGGCGCCGCCATACGACAGCTGGCCAAAGTCGCCAACAGGGGTCGATTGTTGGCGAATTCCAAATGAAGTTTTCACAATGCATGCGTTTATCTGGCGCAGCGGGGTCGATATGATCCTGCCATGGGTGTCGCCCACGGCGCTGTGCAGTTCGCTATCTGCTGTGTCGCACGCCTTCACGATGGGAGCTGAGGTCCGCGCGACGTGACGGGGTGACTCGTCATGAGTCGCCGCGTCCGCTGGGCCGCAGCTGAACAAAGGATTAGACGTGAACGCAACAATAACCGAACTGGACATCGCGCCGACGCTAAAGGCCGCCGCTGACCCGTGGTCCGCCGTGATTTCGTGCCTCAAAGGTGACGGTGCAGACAGATCGTCACACGGTATGGATAAGGTCAGTCAGCCGATGCGGCAAGCACGTCGCGAGGGCGCTAGCGCAGCACTTCGCGGCAGCGCGGTTGAACGCACCCGGACGCCGTTAGTACGTCCCAAGAGCACCAGGGTCACGTTTGTCGAGCGCTTCACCGCGAAATCAGTGTCCATCACGTGGCGCGATGCAACGGCAGCCAATTACTGCGAGCAACTGTGGATTCGCCGGATCGCGCGCTCGCACGGCGTGTGTGCGCTCACCGGCGAGGCTATCGTGCGCGGCGATGCGGTCTACAGTCCCGCTGGACGTACCGCTATGCGCCCGGCCAATTGCGCGCAGATGGTCCTCGCCGCTGTACTCGAAGATCTGGAGTAGCCGAGGGGGCTGCGTGGTCCTTGCACCGTGCGGCCCGCACTTCGTCCAGCTTTCGTATCAATCAAGAAGCATTGCCTCTCGCAGCTTTCTTCAGTTCGCAACTGGTTCACCCAAGGGCAGTGGCACCGTCACTCGCTACCGTCCATTCACCGCCTCTGAAGCCATGTAGCCGCAGCGGGTCCAACCTGGCTCGCATCACGCAGCGCCCAAGCTTCGCAGCCTCGTCTCGCGCGCCGCGCCATGCAGGCAACCGGAGAACGCCATGCGTCTCATACTATGGCTTCATTCCTCTGAAGTTCCGTATCGCCCCCGTCAATTGGGGCGTACAGCGAAAATACGCGCCCCTCTGCGCCGTCAGATATGCCTCGCAGGCATGGCCACCAGCCCACAAAGTCTTTTTCCTTTGCACCGCGCGCCACTAGATTACCTCCCATGGCAGCGACGCAAATGCACTGACGCAAGCGCCGCAGCTTCGAGTCACAGGGCCCGGGCAAACCGCGCGGACGTCCTCGGGACACAAGCCGGCATCCGGCAGACCAGGCAGGCTTCCAGGCACACAGGAGATTGACCATGACTAACCTTACCGGCAAAACCGCACTCGTTACCGGCGCGTCGCGCGGCATTGGCCGCGCCAGCGCCCTCGCGCTCGCCAAAGACGGCGCCGAGGTACTCGTTCATTACAGCAGCGGCGCCAAAGAAGCGGACGGCGTGGTCGCAGAGATCCGTGCAGCCGGCGGCAAGGCACACAAGATCGGCGCCGATCTGCGCGCGGCGAACGGCCCCCACCAGCTTGCCCACCATGTGCGTGAGATCGTTGGTGAGCGTCTGGACATCCTGGTGGCGAACGCAGGCATTTCGAAAGCAGCCAGCATCGAAGACACCAGCGTGGAGGATTTCGACGACCTGTTCGCCGTCAACGTGCGTGCCCCCTACTTTCTCGTGCAGCAATTGCTGCCCGTGCTAGGCCAGGGCAGCAGCGTAGTTCTGCTGTCATCGCTGGCGGCGCACTCAGCGGTCGGCACACTGTCCGCGTATGCGGCGACCAAAGGCGCGGTCGACACGCTCGTCAAGCACTTCGCGTCGGCTCTCGGCGATCGCGCTATCCGCGTGAACGCGGTGGCGCCAGGCGTCGTCGCAACCGATATGTCGAACTTCACCAAGACCGATGCGGGCCGTGACATCACGCTCGGTATGCAGGCCTTGAAGCGCATCGCCGAGCCCGATGACATCGCCGGGGCAGTGGCGTTTCTCGCTTCCGATAACGCCCGCTGGATCACCGGCGACACGTTGCATGTCGACGGCGGCTCGAAGCTTTAACGCCTCAGGGCGAGGCACCGGTCGCGTCATCGTTCCTGCGCCAAATCTTCAAAGGGCCGATCATGGCGGCAGGCGGCCGCCTAGCGCGACGACCGCCCGCAGCAGCAACAGCCGTATCCACTCAAGGAGAGTTTTTCATGTCAGGCACCCTTAACACCGCAGGCAAGACTGTCAAGATCCCGGGCCCCGATCATCCCATCACGATCGAGCCTAATCCGTCGCATGTCGTCGTGACGCTTGGCGGCAAGGTCATCGCCGACACGCGCGACGCCTTGACGTTGCGCGAAGCGGCCTACCCTGCCGTGCAGTACATCCCGAGAAAAGACGTGGATATGACGCTGCTCGAGCGGACCGATCACGCAACCTACTGCCCTTACAAGGGCGATTCTGGATACTTCTCGATCCCATTGGGCGGCGAACGCGCAGTCAACGCGGTCTGGACGTACGAGCACCCTTATGCAGCAGTCGCGCAA
Organism: Paraburkholderia sp.; assembly: GCF_049581445.1. GTDB lineage: Bacteria > Pseudomonadota > Gammaproteobacteria > Burkholderiales > Burkholderiaceae > Paraburkholderia. Next base: position 31,202 of record NZ_JBAURZ010000294.1, on the reverse strand, counting down.
ATCAAGGATCACGTCGCGTTCTACCCGGACCGGGTCGATTCAATTGAGGTTCGGGCCGACTAATCCGTGTGGCACTGAAGCGGCATCACTCAAAGGAAACGCAACGCGGGCAGTGACTCCGCCGAAACACTGCCCGCTGGAGAAAAACTATGAACACATCACCTGTCGTACTTATCACCGGCGCCCTGACCGGCATCGGCCGCGCGACCGCCATCGCGTTCGCGCGTGACAAGGCTCGCGTCGTGGTCTCCGGGCGTCGTGCGGAAGAAGGCCAGAAGCTCGCCGAAGAACTCCGCGCGCTCGGTGCGGAAGCGGAATTCCTGCAGTCGGATGTTCGTTTTGAAGACGACGTGCGCAAACTGATCGACGGCACTGTGGCGCGCTTTGGACGGCTGGATATCGCCGTCAACTCCGCCGGTACCGAAGGCGAATCTGCCCCGGTAACGGATCAAACCCCCGAACGCTACGCAGCCGTGTTCGATACCAACGTCCTCGGCACGTTGCTTGCGATGAAACACGAACTGCGCGTGATGGCCGCACAAGGCAGCGGCAGCATCGTCAACATCTCGTCAACCATGGGCGCACGCGGCGCTGCCGGCGCATCGCTTTACGTAGCGAGCAAGCATGCCGTGGAAGGGCTCACGAAATCGGCAGCACTGGAAGCGGCCGCCTTCGGCGTGCGCGTCAACGCCGTCGCGCCCGGCCCTGTCGAAACAGAAATGCTCAACCGGTTAACGGTGAATGCTGAGCGCAAGGCGGCTTTTCTCGCTGGCGTGCCGCTCAAGCGAGCTGGAACGGTGGAAGAAATGGCTGACGCCATCCAGTTTGTCGCATCCCCGCGGTCGAGCTTCATGACCGGCGAAGTTCTCCGCGTCAACGGTGGACGAACCGCCGCGTAACATCACGTGGTTTAACATCCGCTGCAACTCTCCTAGCCGCGCAAAGGTGAATACGATGTCCACACCCGCTTTCAACGAACTTCCAACCCCGCTTCAAAGCATCCAGACGCGCCCACTATTTGTAATGCGCCTCGACGTCAAAGCGATGGTCATGGTCGGCGACACGCCGGGCTCGTTTCGGCGTGTCGGTATCGTGCCGTCCGGCACGTTCGCCGGAGAGCGGTTAAGCGGCAAGGTGCTGGACGGCGGCAGCGACTGGCAAGCGGTGCGCAGCGATGGCAGCACCACCCTGGATGTGCGGCTGATCCTCCAAACCGACGACGGTGTCAACCTCACGATGGCGTATCGCGGCATTCGTCATGGTGCGGCTGAGGTGATCCAGCGGCTGGAAAAAGGCGAAGAAGTCGATCCCGCCAGCTATTACTTTCGCACCAACCCGATTTTCGAGGCACCCGCCGGCAAGTACGAATGGCTGAACCGCGTCATTGCGGTGGGTACAGGGCACCGTTTTTCGTACGGACCGGTTTACAGCGTGTTTGAGGTCCTGTAAGACGAACGCGCCCAAACAGGCGTTGGGGCGCGTCCGCACATTTAAAGCGTCTCAGTTCGAAGCGACCTTTGTCGCGTCATAGGCGTAGTGGCGGTAACCGCCCTCATCATGGGTGTAAATGAAGCCGGTTCGTTCGTAAAGATACCGTGCAGGGTTATCTGGCTTGACGCCGAGCTGCAGCGTGCCGAAACCCGCCGCCTGCGCGTCGTCCATAAAACTGGCCAATAGTTGCTTACCCAGTCCATCGCGGCGGCGCTCCGGTACGACATAGATCGAAGCCAGCACAGCCGCGTTATTGTGAACTTCCCAAAAGCAATAGCCGCCGACTTCGTCACCGCATTGGACAACAAACATACGCCCCAGATCGTTGGTCCACTGCTTGATGTGCGAGTACATTGCATCCTTCCAGCGCGCCTCCTGATGCGGCTCGATCTGGCGGATATAGTCGAGCTCACCGGCATAGATTGTCGGGAGGTCAGTGGCACGGGCACGGCGAATCGAATGGCGTGTTGTCATTGTCTGTTGGAAGGTGGAATACATCAAACGAGCCTGAGTGCAGCCCTGCACACGGCAGCTCGCATTACTCCGCGCGCGCGTGCGAAGCACGCGCTGCGGTTCGGTATCGCTTCGGCGCATTGCCGGTCACACGTTTAAAAGCGTTGCTAAAGGCGCTCTCGGACGCATACCCGAGTTGTCCCGCGATAACGTTGACGGGAGTGTCGTTCTCGCGAAGGGCGCGGGCCGCAAGACGCATGCGCCACTCTGTCAGGTATGTCAAAGGAGCGAGGCCAGACACCGTTTTAAAGTAGGCCGCAAAGGTGGTCCGCGACATTGCGGCGATTTTTGCCAGTTCCTCAAGTTGCCAGGCGCGTCCGGGATCGCCGTGCATCACACGCAGTACAGGCGCAAGCCGTTTGTCGCTAGCCGCACGCAGCCATCCCGGCAACAGCGTCTTTGACGTTTCCAGATGCACGCGCAGGATCTGGATGAACATGAGCTGAGCCAGTTGCTCCGACGCGAGACTGCTGCCGGGGAGCTCAGCGTCGCCCTCGCGGACCATTTGCTCAATGAGCCATACCAGAACCGATGCGCGCGGTGACGCCGCGCGCACATGAACCAGAGGAGGAAGCATATCAGTTAGCAGGCTCGCATTCTCTGGGTCAAGGAGAACATGGCCGCCAATATGAATGAAGTCGTGGCCGTCGCCGAGGGTCACGGTCCCGCGGAGCGCGCTTGTGAATACGCTCATTGCTTCTATCGGCGCCGCCTCCAGATCACTGGCAAGTACGAACGATTTGCGGGCAGACAAAAGAAACGCGTCGCACGCGTCTGCACGCACCGGCTCTTTCCCTTCGAGACACACCCAGCCATGCCCATTCGCGACAGCGAAAAATCTGATCTGGTCTGGGGCCGGAAAGCGGATCGCCCACGAGCCTCCCGCCGAAAAGCCCTCTGTCACCACAGATTGCGCATTCGTCAGCCGAAGGATGTCGGAGAAGGGGTCGGCGTTCATGTCCGGATTATCAAGACTGAAAAATAAACTTTCAAGCATTCTCAGTCCGGGCAAGGACGCCCGCAAGCCGGTTGCATAAGCGCAAACCGCGATAGCCCTGCTCACTCTCCTATCCGCGGCCCACACTCTGCCCCGCAGCCAGCACGCTTAACGGTACATCACCGTCTGGCGGCGACCTTGCGCTGCCGCCACAGGCACAATACATCGCACGCGACATGCGCCGCGGCGATGGCCGTGATTTCGCTCTGATCGTAGGCGGGTGCCACTTCAACCACGTCTGCCCCCACCAGATTGACCGCCGCCAGACCGCGCACAATCGCCAGCCCTTGCGCGGACGACAAACCTCCCGCCACAGGTGTGCCCGTCCCCGGAGCGAAGGCAGGATCGAGGCAGTCGATATCGAAGGTCAAATAAGCCGGTCGCTCACCGACAATCGACACGATCCGCTCGATCGTTGCGCGCACGCCATGCTCATGCACCCATGCGGCATCGAGAATATTGATGCCCATGAAATCGTCGTTCCACGTGCGGATACCCACTTGCACCGAAGTCTTCGGATCGATCAGGCCGTCTTTCACCGCCTTATAGAACATCGAACCGTGATTCAGGCTATCCGGACTATCATCGGCCCACGTATCGCAGTGGGCGTCGAAATGGATCAGCGAAAGCGGTCTACCGTATTTCTCAACGTGTGCAATCAGCAGCGGATACGTAATATAGTGGTCACCGCCCAAGGTGAGCATCTTCGCGTCTGAACGCAGGATCGTGCGGGCATGCTCGATGATCGCCGGTTTGATCGTCATCGGGTTATGCGCGTCGAAATAGCAGTCGCCGTAGTCGCTAACCGCCAGATCGTCGAAGGGGTTAAATCCCCACGGATAAGGTTTTAATTCGGACAACTGCACACTGGCTGCACGCACGGCGGCGGGGCCGAGGCGAGCGCCAGAGCGGAACGTGGTGGCCAGATCCAGCGGCACACCCGAAACGGCGACGTCCACGCCGTCGAGCTCGCGGGTGTACTTGCGTCGCATGAACGACAGCACGCCCGCGTAAGTGTTTTCGATTGATGAACCGTAAACGGACGGACGGCGGATTGCGCCGTCGCCATAGAGGAGTTCAGTCATGAGATGACCTGATAAAACATGCCGGCGATACACGCGTGGTTTCCAGAGGTTGTGCGCATATAGCCCGGCTTCGGATTCATTGGGAACGCGACGGCGCCGTCATGGCACACCGCCGCGCTGGCTTGCGAATCCTTTAGCGCAGCCGCACCAGCGTAGACTTCAGCTCGGTGTACTTCTCCAGTGCGTGCAACGACTTGTCACGCCCATTGCCCGATTGTTTGTAGCCGCCGAAGGGGAAATTCATATCGCCGCCTTCGTCGTAGCAATTGACCCATACCGTGCCGGCACGCAGGCTGCGCGATACTTCGTGAGCCGTGGTCAGGTTCGAGGTCCATACTGCGGCAGCAAGGCCAAATTCGCTGTCGTTGGCAATCTTCACGGCTTCTTCAACCGTATCGAACGTGATCACCGACAGTACTGGTCCGAAGATTTCTTCCCGCGCAATTTTAGCATCGGCCTTCGTCTCGAAGATGGTGGGCTCGATATAGTAGCCACCGCTCTCCTTGTTGACGCGTCCGCCGCCGAGCAACAGTTTCGACTCTGCTCGTCCCGCTTCGATATAACCCAGCACACGTTCCAGTTGGACCTGATCGACGATTGCACCCATCGAGGTCTTCGGGTCCAGCGGATTGCCCGGCGTGTAGCTGCGTGCCGCCGCCAGCAGCTTGTCGAGGAACACTTCCTTGATGTCGCGATGCACGAGCAGACGCGAGCCCGCCGTACACATCTCGCCCATGTTGTAGAAGATCGCACCGGCCGCCGCGTTGGCTGCCCGATCCAGATCAGGACAGTCCGGCATCACGATGTTCGGTGACTTGCCGCCCAGTTCAAGCCAGACCCGCTTCAGGTTCGATTGTCCGGCGTACTGCATGATGAGCTTGCCGACGTTGGTCGAGCCGGTGAACGCAAGGCAATCCACATCCGGATGCAATGCGAGCAGCTTGCCGGGCTCACCGCCGCCCGGTAACACGTTGAATACGCCAGCCGGAATGCCGGCTTCGAATGCGAGTTGCGCAATGCGTATCGCTGTGAGGGGCGACTTCTCCGAAGGCTTCAGGACCACGCTATTGCCTGCCGCCAGCGCCGGTCCAAACTTCCACGATGCCATCAGGATCGGGAAATTCCACGGCACAACGGCGGCGACCACGCCGATCGGCTCGCGCGTCACGAGCCCAACCAGATGATGATCCGCCGGCGCCACTTCACCGCCGATCTTGTCGATCGCTTCCGCAAACCATTCGACGCAATAGGCCGCGCCAGGCACGTCAACCGACGTGGTGTCACCAATAGGTTTGCCCGCGTCGAGCGTCTCGAGTAGCGCCAGCTCATCTGCGTGTTCGCGCAGCGAAGCCGCCCAGCGCAACAGAATCGCTTTGCGTTTACGCGGATTCAGTCCCGACCAGACGCGCGCGTCAAATGCTCGGCGTGCAGCGGCTACTGCCGCGTTGGCATCTTCTGCACAGCTATCGGCCACCTTGACGAGCAGCTTGCCATCAATCGGGCTCAGGCAATCGAAGGTTCGGCCGCCTGCCGCATGGCGGTATTCTCCGTCGATGAATGCGCGGCCTTCAATCGAAAGCGTTGCGGCTTTGTCCTGCCAGTAAGCCAGGTTCTTTTCCATCAGGATGCCTCAATGTTATGCGTTCGACATTAGACACGAGCGCTGCCCCGTGCAGATATGATGCGGCGCTTGTGTGTGCCGGAACGCGTTGACGTGGAGTCTCTAGAAGCTCGGCGGCGAATTCGCCGACACGATCTCGCAGACGTGCTCCGTGCTGGGATTACGAAAACGGTGGGGTAAGCGGCTTTCGAAGTAGTAGCTGTCGCCAGGATCGAGCACCCACGTGACGCCTTCCACAGTCAATTCAATCTGACCGCTGACGATCACGCCGCCCTCGTGTCCGGTATGCACGAGCATTTCAGGCCCGGTATCCGCGAGCGGCTGGTAGACCTCGCGCAGAATGCCCATGTTGCGATCTTTCACGCCCGAGCCGGCAAGATAGAACTCAATCGACTCGTTGCCAAGATTCGGCATGTCCACACGGCGCGACACCACGGAACGGTCCGCTTCGACCTCGAATGTGAAGAATTCCGCGAGACTCATCGGTATACATTCGAGCAGCTTCTTGAGGGACCCGACCGAAGGACTCACGCGATTCTGTTCGATTAACGAAATGGTGCCGTTCGTGACCCCCGCCCGCTTGGCCAGCTCGCGCTGAGACAAGCCATTTTTCTTGCGGATGTACTGCAGACGGGTCGCTACTTCTATGGACATCGCCACACTCTCTGAGTGGATGAACCGGTTTAGGGAACGAGCAGGGATCAGTCAAGCGTCGCGCAATGACCGCGCGAGTGTTGAATATTCTAGTCACTTTCATCTCGCCGCTGCTGGGGAAAACCCTGCGATCAATCCGAAATACCGAGTATTGCAACGAGCATACCTGGTCCGAGGGTTTAGGCCTATTACCTCGGGAAAGCCCTGATAAATGTTTTGCAAAAATGATTTGACGGCAATATTGACTCGTATATGCTGGTTCCCAGGCGATCGTCATACCGATGTCACAGGCCACCAGCGAGTGATTTGTGACGCAGCGAATTCACTTTGCAACCGGTTAAGGCGATCATCCAGCGTCACGTTTCTTTAAACGCCCTGTGCGTTCAACGAAGCAAGGCGTTCAATAATTTCAACGTCGCTAGTCGAGTTCAATCGTGAGAGTCCGAGGCCCTTTGGTTAGGTGGGAACGCAGTCAGGCGAATCGTCTTCGCCCTGATGGCGCCATCGCCGACGGCAGCAACGGCAGCCTTACATTCCGCCGCTTCCTGTCCGTCTTCACGATCCTGTCCCGCCGCTCTGTCCGACGTCACAATTCTGTCTCTGCACGTGCGTTTATCGCCGTTCGCACAGACGAAGTCGCTTCGCTGCTGCCGTAGCGCCTCTCCCCTGTTCCCTGTTCGATTCACCTGATTGCCTGAGCGTGCCTTAACCCGCATTTGCACATGGCGCCGGCGTCATATCGCCTGTCGTCTGCGCATGCCTGATGCATCGCACTGTGTAACGGGCCGAATCGAACAGCATCCCTGATAGAAAACGCGCGGCGCGGTCCGCTTGAGGACATCGCTCGCACTTAAGGCAGCTTTGCGCCCGGCGCACGGTTGCGGAACTGTGCCGCGCCTGTTTTTAACGTTGTTCATGCCGCGTCCCGCGGGGAACAGACACGTCCATTCAATTAGTCATGCGAATCAGACCGCTGGTCGGCATTAGCGCCGACAGAACGATGATGGGAGTGCACCCGTTGCACGTGGTCGGCGAGAAATACATCGCCGCGATCGTCGACGGTTCACAGGCGCTCGCCATGCTGCTGCCCGCGTTGGGCGAGCGGCAGGCAAGCGCCGACATTCTGGCGACAGTCGATGGGCTGCTGTTTACCGGCAGCTATTCGAATGTCGAACCGCATCACTACGGCGGCGATGCCAGCGCTCCCGGCACGCTACACGACGCCGCACGCGACGCAACGACCCTGCCGCTGATGCGTGCGGCAATCGAAGCGGGTGTGCCAGTGCTGGCAGTCTGTCGCGGCTTTCAGGAAATGAACGTAGTGTTTGGCGGGACGCTGCATCAAAGCGTTCACGCAGTGGCTGGGTTGAACGACCACCGCGAGAACAAGGAAGATGAACTGGACGTGCAATACGCACCGTCTCATCCGATCACGCTGACCCGGGGGGGCTTGTTACAGCGTCTCGCGGCCGGTGCGGACGAGGCGCGTGTGAATTCGTTGCATGGCCAGGGCATCGAGCGGCTGGGCAACGGTCTCACGGCCGAAGCCAGCGCGCCCGACGGACTGATCGAAGCGGTGAGCGTCAAGGATGCGCGTGCGTTTGCTTTGGGTGTGCAGTGGCATCCCGAGTGGAAGCATGCGAGTGACGCGCTTTCCACCGCCATCTTTCAGGCCTTCGGCGACGCCTGCCGCGATCGAATGCGCATCAGGACCGGCCACGGCGCGGCACCTGCCGCTGCCACCATCGCTTGAGCCGGTTCGCGCAAAAAACTGAGAGATCAATCATGCATGACATCGACGAATTTCTGAAGAAACACCGCATCACCGAGATCGAAGCAATCATTCCCGATATGGCCGGGATCGCGCGAGGCAAGATCATTCCGCGCAACAAGTTCGAATCCGGGGAATCAATGCGCCTGCCGCAAGCGGTGATGATCCAGACCGTCACAGGGGACTATCCGGAGGACGGCACCCTGACCGGCGTCACCGATCCCGACATGGTCTGCGTTCCCGATGCTTCAACGATCCGCCTCATCCCGTGGGCAGTCGATCCCACGGCTCAAGTGATTCACGACTGTGTGCATTTCGACGGCACGCCAGTCGCGATTTCGCCGCGCCGCGTGCTGCGCAGCGTGCTCGAACTCTACAAGGCAAAAGGCTGGAAGCCGGTGATCGCACCGGAACTCGAGTTCTATCTGGTCGACATGAACAAGGACCCGGACCTGCCACTGCAACCGCCGATCGGCCGTACCGGCCGTCCGGAGACGGGGCGTCAGGCGTATTCGATCGAAGCGGTCAACGAGTTCGATCCGCTCTTCGAAGACATCTACGAGTACTGCGACACCCAGGAGCTGGAAGTCGACACCCTGATTCATGAAGTGGGTGCGGCGCAGATGGAAATCAACTTCATGCACGGCGACCCCCTGAAACTCGCTGATAGCGTGTTCCTGTTCAAGCGCACGGTGCGCGAGGCCGCGCTGCGTCACAAGATGTACGCCACGTTCATGGCCAAGCCCATGGAAAACGAGCCGGGTTCCGCGATGCACATGCATCAAAGCCTCGTCGACGAAGAAACGGGCCGAAACTTGTTCACCGGTTCAGACGACAAGCCGACCGAGCTGTTCGATGGTTACATCGCAGGTTTGCAGAAATACACGCCTGCCTTGATGCCGATTTTCGCGCCGTATATCAACTCGTATCGCCGCCTGTCGCGCTTCATGGCAGCGCCGATCAACGTGCAGTGGGGTTACGACAACCGTACCGTGGGATTCCGGATTCCGCATTCGGGCCCGGCTGCACGGCGCATCGAAAACCGCATTCCCGGTGTCGACTGCAATCCGTATCTCGCGATTGCCGCGACGCTCGCGGCTGGCTATCTCGGCATGACTCAGAAGCTGCGCCCCACCGAACCCCTGATCAGCGACGGCTACGAGTTGGCCTATCAGTTGCCGCGCAATCTCGAGGAGGGTCTCACCTTGATGGGCGCTTGCGAGCCCATCGCCGAAGTGCTCGGCGAAAAATTCGTCAAGGCCTACCTCGCCCTGAAGGAAACCGAATACGAAGCGTTTTTCCGTGTAATCAGTTCGTGGGAACGCCGGCATTTGCTGCTGCACGTCTAAACGCACAACAGCTAAAGAGAACACCTGGAGGCTACATGAGCTACAGAACCGAAGAAGTCGCTTACGTGCAACCGGCCCAGCCGGCTACGAGCGCGCAGGTTACGCAACAACGCAGTACAGCTGAGTACCGCGCGCTCGACGCTGCGCACCATATTCATCCGTTTTCCGACATGGGCTCCCTCAACAAGTCGGGCAGCCGCGTGATCGTGAAGGCCAAGGGCGTGTACCTGTGGGACTCGGAAGGCAATCAGATCATCGACGGCATGGCGGGTCTCTGGTGCGTGAACGTCGGTTATGGCCGCAAGGAACTGGCCGACGCCGCGTACCGGCAAATGCTGGAACTGCCGTACTACAACACCTTCTTCAAGACAACGCACCCGCCGGTGATCGAACTCTCCGCGTTGCTGGCTGAGCTGGCACCGGCACCGTTCAATCACTTCTTCTATTGCAACAGCGGCTCGGAAGGCAACGACACGGTGCTGCGCATCGTCCATCAGTTCTGGGCGACGCAAGGCAAGCACGCGAAGAAGTATGTGATTTCGCGCAAGAACGGCTATCACGGCTCGACCATCGCGGGCGGAACGCTGGGCGGCATGGGCTACATGCATGGACAGATGCCGTCGAAGGTCGAGAACATCGTTCATATCGATCAGCCGTATTTCTTCGGTGAAGCCGAGGGCAACCTCACACCGGAAGAATTCGGTCTCGCCCGTGCGCAGCAGCTGGAAGCCAAGATTCTCGAGATCGGCGCGGAGAATGTCGCGGCCTTCATTGGTGAGCCTTTCCAGGGAGCGGGCGGTGTGATTTTCCCGCCCTCCACCTACTGGCCGGAAATCCAGCGCATTTGCCGCAAGTACGACATTCTGCTCGTGGCCGATGAAGTGATTGGCGGCTTTGGTCGCACCGGCGAATGGTTCGCCCATCAGCATTTCGAATTCGAGCCCGATCTCATCACGCTCGCCAAGGGCCTGACGAGCGGCTATGTGCCGATGGGCGCAGTGGGCCTGCACGACCGCGTCGCCAAAGTCATCATCGAAAACGGTGACTTCAATCACGGTCTCACCTACTCCGGCCATCCGGTTGCAGCGGCGGTTGCGGTCGCGAATCTGAAGCTGCTGCGCGATGAAAAGATCGTCGAGCGCGTCAAGACCGATACCGGTCCGTACTTCCAGAAGAAGCTGCGCGACACGTTCGCAGATCATCCGATCATCGGCGATATCTCGGGCGTCGGTCTCGTGGCGGGGCTGCAACTGGCTCAGGATCCGAAAGCGCGCAAGCGTTTTGCCAACGGCGGTGACGTTGGCACGATCTGCCGCGACTTCTGTTTTAACGGCAACCTCATCATGCGCGCCACTGGCGACCGTATGTTGCTGTCGCCGCCGCTCGTGATCACAAAGCAGGAAATCGACGAGATCGTATCGAAGGCGAAAAACGCCGTCGACGCAACCGCACAACAACTCGGAATTTCGTAACGGCAGTTCTTTCCGGCATGCGCGCATTACGACACGCGCTCATGTCGGGCCCTCAACTTCAAGGAAAAAAGTCATGAGCGCTAGTCATAGTGGACGTCATCTTCGTCATGCGGTCGCGGGGGCCGCGCTTCTTGCCGTCACGAGCTTTGCCACGCTGTCGGTGACACCGGCGCTTGCGGCCGATACGGATCTGAACGTGTACAACTGGTCGGACTATATCGCCAAGGACACGATTCCGAACTTCGAGAAGCAGGATGGCATCCACGTCAAGTACGACAACTACGATAGCGACGACACGTTGCAGGCCAAGCTGCTGGCAGGCAGCTCCGGCTACGACATCGTGGTGCCGACGTCGAACTACATGGCCAAGCAGATTCAGGCCGGCGTCTATCAGAAGCTCGACAAATCGAAGCTGCCAAACCTGGCTAACCTCGACCCCGTGTTGATGAAGATGATCTCCGATGCCGATCCGGGCAATCAATACGGTGTGCCCTGGGCATATGGCACCGACGGTATTGGCTATAACGTGGAAGCAGTGCAAAAAGCGCTGGGCGCCAACGCCCCGGTGGATAGCTGGTCGCTGGTGTTCGATCCGGCTAACCTCTCCAAGCTGAAGGGTTGCGGCGTGTCGTTCCTCGACCAGGCCGTCGACGTATTCGCTTCCGTGCTGCAATACATGCACAAGGATCCGAACAGCACGAACCCGGCTGACTACCAGGCCGCCTTCGAAGTGCTGAAGAAAGTCCGCCCGTACATTACCCAGTTCAACTCGTCCGGCTACATCAACGACCTCGCCAACAACGACGTGTGCGTCGCCGTGGCATGGTCGGGTGACGTCGGCATCGCCAGCCGCCGCACGGCTGAAGCAAAACGCTCCTACCAGGTCAAGTTCTCGAACGTGAAGGAAGGCGGCCTGCTGTGGTTCGACGTGATGGTGATTCCGAAGGATGCACCGCACCCCGAAGCCGCACTGAAGTGGATCAACTACATCGAAGATCCGAAGGTCAATGCTGCGATTACCAACGAAGTGTTCTATCCGACCGCCAACAAGGCAGCGCGCCAGTTCGTGACGCCGAGCGTCGCGCAGGACACGACGGTTTATCCGGGTGATGACGTGTTGGCCAAGATGACCCTGATGAAACCGATGCCCACCGATATTCTGCGGCTCGAAAACCGTCTCTGGGCCCAGCTTAAAACCGGCCACTAATTTCTAGTCACATTATCGACAAGCATATTTAACTGCGAAGCAGGGATCGCTCGATCCCTCTCCGCCCGAATCAGGTAATAGGGCAGTCAGCCTGCGCCTTGCAAGCGCAGTCCCAATGTTTCCCGATCGCAGCAGACCTTTGTGAGTCGCCTCGCGCGACTCACACGGGGACGCTTACGCCTGCGATCCGCAAGGAATGGTCACACCATGAAATCGACGCCATCAAATACCGCCACCCAGGTGGCCCGGAATGCAGCAACGACGCATAGCAAATCGGACGAGTTTGTCCGGATTGAAAACGTCGTCAAGAAATTCGGTGACAGCACTGCTGTCGATAATGTCAATCTGAGCATCAAGAAGAATGAGCTGTTTGCACTGCTCGGCAGTTCGGGCTGCGGCAAGTCCACGCTGTTGCGCATGCTGGCCGGGCTGGAAACGGCCACCTCCGGACGCATCTTCGTCGACGGCGAAGATCTCGCTGCGATGCCGCCGTACAAGCGTCCCGTCAACATGATGTTCCAGTCATACGCGCTCTTCCCGCATATGACCGTTGAAGCAAATATCGCTTTTGGCCTCAAGCAGGAAGGTGCGCCGAGGAACGAGATCAAGGAACGTGTGGCCGACGCACTGCATCTGGTGCAGATGAGCAAGTTTGCGGGGCGCAAGCCGCATCAGTTGTCGGGTGGTCAGCAACAACGGGTGGCGCTCGCCCGCTCGCTCGTCAAGCGTCCTAAGCTGTTGCTGCTCGATGAGCCGATGTCCGCGCTCGACAAGAAAATCCGCCAGAAGACGCAGCTCGAACTGGTCAACATCATCGAGAAGGTCGACGTTACCTGCGTCATGGTCACGCACGACCAGGAAGAAGCCATGACGATGGCCGGACGCCTCGCGGTCATGAGCGAAGGCCGTATCGTGCAGATCGGCACGCCATCACAGGTCTACGAGTTTCCGAACAGCCGCTTTTCGGCAGAGTTTATTGGCTCAACCAATATGTTCGAAGGCGTCGTGGTGGAAGACGAACCGGATCATATCTTCGTCGAAAGCGAGGACCTCGAAACGCGCATGTATGTGAGCCACGGCATTACCGGGCCGCTTGGCATGCCGGTCGGCATCTCGGTGCGCCCGGAGCGCGTGAAGGTATCGCTAGAAAAGCCCGCTGTAGCCAATAACTGGGCCCGCGGCGTGGTTTCGGATGTGGCCTATATGGGCAGCTATTCGCTCTATCACGTGCGCCTGCCGAGCGGCAAAACCGTCGTCTCCAATCTCTCCAGCTCGCACCTGATGAACGAAGGTGCGCCCGCCTATAACGACGACGTGTTCGTCCATTGGTCACCGGCTAGCGGCGTGGTGGTGACGCAATGAGAACCCCTGCCCCCACTTCCTCCGCTACGCTCGGCGCGTCGCATACCAACGGCGCGCTCGCCTCGCTCAGGCAGCGTCTGTTCAGCGTGCTGCCTTCGGGGCGCACCACCGTGATCGGCGTGCCGTTCCTGTGGCTCACGTTGTTCTTCGCGCTGCCGTTCGTGCTGGTTCTCAAGATCAGTTTCGCCGATCTTCGCCTGGGCATTCCCCCCTACACCGACCTCGTCAACATGAAGGACGGCGTCGTGCACCTGGCTATCCAACTCGGTCACTACGCGTTCCTGCTGCAGGACGATCTGTACGTCGCGACGTACATCAGCTCGCTGAAGATGGCGGCCGTTTCCACCTTCTTTTGCCTCTTGATCGGCTATCCGATTGCGTACTACATCGCCCGGTCGGAATCCGCCCGACGCAACCTGTTGATGATGGGCGTGATGCTGCCGTTCTGGACGTCGTTCCTGATCCGCGTGTACGCATGGATCGGCATCCTGAAGGACGACGGCCTGCTCAATCACACGTTGATGGCGCTCGGCATGATCCACTCGCCGCTGCGGCTCTACCACACCGATATCGGCGTCTATATCGGCATGGTGTATTCGTATCTGCCGTTCATGGTGATGCCGCTCTACGCCCACCTCGTGAAAATGGACCTGACGCTGCTGGAAGCGGCGTATGACCTCGGCGCCAAGCCCTGGACCGCCTTCACACGCATCACGCTGCCGTTGTCGAAGAACGGCATTATCGCCGGCAGTTTGCTGGTGTTCATACCCGCAGTGGGCGAATACGTGATTCCCGAACTGCTTGGCGGCGCAGACACGCTGATGATCGGCCGCGTCATGTGGGACGAGTTCTTCAACGATATGGACTGGCCGATGGCATCCGCTGTGACGGTTGCGATGGTTCTACTGCTACTCGTGCCGATGGCCGTGTTCCAGTACTACCAGGTCAAGGAACTGGAGGGCGCGAAATGATCAAGCCAAATAAACCCCTTTCCACTACGGTCCTGACGCTCGGATTTCTGTTTCTGTATATCCCGATCATCAGTCTGGTGGTGTATTCGTTCAACGAATCGAAACTCGTCACGGTGTGGTCGGGCTTCTCGCTGAAGTGGTACGGCGCGCTGCTGCAGGACGATGAGTTGCTGAGCGCTGCGTGGCTGTCGCTGAAAATTGGCCTGTTGACGGCATGTGCGTCGGTCGTGATCGGCACATGGGCGGGCTACGTGCTCGCCCGCTTCGGGCGCTTTCGCGGCTTCACGCTGTTCGCCGGGATGATTAATGCGCCGCTGGTGATTCCTGAAGTGATTCAGGGCATTTCGCTGCTGCTCCTGTTCGTCGCGCTCGAACAGATGCTCGGCTGGCCGAAGGGCCGTGGCTTGCTGACGATCTGGATCGGTCACGTGATGCTCTGCGTGTCGTATGTCGCGATCATCGTGCAATCGCGTGTCAAGGAGCTGAACAAGTCGCTTGAGGAAGCCGCGCTCGATCTTGGCGCGACACCCTTCAAGGTGTTCTTCCTGATCACGCTGCCACTGATTTCGCAGGCGCTGATGTCTGGCTGGTTACTTTCGTTCACGCTGTCGTTCGACGATCTGGTGCTCTCCGCGTTTCTCTCGGGCCCCGGCTCCACGACGCTGCCGCTGGTGGTGTTCTCACGAGTACGCCTCGGCCTGAATCCAGAGATGAATGCGCTCGCAACCATCTTCATCAGCGTGGTGACGATTGGTGTGATCGCCGTCAACCGCTGGATGCAGATCCGCGAACGCAAACGGACCCGCGATATGCAACTGGCGTTCGCTCTCGCCGATGCGGCCGACGCAGCCGAAACCGTCCCCGCTACCCCACAACCCGCAACCGTACGCAAATCGCTCGGCGCCGCCCGAGCGTAGGCAATTTTCAGCAAGTCGACCAATAAGGAGAATATGAATGAGAAAGAAGCTCATCTGCCTGCTAGTGGCGGGGAGTCTGCCTGGCATCGCCATGGCGGACGCCACCAGCGATGAGATCAAGGCGCTGCAGACTCAACTGAATGCGCTACAAAAAGAAGTGAAGCAATTGCGCTCAGAAGTCGCAGCGAAACCCAAGGCTGTGGCTGTGGCGGCAGCGCCGGCGCCGGCTCCTGCTGCGGCAGCGCCTGCTGTGGCCGCGGCACCGGTGGACATTTCCTCACCGGACTATGGCAAGTCCACCGCCACGTTGACCAACGACCAGGTCGACTCGATGAAGCAGCAGATCGCCAATCAGCAGTTGAAGGTCGATTCGCTGGTGGACGCGCAGAATACGGGGCCGATTGCGGGCCTGTCGGTGACAGGCTATATCGATCCGACCTACATGTATAACCGCGCTCAGAGCAGTTCATCGTTCCTGTTCGCCAACCACGAAAGCAGCTACAACTACTTCAACAGCACGTTCGGCGATCTGTACCTCGACATCAAGAAGACCTTCGGTGTCGGCCCGATGGCGCCGTCTGCTGAAATCACCCTGATGCCGAACCGCGGCAACGGCATTACGCTGCTGCAAAACGAGCACGGCGAGATTGGCGACAACATCCTCAATACGGCAGTCGTCACCGTGCCGGTCACCGCCACGACGACCTTCGTCGCCGGTTTGATGCCGAGCTTCGGCGGCTATGAAGTGCAGCAGTCGAACCAGATGCTGACGCTCACGCACAACCTGCTGTATGACTTCTCCGATCCGGGCAGCTATGTCGGTGTGGGCGTGAACTACACGGGCGACGGCAGCAACTGGGCGTGGAAGTTCATGCTGGGTAACGAGCAGTACCGGACCTATGGCTCGGTGGTGCAGACCGGCACCAATGCCTTGGGCGATCCGATTACCAGCAGCAACAAGATCCCCACCCTCACGGGCCGGGTCGACTATACGTGGTCTAGCGCGCTGGATATTGGCGGTTCATTCAATATTGGCCGTCAGACGCTTGTGTCCGGCACCGATTCGAATGGCAATCCGGTGTACGGTGTGGGTGGTGTGGCGCCGAACGCTTTCGGTTCGTTCTTCTTCACTGAAGCCGATGCGTCGTACACGCTCGCCGACGTGCAGTACAACGCCGAACTCGACTACGGTCAGCAGCAGAACGCCGCGTACAACGGCGGCCAGGCGCAATGGTATGGACTCTCGCTGCTCGCGCACCGCAAGTTCAACGTGCCAGTGCTGGGCCGTATGGGCGCGACCGTGCGCTATGACGTCCTGGTCGACCAGAAGAATGGCGGCGGTGGCGGCGGTATCGCGCTGAACTCGAATGGCATGGATACGGCGGACGGCTTCGGTATTGGCGCCGATTGCATTGCGAACTCGTCGAATCACGGCTTCGAATGCAAGGGCGCAACGCATCAGGACGCCGCGCTCGACCTGTTGTTCTACCCGACGCAGCAGATCACGGTGAAGGTGGAATATCGCCACGACTGGGCGAGCCAGAATGTGTTCCTGCGCAACGACGGTTCGTATAGCAAATCAAACGATATCTTCGCCGCGCAGTTTATCTACTCGTTCTAACCTGACCCGCCGAAGCACGGCGCTTCATTTTACAGCGCCATGCTTCGGCCTCTTACGTGTTTCTGCCTATGCTCCGGTTCTCGAACCAGCCTCATGCTCCGTCGTACTACGCGGCCACGCTGAACGACACGTCCCGTCATCCGCCGCTCGACGCGGCGATCGACGTGGATGTCTGCGTCGTCGGCGCGGGACTCACCGGCCTTTCTACCGCACTCAACCTCGCGGAACGTGGCTATTCAGTGGCCGTGCTGGAGGCCTCGAAAGTGGGCTGGGCTGCAAGTGGTCGCAATGGCGGTCAACTGATTGGCGGCTTTGCGTGTGACATGGATACGTTTGGCCGCTTTCTGGCACCCGAGGACGTTAAACGCATCTGGGAGATGGGCCTCGAGACGCTGGAGATCGTCAAGGACCGCGTTACACGGCATCAGATCGACTGCGATCTCACCTTGGGCTATCTGCACGCCGCTAACAAGCCGCGCGACGTCACCGCCTTGCGGCAATGGCGCGACGAGGCGCAGCAACGCTTTGGCTACGATCGCTTCCAGTATGTCGAACGCGCGCGCATGGGCGATTATCTGGAGTCCTCACGTTATCTGGGTGGTCTGTACGATCCGGACAGTGGCCACCTGCATCCCCTCAATTACACGCTGGGCCTCGCGCGTGCCGCGCGCGCAGCAGGCGTGCAGATTTTCGAAGACAGTTGCGTCACGCGGATACGCAGCGACACCAACGGACATGTGATTCAAACCACCAGCGGCCAGGTGCACGCGAAGTTCGTTGCGCTGGCCTGCAACACCTGGCTGGGCGCGCTCGCCCCCGACGTGTCGAAGAAGATCATGCCGGTGGGCACCTATGTAATCGCGACCGAGCCACTCGAACCCGCGCGTGCCAAAGCGCTCATGCCCGCGCAAGCCGCCATCTGCGACAGCCGTTTCGCGCTCGACTATTTCCGGCCCTCTCCCGATCATCGGGTCCTGTGGGGCGGCAAGGTCAGTTATTCGACGCTCCCGCCGCGCCATCTTGGCGAGGCGATGCGCCGCGATATGCTGAAGACATTCCCGCAACTGGCGGACGTGAAGGTCGATTACGCATGGGGCGGTTTCGTCGATATCACGATGAATCGCGCGCCGCATTTTGGACGCATAGCACCAACAATCTACTTCGCGCAGGGCTTCTCCGGCCACGGCGTCAACACCACGGGGCTCGCGGGCAAACTGATCGCGGAGGCAATCGACGGTCAGGCATCGCGCTTCGACCTGTTCGGCAAGATTCGTCACCGTGATTTCCCAGGCGGCGCTACACTGCGCACCCCTGCCCTTGTGCTTGCGATGGCCTGGTATCGAATGAAGGACCTGCTGTGATGACAGATAATCTCGACCGCCGTGCGGATGCGCTAATCCGCAACTCCTATTACGAAGCGAGCGTCACGCGTCCGCTCGCCGACGATCCGATGCTTGACGGCACGCTCGACGCCGATGTCTGCGTGATCGGTGCGGGCTTCGCCGGGCTCTCGGTGGCGCTCGAATGCCGGGCGCGTGGCTTGTCGGTGATCGTGCTGGACGCGCATCGTCCAGGCTGGGGTGCATCAGGTCGCAACGGCGGCCAGACACTCGTGGGCTTTGCCAAAGACGAGGTCATCGAGAAACAACTCGGACTCGACGGTGCGCGCGCCGCGTGGGCTATGTCGGTGGAAGGTGTGTCTCTGGTACGCGAACGCATCGAACGGTATGGGATCGATTGCGATTTCACGCCCGGTTATCTGACCGTCGCCACCAAGCCGAAACGCGTGCCCGATTTGCGGGCGTGGATGGAGAGTGCGTCGTCGCGTTGGGGTTATTCCAGTCTGACCTGGCTCGACACCGATGCGGTCCGCGCAAAAGTCGCGTCGCAACGCTATCTGGCAGGCGTCTACGATCCGTTTTCCGGGCATCTGCATCCACTCAAATACTGTCTCGGTCTTGCTGAGGCGGCTCGCCGTGAAGGTGCCCTACTGTTTGCCCACTCGCCGGTAATCGAAGTGGTGCGCGGCGCGCGGCCTGTTGTACGCACCGCAACGGGCGAAGTACGCTGCCGGTTCGTCACGGCATGCGGCAATGCAACGATCGGTGACGTGTTGCCGGTTGACGTCGCCGCGCGCATCGCGCCGATCGCCTCGTATATCGTCGCCACCGAGCCGCTCGGCAAGGCCCGCGCCGATGCGCTGATCGCGGGACGCGCTGCCGTGTGCGATAACAATTTCTTTCTCGACTATTTCCGCGTCTCGGCCGATCACCGTGTGCTGTTCGGCGGACGCGCGAGTTCGACGGGTAGATCGCCTGCGCAACTGTCCGAAGAAATCCGCAAGCGGATGGTGGGCGTATTCCCGCAGCTCGGGGATACACGAATCGAGTTTGCGTGGGGCGGCTTTGTCGATGTCACGCGCAACCGTGCGCCGGATTTCGGTTCGATCGATCCGAATTACTTCTACGTGCAGGGGTTTTCCGGACATGGCGTCGCGTTGACAGGCGTCGCGGGGCGCGTCGTCGCGCAGGCGATTGTCGGAGAAACTGCCGCCTACGACCTGTTCGCGAAGCTGCGTCATGCGCGCTTTCCGGGCGGCCCAGCGTTGCGCGGACCGGCGCTTGAACTGGGCATGCTGTATCACCGGATTCGGGAGCTGTTGTAGTCTTTGGGTTTCGCTTGTGACCCGATGCTGGCCTGCCCCTTGGCCCGCTCCCGACGAGGTATCGATGTCCACTCAACTCACTTCCGCTATCGCGTCGAAATTCGCCAATCTCGCGCTCGATCACCTCACGCGCGAATATCCCAACAAGCTGACGCACTCGCTCGCCGGTCCCCAAGACGTGCAAGGTCCGCGCGCGCTGCACCCGATTTTCTACGGCAGCTACGACTGGCATTCGTGTGTACATGGTTACTGGCTGATCCTGCATCTGCTCGCGCGCTTTCCTGATCTGCCGGAAGCCGGGCGCATCGTTGCCGTGGTCGATCGGCACTTCACCGAAGCCGGTGTCGCGGGCGAGCGTGCTTACCTCGACCTGCCGCATAATCGCGGCTTCGAGCGTCCTTATGGCTGGGCCTGGCTGCTCGCGCTCTCCGCTCAGATCGATGCGCTCAACTTGCCGCAGTCCGCGCGCTGGCGCACGACCTTCGCGCCGTTGACCGAAGCGTTTGTCGAACGTTTCGAGGAGTTCTTGCCCAAGGCGACCTACCCGCTGCGGGTCGGCACGCACTTCAATATGGCGTTCGCGCTGGCCCTCACGCTTGATTTCGCGCGGCAGACCTCACGCGCGTCGCTCGAAAGCCTCGTCGTCGAAACCTCGAAGCGCTGGTATCTGCAGGACGTGGCGTGCCAGGCGTGGGAGCCGGCTGGCGACGAGTTTCTCTCGCCGTCGTTGATGGAAGCCGAACTGATGCGGCGGGTTTTGCCGTCCGCGCAATTCATCACATGGTTCGATGCGTTTTTGCCTGCGCTCGCCGGGCGTCAACCAGCGACACTGTTCGAACCGGTCACTATCAGCGACCGCAGCGACGGCAAGATCGCCCATCTGGACGGGCTGAATCTGAGCCGCGCGTGGTGTCAGCGTGCGCTCGCCCGCGCGCTGCCGGCAGATGACACGCGCCGCACGGTACTGAATGAGGCCGCCGAACTCCATCTCAACAGGGCTTTGGCGCATGTCGCCGGTGACTATATGGGCGAACATTGGCTCGCCACGTTTGCGACGCTCGCACTGGAAGCCTGAGCGGTGTGTTCGCGCGCGCCATAGGCATCGTTGCGCCAAACGGTAAACAGTAGACACAAATGTGCAGGAACTTGGCTTGCGGGATCCTTTCTTAAGATACAGGAGGGAGACCATTATGCTTCGCCGAATTGCAGCGCTCGCGGCACTCGCATCTGCAGCCGCTCTGACGGGGTGTGCCGTTGCACCTGGTTACGGATACCCAGGCTACGGCTATGGCTACGGGCAACCCTATTACCCCGACTACGGTTATGGCTACGGATATGGCTATGCGCCGGTCTACGGGTCAATCAACGTTTGGGGAGGTGGCGGGGGCTGTTGCTATTACGGCCATCCCTACGGCTATGGCCACGGCGGTTACTGGCACGGCGGCGGACATGGCGGCTGGCACGGCGGGGGCGGGGGCGGCGGTGGCCACTACCCAAGTGGCGGTGGCAGTGGTGGACATGGCGGCGGCGGTCATGGTCATTAACGAGCCGGTTGTGGCCCGGCTTGAATAGCATGCAAAGATGTCAGTCTTACATGTACCAACGCAAAAAACTCACTCCGACATGTTGTAACAAGCTTTTGCAAATCCTTAAAGCCGGTTTTGCCGAATGGCGGCTAATATTACGGCCTCGTTCAATCAACACGGTCGCCCGACCACCCTATTTCATGAAGAAGATTCTGCTCGCGCTTACATTTGCCGCCGTTACGGTCGGCGTGATGACCCCGGCTTTCGCCGACGAATATCATCATCACCATCCCGTTTGCCACAAGGTGAAGGTGCACGGCCACTGGGAAAAGCGCTGCCACTAAGGCGCTCGCCGGGCGAGCCCATTTCGGCAGATTTCGGGCCGGAAGCGCCGCCTGGCAGCCGTTAAGCTCCCGCAGGACAAAAAAATGGCCGCAGATTGCTCTGCGGCCATTCCATTTTGCGCAGCTTCACTCCGCCGCGTTCTCGTCTCGAGCGCCCAGTTCCGGCGCGGCCCCGTTTAGAACATCCCCGTACTTATGTTTCGCAACACTTAGTTACGTTTTGTTACAGTCTAGCGAATTCATCGCAGGTTGCTATCATGGTTTTCCTTAATACGGCCGTGGTGTCCCACGATGGCCTATTCACGGGCTTTTTAGCCGAACTGCGACGCGAAAATCGAGATTAGTATTTTTCGCAGCTTGCCATCTTGCGAATTTGCGTTAAAGTATTAATCAGACAAAACAAAGATAAACGCTGATCCAAGTACGCGCGGATACGGGGGGCTGGAGATGCTTACGTTAATCGATCAAGACATCGCGCATATCACGCGTGTCATGAGACCGTCGTTATGCGGCGATCTGGGTGGACCTATTCTGCCAACCACGTATTGGCGCCAGCGCCTCTACAAGCTGCTCGACTCCCAGCACGTCACGAAAACCCAACTCTGTTCCATCGACGATTTGCTGTTGCAACTCGACGAACTGGACGCTGCAATTCGCCACGACACCGCTGATTCCGAGAGATAGGCTCGCGCCCCCACAAGCCGCGCCGTGGATTGTTCCGTATCAGAGCCCACGGTATGATGCCTTCCGCATGCCCGCCAACCCGTAGCTGAGGCAAACGGAATGCTGACCGCTAACAGCGCGCCGCCGGTCGGGCAGGCTTGCAACGGCAGCGAATCCGGCGTCCTGTAAGCGACGGCCACCTTGGGTAGCCGTTGGCGTTTCCAGCGCGACGCGTTTTCGAAGTTAGACGCACTTGTGCGATGTGCTCCGACGGCCAAAGCACGGCGTGGCGGCCCACGTTCGTTCATGCCCGCTGTGTCCGTCCGTGCCCGTTCGCCCTCTTTCAATTGCCCTGAGCGCTCCGGCCGGTATGCCCCGCCCCAGCCTCAGGACAACGACTTAACCTTGACTTTCACCGCCATGGATATCAACAAGCAACTCGCCGCCCTCACCACGTCCGAATTACAAACCGCTGGCGCGAGCCAGGCGACCGCGATCGCCGTGAGCGTGCTGCTACGGCACCTGCAGTCGCCCGAACTCACCAAGCTGCTGTCGAGCGCGTTTGAAAATCATCAGGCTGTCATGCTGCAGACGCCGTGGCCCGACCAGATGCTGCAGTCATTTGAGGCCACGCGGCGCTTTCTCGAAGGCGCCGCGCGTCCCCCTGTCGCCGACGATGCTCAACAAAACGCGAGCTAGGCGCGAAACTTCGCGCCTAGCCCAGTGAGCATCCCGTCCTGATCGGTTTCGCCTCAGCGGCGAACTGGAATGGGCTGCAAAACTGGTTGGCCAGCCGCCAGGCGGCGCTGCAGCGCCCCGCGATACGCCGCGTGCTCCACGATCTTTGCAATCGTCACCCGCGCTGCCGCCCGCTGAGTCCTTTTCACCAAACGCGTCAAGTGCTTCTCAGCCGCCGGACGCCGCGCCCACATAAACGCCGCAACCCAGCCAATCACGGTCCATCCGAGCAGAACGTTAAATAGCGTGATCGCTTGCGCGTCCTGGCTGTTACGTGCATCCGCCATGATGGATGGAATCAGGTATAGCGTCAGACCACCAAGTATGGCCACACCTTCAAGAATCTGGGACATTGCATCACCTCACTGTTTGAACCGATGCTCGGTTCAATCCCGGGCCTAAACCAGGATCCAACCGCGAACCCGGCGACCAGCGGGTACAGCCTACGCACGCTAAACCGCGTACCTGTATCCGCCGTCCCCGGCGATTAATGGTGTGCGAAAAGGCTGCGTCCGTTGGGAGCAATCTGACGGGCGCCCGATTCGGACGAACTGCTAGCCACACCACCGTATGACGAATCGGTCACAGCCGTGCCGATCGCGTCGTTACGTTCGGCGGCGACGGTCTGCGAACTTTGGCCACGCTGTGACACGGGTGCGCCAGCCGACGGACGATAGAACGGAGCCGGGCCATAGCCGCTGGCAAACGCCGGCGCTGCGAAGGATGCTGAAACCGCGACGAGCAGGGCTGCAATGAGCTTGGTCTTCATGATGAAACTCCAATCAGGTATCGAGTAACGGGTGCGCTGCAGGTCTTTCAATGCCGCGCTGGTTGGAGTTCAGTTTAGAAGACTCCTATCGGAAGTCTATGTCCATAGATCGAAATCACAGTTGCCGGATCGCGAACAATGCGCCGCGGCTCAATCGCGGTCCGGCGCCCCAAGCGGGAACAGAGGACGGTATGGACGCGCCTCATCGACCGCTCGCGCAAAGGTCGGACGCGCCAACAGGCGCTTGCGGTAGCTAAGGACGTTCGCAAACGACGGGTCGATCCGAGAGGTCCAGTCGGCATAGAACAGGAACGGTGCGGCGCCGCAATCGGCGAGGCTGAAGGAATCGCCCGCGGCCCATTCGCGCCGCGCCATCACGGTGTCGAGCCACGCGTACGCGGTATCGAGCATCGCGCGGGCCTCGGCGACGCCACGCGGGTCGCGCTCCGCCTCTGGACGCATGCTGTCGTACACGATCCTTTGCGACGGCGTGGAGACGTAATTGTCGAAGAAGCGGTCCATGCTCCGGACCTCCAGCGCCGCATTGGGATCGGCAGGCAGCAGCTTGACCGGCCCCGGATAGTGCAACCCAAGGTACTCGATGATGATGGTCGCCTCGCACACGGTGCGGCCCTCGTCCAACAGCACCGGAAAGCGCTTGAGCGGCCATAGCCCGGCGAGTTCGCTCATCGCCTGCGGATTCTCGTGCGACAGCAGACACCACTCGAACGCGGTCTGGTTCTCGTACAGCGCGATCAGAACTTTTTGGCAGTAGGCGGAGAAGGGATGAGCATAGAGTTTGAGTGTCATCGCAAGGCACCTCGAATGGGAAAAGAAAAGTCGACGGGATAAAAGTCGTCACCAAAGCGCTTTACCTCACGACGCACGTGACCCGTACAAATCGACATGGGCAGCATAGCTTTTACGACACGAACTAGCGCCCTGCCCGTCCGGCGCTTTGGTGCCTGATTACGCAGGACGAAGTCGCCTGGCAGGTGCTGCATTGGCGCCGTCCGCAAGCGAATGGTCGGATAATGGAGCCTTCCTGACCACCGAAATCAAGGAGAGTCCTGCGATGTCCGCCCCCTTCACCAAATTGCCCCGCGTGCTCCTCACCAATGACGACGGCATCGACGCGCCCGGCCTCGCGGTACTCGAAGCGGTCGCGGCCGAACTCGCTGACGAGGTCTGGGTGGTCGCCCCCGAGCACGACCAGAGCGGCACCTCCCACTCCATCAGCCTGCATTCGCCATTGCGCGTGAGCCGCCAGGGCGAGCGGCGCTTCGGCGTGGTGGGCACGCCGGGCGATTGTGTGGTCATGGCCGCGCGCCATCTGATGGGTAATACGCCGCCCACGCTGGTCCTCTCCGGGATCAATCGCGGCGGCAACCTTGGGGTGGAGACCATGTTTTCCGGCACCGTCGGTGCCGCAATGACGGGGCTGCTGCTCGGACTGCCGTCCATTGCGTTGAGCCAGACGTTCAGCGACCGCGACAATGTCCGCTGGGACACGGCACGCTCGCTGGCGCCGGGAGTTATCCGACAGTTACTCGCGATCGCGCACGACGCGCCAACCTGCCTGAACGTGAATTTCCCCGATGTGGATGCCGCGGCAGCCGGGCCGCTTACCGCGACAAAGCAAGGCGTGGGGCTCGTGGAGGGAATCGAGGTCTTGCCGCAAGTCGATCCGCGCGGCATCGAATACCATTGGCTGCGCTTTCAGCGCGGTCCACGTGAAAACGCGCCCGATAGTGAAACGGCGGTGGTGGCCTCGGGCCGGGTGTCGGTCGCGCCATTGAATTTCGATCGTACCGACGAAGGCACCTTTGCCACCTTAAGCGCGGCGTTGCAGATGAAACGCTAGGTTTGTTGCATCCGCAACCGCTTCACGTAGCAGGCAGCACCAGACGCACACACAACCCGCCGTCAGGATGATTACTCAATTTGAGGTTCGCGCCGCAACGGCGCGCGAGCCTCGCCACCACCGCGAGGCCCAGTCCCCAATGCTGCGTGCTGCACGGTTCATGACTCAGACGCACGAAGGGCTGCGTCGCGCTCGACAGCGCATGCTCCGCGATACCCGCACCGTGATCCCGCACGGTGAGCCGCCAGCCACCCTGATCTCGCGCGGTGCGAATCTCGATAGGCGGTGCGCCGTGCTCAAGTGCGTTGTCGACGAGATTGGTCATCAGGCGCTCCAGCAGCGGACGTGACATCACGAATTGCGGGCCCGCCTTCAGATCGCAGTTGAAGAGCGTTTCATCCATCGTGCCCAGCACCGAATAGCGGTCGCGCAGGAAGCTATCCACGGACACCGTCTGCTCTCCTTTCTCGCCACGCCCCACGACGTCGAGCAGTTGCTGTGCGATGTCCGCGAACGCATCGATATCCTCGACAAATGCCACCCGTTGATGCCATTCGCTCACGTCGAGCGCGCGATCGCGCAAGCGGCCCGCCTGAGCTTCCATATGCCGCGCAAGACCCGCGAGCGCCACGGCCTGCTCCTCAACGGCCTCGTTGCGACGCCGCAGCATTTCGTTGAATGTGCGGACCACGCGACGCAATTCATTGGGGCCCTCTTCGCGGATCGTCGAAGCGCAGTGGCGCCCGCAGGCCGATTCACGCGCGGCGCGTGTCATGTTGAGCAATGGACGCTTCATATGCCAGACGCCCACACCCGCCAGCACGAGCAGCGCCAGCGCCGCCAGCCACTCTGCGACGGCCGCGCGCGAATCCGGCATGGATTCCACATCCGTGTCGGACCATTGCGCATCGTCCTGTGCGTCGCCCAGCAGTCCGGCCTCGATCGGCAGCGACGCGGATTCGCTCACGTTGACAAAGCCACCCGCTGACGGCGTCTCGTAGACGGCCGAACGAATGTCGACGATCTTTGGCCGGGCCCCGAGGTCGAGCCTCGTGGCAATGGGCATGGGTGAAACGTGCGCCGACCGCAGATCCGCCGGAGCTTGATCGGGGAGATCCAGCGGCCCATCCAGGTCGGAGGGTGTATCGAGCACGGCCGTCTGCAGGACGTGCTCGTAACCGGCCATAGCGGACGACGAATCCAGCAGCACGATACCCGCGCGCACTGCGAGCAGCACGGCGATCGATAGCAAAATGGTTCTTACAAACAAGGTATTCAACGATTCCTCTTCGTTGTCAGTCCGATTGGCGTGACAAACGCACAATGGGGTAAAGAATTCGCAGCAGCATCCGTTAACACGATTAAGCGTTGGAGACGCTGTCGAGACACCTCGGACACAATCTGTCCCACGCCGATATTCCCCCACGCGGGCGATATTAGAACCCACGAATAAGACCTGCGGGGACACAAGTCCTTACACGATCTTTCCCATTCCTTACTTCGGTAAGCGCGCAGATGGGCCGGGCGCAACGCTGACGCCGTCGCACCTCGCATTAGCAAATAACGAAAATGCCTTTGGCCGGCTAGCGAGCGGGCAGTAGGATCGCACTTTTGCCGGTCTTTTGCATGTCCACCCTGCTTGCTTCCCAGCCCAACTCCGCCTCCTCCGTTGAGTCCGGCGACACCTCCCGGCCGCTCATCCGTTCGGCGGCCGATGTGTCGAACCTCGTCAACTCGGGCGCGGCGGCGGGCAGCAACGCACGCATCGTTGTGGCGATTGCACTGGGTGGGGTGTTTCTTGACGCTTACGACCTGGGCGCGCTCGCCTTTGGTCTCAAGGACGTGACGCGCGAGTTCTCGTTGACGCCGACGGGTACCGGTCTGGTGGCCTCGGCAATCACCTTCGGCGCCATTGTCGGCGCATTCTGCGGCGGCTTTCTCACTGACAGGATCGGCCGCTACCGGGTCTTCATGGCCGACATGTTCTTCTTCGTGATCGCCGCGCTCGCCTGTGCATTTGCGCCGAACGCGTGGGTGCTGGGCGGCGCGCGCTTCGTCATGGGTCTCGGCGTCGGTATCGACCTGCCAGTTGCGATGGCCTTTCTCGCGGAATTCTCACGTCTGTCGGGCCGCGGCAACAAGGCCGCTCGCGTCGCCATGTGGTGCCCCGTGTGGTACGCAGCCATCAGCATCTCCTACCTCCTTGTGCTGGCGTTCTATGCAACGTTGCCCGCCAGCCACGCGGCTCTGCTCTGGCGTCTGATCCTCGGATTCGGCGCGGTCCCCGCACTCGCGATCATCGCGGTACGCAGCCGCTATATGAGCGAGTCGCCGGTGTGGGCGGCCAATCAGGGTGACCTGGCCGGTGCGGCGCGCATCCTGAAGCGCTCATATGGGATCGACGTGCAGGTTGCCCCGGACGCCCAAAATGCACCGCGAGTTACGCCAACCCGCACGGCCTCGTGGAAGAACTATGGAGCGTTGTTGCGCGGCGTCTATCTGCGACGCACTGTGCTTGCCACCGTGATCGGCATCGCGTCGTCGTTTGCCTACAACGCGGTGGCGTTCGGCTTGCCTGTCATCATCTCGAGCTTTCTCGCTCAATCGATGCTGACGACCATTCTCGCCTCGCTGGTGCTCAATCTCGGCTTCGCGTTCGTGGGCGGCGTGATCTCGGTACGCATCGTGCCGAAGGTTGGCGCCTGGAAGCTCACAGTGATCGGCTACGTGCTGCAGTTCATTGCGCTGGTCGGCCTCGCGATTGTTGGCCGGCCTGCCGCAACGCCTGAGGTGGTGGCCGCCGTCGCGCTGCTGGCAACTTTTCTGCTGGGCCAGGGAATCGGACCCGGGTCGCATTCAATGACTTTCGCGTCGCTAAGCTATCCGACTTCGTTGCGTGGCGTCGGCGTGGGCTTCAACCAGACCTTGATGCGCGCCAGTTCCACGCTCTCGCTGTTTCTATTCCCCGTGCTGGCAGCCGCGTTGACCACCCGTGTGTTCTGGATCATCGCGATTGCGCCGTTAGCCGGCCTCGTCGCCTTGCTGGCGATTCGCTGGGAGCCTTCGGGCTACGACGTCGATGCGGAAGATTTTCAACCCGCAGCAACGTCGCTTGCGCAGTAAGCGACCAAGGGGCACTCGTCCCTACCGCGAGATCTTCTCGAGTTCGAGTCCATTGGTGCGCGGCCCCATCAAACCAATCGCCAACATCACGATCAGCATCGCAGCGGCGATAAACACGAACACGCCAGTCGTACCGAAACCCTTCAACACTGCGGCAATCAGAAACGCCGTGAAGATTGCCGAAAAGCGGCTCCACGAGTAGACGAAGCCCACTGCGCGCGCCCGGATGCTGGTCGGAAACAGTTCCGACTGGTACGCATGGAAGCTGTACGACATGATGTTGTTCGCCAACGTCAGACCGATGCCGAGGCTCACGAGCAGTACGGCTCCTGATGCCTGACTGAACCAGAGGCCGCAGACAATATTTGCGGCCGCCATCACGACAATTACCGTCTTGCGCTCGAAGCGATCGCCGATAAAGAGACCTATGATCGGCCCGACCGGCGCGGCCAGCGCAATGACGCTCGAATACATCAGGCTAGTGGTAATCGTGATGCCCTGCTTGATCAGCAGCGTCGGCACCCAGTTCGCAAAGCCGTAAAAGCCCACCGTCTGAAACACGTTGAAAATCGTCATCATCAGCGTGCGGCTGCGATACGGCGGCACCCACATGTCGTGGAAACTGCCGCGCGGCGCGACCGGCATCGGCGGCGCGGTGGGCGGCAACTCGCGACCGTATTCGCTGCGCACCTTCGCTTCAAGCGCGCTCATCACGCGGTCGGCTTCGTCGAGGCGTCCCTGCTGAGCGAGCCAACGCGGGCTCTCCGGCAACGCGCGCCGGATCCACCAGACGAACAGCGCACCGTGTGCGCCGATCAGCACCACCCAGCGCCAGCCGTCGAGTCCGAACGGTGTGCGCGGCACCAGCAGATACGACAGGAATGCCACCACCGGCACCGCCGTAAAGCCGACCGCCTGCTCACAGGCAAAAGCACGGCCGCGAATCTGCTTGGGGACCAGTTCGGAGATGTACGTGCCGATCGTCACCAGTTCGACGCCAATCCCGACACC
The DNA here is from genome assembly GCF_049581445.1 of Paraburkholderia sp. GTDB lineage: Bacteria > Pseudomonadota > Gammaproteobacteria > Burkholderiales > Burkholderiaceae > Paraburkholderia. The sequence goes on along the minus strand of NZ_JBAURZ010000294.1, from coordinate 1,468 downwards.
CGCGAGAAAGCGCCAGAAATTGAGTCCCGTGGCGCTGTCCTGAAAGGCCATCACGACATTGGCCACGGTGTACCAAAGCAGCGAATACGTGAAGACCGCGCGACGTCCAAAGCGATCGGCGAGAAAGCCGCAGGCGATCGTGCCGATGAAAAGCCCCGCGAACAGCGCGCCAATGAAACTCGCCACGCCCGTCGTGCCGAACAGACCATGTGTGGTCGCCGTCAGCAGTCCGCTCTTGACGAGACCGGGCGCGACATAGCCGGTGTACAGCAGATCGTAGAGTTCGAAGAAAAAGCCGAGGCTCAGCAGCACCACGAGCTTCCAGATGGAACGCGTGGCGGGCAAACGGTCGAGGCGTGCAGAAATGGTGCCGGCGTCGATTGCGACGGTTTGAGCGCCAGGGGAACGGCCAGCGCCGCCCGCCTGCGCAACGGAGCCGGCTTGTTCGGGGGTTGCCATAGTGTCTAAGTGTCTCCTTCAGATATGAGGCCGGTCTCGTGCCGGCTCTCGCTGATGCGCGCCGCGTTGGGGCAATGTCATGTCGCACTCGGGCCGCGGCAACACCCGCGCTGATGTGCCGGGCACAAGGCCAGGCGTGCATTCTAGCCGCGTGCGCCTGTCAATTGTTCTATGGTCGTGATTCTTTATGCCGACCAGCCAGTATGAGCGCCGCACCCGCTCCACCTGAGTCTGCCTCCGGGTAATGAATGGCCAATAGCTGAGGCATCATTCACTTCCCAAGTGCGCCTTGAGCGCATCGATAAACACCCGCACCTTCGGCGCCGTATAACGAGCCGATGGGAACAGTGCATGAATCCCCGCCGCAGGCGTGGCCCACTCCGGCATCAAGCGGACCAGGCGGCCCTGCGCAACGTCCTCGCCAATCGAGAAATCAGTCAGCGCCGCCACCCCGCCGCCTGCCAGCGTCGCCGCCCGGCAGGCTGGCGCGGTATCCGCTAGAAACCCGGCGTTAAAGCGCACGGTCTGCTTCTTGCCCCGCGCGTTTTCAAGCGACACCATCAGCGGCTTTGGCAGCACAGCAGTGGCAATAAACGGCAACCCGGCCAGCGCCGCCCACGTCTCAGGTTCGCCATGGGCAGCGATGAACGCGGGGCTTGCCACCAGCCATCTGACGAAAGTACTCAGCTTCACCGCGCGATGGCTCGAATCGGCCAGCCGCCCTACACGGATGGCGACGTCAATGCCCTCCGCGACCAGATTCACCAGCCGGTCGCCGGACACCAGTTCGATATTGAGCGCCGGATGTTGCTCGCGCAGCGCAACCAGGGCGGGCGCGACGACGATCGCGCCGTAGTCGATCGCCGTGGCGACGCGCAGCGTGCCGTGCAACGCCCCGCCCTGATCGAGGGCCTGAAGCGCTTCGTCCGCGACGTTCAGGATTTGCCGGCTCGCCTCATAGAACGACCGGCCGGCCTCGGTGACGCTGACGCGGCGCGTGGTGCGTACC
>NZ_JBAURZ010000293.1:0-5750 GCF_049581445.1 Paraburkholderia sp. | reverse complement strand
GCGCCACCGACTGGCAACCGCCGAGCCTCACCGCGACGTGGCTGCTGTCCGACGTGTTCGCCGACCATTCAATGCCGATCAAGGCGGGCGGCGGCTGGTTGCCGAACGAATGGATCAACGAAAGCGGACTGCAGCACGCGTTACGGGCGATGAGCCGTGTTCCGGGACCGCGCATGGGCGATTACGGCCACCCGTACGGCTTTGCGCCGCTGCGTGAACGGATCGCGGCGCAGCTCGACCGGCATGGCTTGCCGGTCGACGTCTCGAACGTGTTGCTGACGCAAGGGGCGACCCAGGCGCTCGATCTGATCGTACGCACGCTGCTGCGCCCAGGCGATGTGGTGCTCGTCGAAGATCCCGGCTACTGCAATCTGCTGCAGATTCTCAAACTCGCCGGCCTCGAAGTACATGGTGTGCCGCGCACGCCGGCCGGCGTGGATACCGAGGTGCTCGAGACACTGGTGCAACTGCATCGGCCCAAGGCGATGTTCGTCAATACGACACTGCAAAACCCGACCGGGGCAACCTTCGGCATGGCGGCGGCGTTTCGTGTCCTGCAGATTGCTGAACGTGCGCGCATGTGGGTGATCGAGGACGACGTGAGCCGGGAACTGGCGCCACCTGGCGCGCCGCTCTTTGCGGCAATGGAGGGCTTGCAGCGCGTGCTGTACGTGGGTGGCTTTTCGAAAACGGTCACGCCCGGTCTGCGTTGCGGCTATGTCGTCGCCGAGCGCGACGTGCTGCGCGAACTGGCACGCACCAAGATGGCGGTGGGGCTGACGTCGTCCGAGACGATTGAGCGGATCGTCGACAAGGTGCTGCTGGAAGGGCGCTATGCGCGCCATGTGGAGGACGTCAACGAACGCCTGAAGGCTGCTCACGCGGTGGTCGAAGATCGGCTCGACGCGCTTGGGCTCGAGGTGTTTCACCGTCCACGCGCGGGACTGTTTCTATGGGCGCGTCTGCCGATTCAAGCCGAGCGGGCCGCTGAAGTGGCCACGGCCGCGTTGTCGCACGGCATCTGGCTCGCGCCCGGTTCGTATTTCCGTCCGCACGATGCGGCGAGCGCGTGGTTTCGCTTCAACGCGCCGTACTCGACGGATGATGCGTTGTGGCGGTTTGTCGAACGGATCGGCGCCTAGCTCTGCGGGTGAGCGATTGCGCCCGTCAGTGCTTGTACCCTTGGCGAGCCAGCAGCTTCCACTCGCCGTTCTGTTTTTGCCAGACCAGTAACACGTCGAAATCCACCTCCGCGACCTTGCCCGCAGACTCTGTGGTGCCCGAGAAATGATCCCGCACCACTGCGTTATCGCCGGTCACCGTCGTCACCGTATTGCTGAGGTCGATGCGTTTGTAGCGCGTCTGGCCGCTCGCGATCGTATCGATAAACGCTGCCTGATCCTGCACCTTTCCGCTCGAATGTCCGTAGGTGAGCGTATCGGCGGTCAGCGCTTTCATCTTCTGCGCGTCGCCAGCGATCATCGCGGCACTCAGACGATTCATCGCATCGTCGACGGCGCTTTCATCCGGTGAGGCAGCGTACGCGGCCGCGCAAACGAGGCTGGCTGCGACCCACACAAGCAGTTGTTTCATCGGGTTGAGTCTCCTTCCATTTACCGAGTGGTCATTGCGCGCGTGAGCACCATACGTTTGATGTCGCCGACCACGAATACATAGCACAGCACCGCGACCACCGCGTTTGCCCCGATGAAAACCAGTGCCGAGTTGAACGAGCCCGAACTCTGCACGAGATAGCCGATGATGATGGGCGTCGTGATGCTCGAGAGATTGCCGAACGCGTTGAAGAGCGAAGCGCAGACGCCGCCGGCTTCGACCGGCGCCGTGTCCGACACGACAGCCCAGCCGAGCGCGCCAATCCCCTTGCCGAAGAACGCACCCGCCATGATGGCGACCACCAGCACTTCCGAGTCGACGTAATTGCACGCAATCATGCAGGTGGACAGCAGCATGCCGATGACGATCGGTGTTTTACGTGCGATGCTCGCACTGTGTCCGCGCTTTAGCATTGCATCGGAAATCACACCGCCGAGCACGCCGCCGAGAAAACCGCAGATGGCGGGAATCGACGTCACAAACCCAGCCTTCAGGATCGACATGTGCCGCTGCTGGACGAGGTAGATCGGAAACCACGTGAGGAAAAAATAGGTGAGGGCGTTGATGCAGTACTGCGCGATAAAAATGCCGAGCAGCATCCGGCTGCCGAGCATCTCGCGAATCGATGCGCCAAGCGCGACTTTGGGAGGTGCTTTCGTTGCTGCGTTCGCCGTGACGCTGTCTTCGCGCGTTTCAAGATCGACAAGCGCACCACCGGCTTCGATCGCACGCAACTCTGCGGCGTTTGCGCGCGGATGGTCCCTTGGCGCATAGATGGTCTTCAGCCAGATGCCGGTCATTAGCGTGCCCAGCACGCCCATCGTCATGAACACGGATGGCCAGCCGAATGAATGCACGAGCCATCCCATGATGGGCGTGAAAAGCACTGCGGCAAAGTATTGCGAGGCGTTGAAAATCGCGGCTGCCGTACCGCGTTCGGCGCGCGGGAACCACGACGACGTCAGGCGGCTATTGCCAGGAAAGGCAGGCGCTTCGGCGAGGCCCATGGCGAAGCGCAAACAGAACATCACCGCGACGGCGGCTGCTGCGGTCAATCCAGCCGTGAGGCCCTGCGCGAACGTGAAGATCGACCATGTGAACAGGCTGACTGCGTAGACGCGTTTGGTGCCGAAGCGGTCGAGCAGACGTCCGCCCGGCAGTTGTCCGATCACATAGGCCCAGCCGAACGCGGAGAACACATAGCCCATGGTCACCGGTGTCAGCCCTAGCGAGTGCTGCATCGCGTTGCCGGCGATGGAGAGGCTGGCGCGATCCGCATAGTTGACCGTCGTGACGGCGAACAGGATGAAGAGAACGAGCCAGCGTGCGCGGGTAGCGGTTTCGTCGCGGCCCTGTGACGTGATGGCGGGCTTCGTGCCCGGGCCGGTCGGAAAGGCCGGGGTGTCCGGACGCGGCCCGGATGAGGTTCGTCGTGCTGCCTCGTCTATGTGCGCCATTGAGTCTAGTCTCCGGTCCCATGCCTGGGCAATCTCGTTATAGGTTATCGTACAACAAGAGGCGGGAGAGCAGGAGCAATCGCGGTGGTGCTGGCGGGTATACCACTAAAATTCGTAATTTGCCGAGGCGCGGTCGCTGAGTGTGTGATTGTTGGAGGTAGGCGACTGATCGCCGTATGTCGTCGTACAAGGTGGTATGTCGCGGCGTAAGGAGTAAGGTCGAACCGCCGCGAATCGCATCAGTCGCCAGCACGACGCCCACTACCTAACTCAACCAGCGCGCGGCAATCGGATAAAGCGACCCAACCAGCAGCAACGCCATCCCCACGTTGAAAAGACGTAGACGCTTCGGATCAGCGAGCACCTCGCGCATCGCGGTGCCGAACCCGGCCCACAGGCAGATGCACGGAAAACCCACGACGTAGAACAACAGTGCCATCAGCATGACATTGCTGCCGAAGCGTTCGCTCACATGAATTGTGGTGGCGGCGGTCAGCACCATCATCCATGCTTTCGGATTGACCCATTGGAAGGCGAGGGCTTCGAAGAATTTCATCGGACGGCGTTCGCCTTTGCGCAGTTTGACTTCGCCCGAGGTGCCGATCTTCCACGCCAGATACAGCAGATAGGTGACGCTGGCGATTTCCAGCGCGGAGTAAAGCACCGGAAACCGCGTGAACGCCTCGCCAAGACCGAAACCCACCGAGAGCATCAGCAAAACGACGCCGGCGCTAATGCCGAACAGATGCGGCAGCGTGCGACGAAAGCCGAAATTGACGCCAGAAGCCAGCAACATGGTGTTGTTGGGTCCCGGCGTGATGCTGGTGACGAGGGCAAAGAGGATGCCGGCGGGCAATGCGCTCAGGAAATCAAATGACATGGCAGGCTCCGGTGTCGATGTGCTTTGATGCAGTTTATCGACACGGGCCGGTACAGTAACGGTACAGATTCGCTGATGAATTCCGGTACAGAGGGCGAAGGGAGCGGCAAGCATCTGCGGGGGTGAAATTTGCGGACGACAGTAATGGTGAGATTCACGCCACTATTAGTGGAGATTTGCGACACCGTAAATGCGATTGGACGCTGACGAGGGGCACCCGTTGGCGAACGCAAGATGGGCGCCGCCGACGCGCTTCAGGGCGCCAGTCGTCGACCCTTTGTATTCGGACATTGCAGTCACTCGCACGGTCCTGCGAATCGAACTAGAACGACTGCTTTTGATGGCGTTGCCCTACTGGCGCTATCGTTAAGCGTTGTTCGATGCCTGCCCTTGTCCGTCGCCGCATGAGTGCTCGACGACGCATGCGGGCAGGCGTTGGACAAGGCCTAACGACTTGCGTCGAGCGCCAGGGTCAGGAAGCGGCTCCCTACGATCGTCTCGTGAACGTCTGATGACGAGCATCTGGCGGCCCTCGCGCCAACGTGACAACCTGACACCTGACGCGGAAATAGCGTATGCCGCATCGAACCTGTCATCATTGAAATGGCGAATGTCCAAATCGCAGGGGTTCGAGCGTCATTGGTCAGGTGGAGCACTTTGCCCACCGACAACCCATGACGGAGATTCCAAATGCAATACATGCTGATGCTCTATGCGAATGAAGGCGGCTGGACCAGCCTGACGAAGACCGAGCAGGAACAGGGCGTGGCTGCCTATGCCGCGTATACGGAGGCATTGAAGACGGCGGGTGCGCTCGTGAGCGGGGGGCGTCTGCAGCCGACAACGGCTGCGACGACCGTACGTATCGCGGACGGCAAGTCGCAGGTGCTCGACGGACCCTATGTGGATTCGAAAGAGCAACTGGGGGGCTACTACCTCATCGACGTGCCCAATCTCGATGCCGCCCTCTCGTGGGCGGCTCGTTGCCCAACCGCGAGTCACGGCGTGGTCGAGGTGCGTCCGCTCTGGCACGCTGCTGGGTGAGCAGTGAACCGCATCTCAGGCGAGGTGTGAACGCATGAGCTTGGCCAACGATGACATGAACGCGCGCGACACGGCGGACGCGGTCGCGCGCCGCAGCTTTGGCAAGCTCCTCGCTTTTCTCGCGGCCCGTACGCGGGATGTGGCGGCTGCCGAGGATGCACTATCGGAGGCGTTTGCCTCGGCGTTGTCCAGTTGGCCGCACAACGGCTGTCCGTCGAACCCGGAAGCGTGGCTCCTCACCGTGGCGCGGCGAAAGATGATCGACGTCGCCAGGCGCCGCCGCACGGGCGAAGCTGCCGCCGTGCAGTTGTTGCTCCTCGGGCAGGAGTTCGACGACGGCGCGGCGGACGCCGACATCCCCGACGATCGTCTCGCACTGATGTTCGCCTGCACGCATCCTGCGATCGAGGCGGGGATCCGCGCGCCGTTGATGCTGCAAGTGGTGCTTGGGCTGGATGCGAAGATGATCGCGTCTGCGTTCCTCATGTCTCCGGCCGCAATGGGTAAACGCCTCGTGCGAGCCAAAAGCAAGATCCGCGAGGCCGGCATTCCGTTCAGCATCCCCGAGCGTGAGGAGCTTGCCGGGCGGCTCGACGCTGTGCTGGACGCCATTTACGCCGCCTTTACGGAGGGCTGGACGGATCCGGGCGGGACCGATGTCGCACGCCGCGATCTCACTGATGAAGCGATGTTTCTGGCGCGGCTCGCGGCCGGGCTGCTGCCGCAGGAGCCGGAAGCGCTGGGCCTCCTGGCCT
>NZ_JBAURZ010000292.1:0-2755 GCF_049581445.1 Paraburkholderia sp. | reverse complement strand
GCTTCTGCAACGTTGGTCGTCTTCATGACTGAATGTTTTTGTGGGTGCCCGAATTGCGCATGCGGCCAATTCTCTCGCATGGTTCGCTGCGCGCGAATCAGGATCGGACATGGACCCGCTAATAAGCGGTGGTCCTAATCAGTTTAAGTCGGAGCGCCGCCGCATTTATGACAGACCGCGGCCGAAGAAATTTACTTTTGCGAAAATTGAAGTAAAAGTTCGGACCTTTCCCTTCGCGGCGCCGCCTGGCGCGGTGCGGCGCGATTGCGCCACCGTTTTCCGATTCGATTATTGCACTTTAGGACAGAGTATCTTCGCGACTTTGCTGTTTCTGCGTTGATGCTTCGTAGATATTCTCCAGCCATCGATCGCGCCGTGATCGCGAAATTTTCACTGAGTCGAGGACTGTCACCATGAAACGCGTTGTTGCCACCCTGATCGCTTCCGCCACTCTGCTGGTTATTTTTTCGGGCGTCGCCGATGCCGCTGCCCCGTCTTCCTCCTCCCCGGCGCAATGCCAAGGTCCGGCAAATTATTGCAACGTGTTCTTTGGTCGCTGAGAGAGTGAGTTGGATTGGCGCAAAGCCGTTAGCGGCCAGAAGACTTGCAACTGCAAGCGTAAGGCCACGCTGAAGGCGCCACTCGGTTCGCCAGAATCGCCAAAAATGGGCGCCCCTACGGCGCCCATTTTTCATGCGAAGGCGCGCACGGCTCTTGATGTTTCGACTGAACTCACTGCGGGACTTTCCCACCCACCCCCGATCTCGCTGCACGCCGCGTAACTACGCGAGTCGCACCGCTAACCGTCTATCCGAAATGTCCCGGGTTCGACGCCCATACGTGCTACAGTGAGCCAGCCACTTGCAAGATCTCTCGCGCGCTTACGTCCGCTAGCGAAAGCCACGCCTCACTGCGCTCCCCGGATCGAACAGGATCCCTTTCTTCCCGATGTATTTAACTGGCCGCTGCGTTGGCATGTCGCGGCGATGCTCGCTTGCACGCATCGATCGCTTCTGATCCAGACCGGATCCCGCTTACGCCGCAGCGCTGCCCACGAGGCACGTCATCAATCGGAGGACTTGCATGAACAACACCATTCGAAGCTACCGCGGACTAGAGATTTATCCGTTGGTCTATCCGCATCAGCCGCGTAGTGCGGATGGTGCGCGTCACTACGATGCCGGCTTCGATGCCGCGGTAAAAATCAGCCGGCGCGGTACGGACAATATGCCGTCGACAAGCCGCGTGTTTCGCGTACCCAGTACGTCTCCGTTCAGCACCACGGGCGGCGCGCGTATGGCGTCGGCGAATTATGCGGAACAGGTCATCGACGGTATGGTGGCGGGTCAATCGATCGTGGGCCTATGAGTCGAGTAGCGATGCCCGATTCCACCATAGCGCGTCGTCAAGCGGCGCACGAGCAGCCATCACGCCCAGGGCGAGAGAATTATCACGTCGCAGTGTCGTCGCGCCGTACCTCGAGTGGCAATGTGCCCACGCTCAAGGTCACGCGTCTGAGCGACGCGCGGGTGATTTACCCGTTCCAGGGCCACGCCGATATGCCGTTCTTCACGAGCGCGCAGGATGCAGAGGAGTTCGCGCAGGAGTACGGTCTGAAGCTGGTGGATGGGGATATTGCAGTGCCGGAATGATGCGGGATTTGTCGGTGGTTCATCACGCGATTAATCTGCGCAATCGAGACTCATCGCCGGATCCTCGGTGGAAAACAACGGATTCTTAAGAAAACGGGCGTTTGCCTTAATTCGTCTCAAGCCGAAAGCGTGCTTGACAGGAAAGGCAAACCTCCCAGTTATCCACAAGGTTATTCAGTGAAATTGTGGATAACTTCCGGGCGCGCCGGGTTATCCACCGGCCAGCGTCGGCGGAACGAGAGCGCCTCGTGTTTTTCTGTACCGAGGCGCGGGAGTTTTCCATCATTCATGCTTCGATCTGCCGGACTACCCGTACCGGCGGCGTCGCGCCGCCGGTGTCCAGGCGTCCATTCGATACCTCAACAATGACTTCTTCGGCCTAAACGTGATGATGTCCCGTCACGCGATCCCAGCCGTGACGCACCGCCGCCTTGAAGCGTTCCCACGTGTCCGCGCTGCCCGGCGAAGTGGATTCCCAGTGACGCCGTGCTTCCGGTTCGACGTCGTCCCACGGACGGTCGCGGTACTGTGCGTCTCGCCCAATGGCGGCGCCGTATCGATAGGCTGGGACGTAATCCTCATAGCGCTCGTCGCCGCTCGCGTACAGTTCGTCGTAGTGGTTGCGGAAGTCCTCCTCATATTCGAGGAACTCGTCCGGCATCGCTTCACCCACCGTGGCGTCCGGGCGTCTTGCAGCCGGCGCCGTGTCGACCGGCATGAAGACAGCGCCAAATCCCGGCGCACTGCCGGCGGCGATGGTGTTCAAGGTGGCCGCTTCGCTGAGCGGCTGCGATCTGGGTGCATCGTCAAGCCGGCTTTCCGTTCGGTAGTCAACTGGCGGAGTACGCAGCGGATCAGCGGCCGGCGGGATCGCATCCACCCGTGGAGCGGTTGCACCCATCCCAAGCTCGTCGAGCATCGAATGCTCGCGCCCAATGTCCGGATCTTGCAGGTCAGCGTCCCAGCCCGGCAGACGTTCGCCGACGTCCGTCGCGCCCAGCCTGGTTAGCGTGTCGCGCGCGAGCTCGGCGTGCGATTCGCTTGCCGCATTCACGCACACAAGGACCGCGCCGCGCCGCACGGCGTCGGTGTAACGCTGCGCC